>NZ_JBGCCA010000010.1:0-204494 GCF_041261265.1 Streptacidiphilus sp. MAP12-33
CTCTCCCCGCGCTCGCGGCTGCGGTCGCCTCCCACCCCCCGGGGGGCCCCCCCGGCGGGGCCGGGGGGCCCCCCCCCCCCCCCCCGCGGGGGCCCCCCCCCCCCCCCGGGGGGGGGGGCCCCCCCCGCGCGGCGGCCGCTTCCGATGGAGGATGACGGGGAGACCCGGCCGCGACCGCGGCCCGGGGAACCTGCGCGGAGGTGACCTGAGGTGAGCTGGCCGGACGCCGGTGACGAACTGCGGGAGGGTCTCGACGAGGCGCAGCTCGGCAAGCCGGACCCCTGGTACTTCTGCCTGCGCCACCACCGCCCCGAACAGGGCCACCAGTGCCCGGCCCGGTTCCTGCTGGGCCCGTTCGCGACGGAGGAGGAGGCCTCGCACGCCCTGGAGAAGGTCCAGGAGAACGAGGAGGCCTGGGCGGCGCAGGAGCGCACGGAGCGCGAGCAGGGCGAGGGCGGTGGCGCGTCGTGAAGGACATGTCCTCCGACATGGAGAACGACGACAAGGTCCTGTTCTTCACCCTCACCGACCGCGCGAAGGCCGACGCCGCGTTCGCGGACGTCACGGAGCTGCCGACGGTGACCCGCGCGGCACTGCTGGAACGGGACACGGACGGCAAGGTGACCGTCCCGCAGGACTACGACCCGCGCGCCGGCGGCGCGATGGTCGGGTTCGGCGCGGTCGGCACCGTCCTCGGCCTGTTCATCGGCCCGCTCGGCGCCGCCATCGGCATCGCGCTCGGCGCGGGCCTGGGCGTGCTGGCCGACGGGGAGGAGGCGGAGGTCGGGACGGACGCCCTGATCGGGCTGACCGCCTGGGTCGACCCCGGCACCTGCCTGCTGGTGGCGGAGATGGTGGAGTCCGACCCCCGTGCCGTCGACACCATCGCCAAGCGGAACGAGGCGAAGCTCCAGCGTGTCCCCGCGGCGGAGGCGGCCGAGTGGCTGGACCAACTGCGGACGAAGGTGCAGTCCGAGACGGACTCCGGTCCGGGCAAGGGCGGCATCGCGCTCTGAGGCGCGTCAGCCCAGGCAGAGGACGAGGAGCTGGAGGGCGCAGGTCGGAGCGGGCGCGGCGGCAGGGGCCGGGGTGGGCCCCGAGCGGGTCGTCGGGGTGGAGGTCGCCGTGGTGGTCGGTGTGGCCGGGGTCGGTGTGGTGACCGGGGTGCCGGGCGCCGTTGCCGGCGAGGTGTCCGCCACCGGGGCGAGCGGGGCGAGGGAGGGGGACGAGCCCGTCGTCGAGACGGTCGAGGCGGTCGGGGCCGCCGGGTCCGTCGAGGCCGGGGCGACCGCGGCCACCGGCACCGTGTCGCCGGCCGCACCCGGCTCCCCGGTCGGGGCGTTGGTGGGGGTCGCACCGCCGCCGGGCAGGCCCGGTGCGGCGGCGCCGCCGACAGGGCTGCCCTGGCCGCCGCCCCACTGACCGAGGCCGCCCAGCGTCGGCGCGCTGAGCGGCGCGGAGCCCTGCGCGGCAGCCGAGCCGCCGGGCGCGGCGCTGCCCGCCACCGCACACAGGCCCGCGAAACCGAGCCCGGCCACGAGCAGCGCCGGGGCCAGCCGCCCGGCGCGGGGGCGGCGGGCGAGCGGGACCACGGCGTGGGTGGCCGTCACCCGCCTCGACCGCTCCGGCGGCGCGGGCGACGCCACCGTCTCCGGCTCCCTCTGCGGCACCGACTCCGCGAGCGCGGGCAGGACCGGCTGACGACGCGTCAGCGGCTCGTCCGGGCCGACGTAGGGGAGCTTGGTGGCGTCGATACCGCAACCGGCGCAGGAGTACGCGCCGTTGACGTAACGGCGGCAGGTCGGGCAGTACCTCACGGGTCCTCCGGACGGCGGCATCGGACAAGGAACCGGCGGATACCGGACCTTTCGCCACCGTCGCAGCTGTGGCGGGGCCGCTGTGGAGGGTCTGGCAAACTCCCCGCAGCGGCCCCGTTCGCCTGCTACTCTCGCGCGCCCCTCAGTCGAGGCGCGCGTCGAACGCGAGCTCGGCGGCCAGCTCCTCGACCCTGCGCTCGGGCAGGCCACGGGCCGTGAACCAGGCGCCGACGTTGCGCACGTCGCGCTCCAGGAAGGAGCGGCCGCGCGGGTTGGCGATGACGTCGACGATCTGCGGCACGTCGATGATCACCAGCCGCCCCTCGTGGACCAGGATGTTGTACGCGGACAGGTCACCGTGGGCGTAGCCGTCGCGGGCCAGCAGCGAGAGGCTGTGGCCGAGTTGGCTCCACAGATCGTCCAGGTCCGCGTCCTCGGGCCGCACCTGGGCCAGGCGCGGGGCGGCGGCGCCGGACTCGTCGCCGACGAACTCCATCAGGATCTCGGTGCCGAGGATCTGCACCGGGTAGGGCACGGCCGCACCGGCCAGCCAGAGCCGCGAGAGCGCGGCGAACTCGGCCCCGGCCCACTGGCCGGCGATGGCCTGCTTGCCGAACTCGGTCCGCTTGGCCATGGCCCGGCTGACCCGGGACTCCTTGTGACTGCGGCCCTCCAGGTAGCCGGAATCGCGGTGGAAAAGGCGGTGGTGGCCGTCGCGGTAACGCTTGGCGGCCATGAGCGTGCGACGGCCGGTGCCGGGCACGGACCGCTCGACGAGGAAGACGTCGGCTTCCTTGCCGGTTTTGACGATGCCCAACTCGGTGTCGACGGCTGCGAGTTCGGTCACCACCCAGTCGGGACGCGGCTCAGGGCCCTTCTCGGTGGGCGTGGACTGGTCCCAGGTGGACCAGCGGTCGCCCTGCGGCGGGGCGTCGGCCCCGGTCGCGGTGGGGATCGACGCGTCGTCGGCGTCGTCGAAGGCGCCGTCGCCCTCCGGGAACCAGTCGAACTCGACGTGGTCGAAGGCGTCGTCGGCGAGGTCGGAACGGCGGCCACGACGGCTGCCGCCCTTGGGGCTGATACGGACAAAGGAATCGCTGTCGGCGAAACGCTTGCGCAAGGGAGGAGTCTCCAGCGGGAGGGCCCGCCGGAGCGCGTCAGCTACAGGGACGCGAGTCTCAACCGGCGAGCGGGTGACAAGAGGAGGCTTCTGGCGCGCAGCGGAACGCGCGCCGCGTCATCACGGCGACCATGTCTGCACACCTCCACTCTCGTCAGGGCCGAACAAGCGGCAACGCGACCACTCTAACGGGCTCGCGAGACGGCGCAACCGAATTAAATACGACGACCTCGGGCGTGCCGCGCGGCGGCGCGGCGCTCGCGCCGAGGACTGATAGGTACCTGGGCATGGCACGTCTTCTCTCTCCCGGAATCCTCGCCGGTGCGCTCGTGGTGGCCCTCGCGACGAGCGGTTGCAGCTCGTCGAAGAGCACCTCCTCGGCCGTCTCCTCCCCACCGGCCGCGACCAGCGCGGCCCCGAGCACGGCTGCGAGCATGGCCCCGAGCACAGCGGCGAGCATGGCCGCCAGTGCGGCAGCGAGCGCGAGCACGAGCGGTGGAGCCACGACGGTCACCGTCACGGAGACCGAGTTCGCGCTCCACCTCTCGCAGTCCACCTTCTCCCCCGGCGCCTACACGTTCGTGGCGAAGGACTCCGGGCAGGTGTCGCACGCCCTCGCCATCTCGGGGCCCGGCGTGCCGACCGCCCAGACCGCGACGATCGGCCCGGGCGGCAGCGCGAACCTGTCGGTCACGCTCCAGAAGGGCAGCTACGAGCTGTGGTGCCCGGTCGACAGCCACAAGAGCCTGGGCATGGACACCCACATCACCGTCTCCTGACTCTCCTGCCCCGCACCCGAAGTGGCGGGGCCTCACCCGTCCAGCCGCGGCTCGCGGTCGCGGGCGGCGACGCCCGCCGCCACCCGGGCGAGGAACTCCTCCGCGGGCAACGGCGCCGGACGGGAGCCGTCGCGCAGGCGCGGGGCGACCAGGCCGTCCGCGGCCTCCCTGGCGCCGATCACCACCTGGTAGGGCGCCGACCGCGCGGCGCGGACGCGTGCCCCGAGGGTGCCCTGCTCGGGCCCCAACAGCTGCGCGCGCAGGCCGAGCGCCACGCACCGGTCGACCAGCGCGGCCGCCGCGTCCTCCTCCGCCGCGGACAGCGGCAGGACGGCCACCTGCACCGGAGCCAGCCAGGCGGGCCAGGCGCCGCCGTAGAGCTCGATCAGGTGTGCCACGGCCCGCTCGACGCTGCCGATGACCGCCCGGTGCACCATCACCGGGCGGTGCCGGCCGCCGTCGGCGCCGACGTACTCCAGCCCGAACTGCTCGGGCTGGTGGAAGTCGACCTGGACGGTGGAGAGGGTGGCCTCGCGTCCCGCCGGATCGGCGATCTGGACGTCGATCTTGGGCCCGTAGAAGGCCGCCTCGCCCTCCTGCGCCTCGTAGGGCAGCCCCGACGCGTCCAGCACCTCGGTCAACAGCTTCGCCGAGCGCTCCCACAGCTCGGGCGCCGCCACGTACTTGCCGCCCGCGCCGGGCAGGGAGAGCCGGTACCGCACCGGCTCGACACCCAGGACGCGATGAGCCTCCCGGATCAGCTCCAGCGCCTTCGCGGCCTCCTCGGCGACCTGGTCGAGGGTGCAGAAGACGTGACCGTCGTTGAGCTGGATCGCCCGAACCCGGGTCAGCCCGCCGAGCACACCGGAGAGTTCGGACCGGTACATGCCCCCGAGCTCGGCGAACCGCAGCGGCAGCTCGCGGTAGCTGCGGGCACGTGACCGGTACATCACCGCGTGGTGCGGGCACAGGCTCGGCCGCAGCACGACCTCCTCCGAGCCGAGCCGCATCGGCGGGAACATGTCCTCGCGGTAGTGCGCCCAGTGGCCGGACCGCTCGTAGAGCTCGACCTTGCCGAGCACCGGCGAGTAGACGTGCTGGTAGCCGGATCGGCGCTCCAGGTCGCGGACGTACTCCTCCAGTTCGTGGCGGACGACGGCGCCGTCGGGCAGCCAGTAGGGCAGGCCGGCGCCGATCAGCGGGTCGGTGTCGAAGAGGCCGAGCTCACGTCCGAGCTTGCGGTGGTCGTTGCGGTGGTCGTGGCGGTGGTCGTCGTGGTGGTCGTTCATCGTGGTCACCTCGTGGTCGCGTCGCGTGGAACGGGAGGACGAGTGACCGCATGACGAAAGCCCCGGGCACTCGCCCGGGGCTTGGAGTTCTGCGAAAGCAGCTTTCAGCGCGCCGGGACTGGGTCCGGCGTCGTCGTGGAAACGGCTGCGAGCTGCATGGAACGAACGCTAACAGGACGACCGTGCGTCTGCACGGGATTTATGTGTCCCCGGCAAGACGCTCGGCAGAACTGGTTATGAGTGACGGCGCGTCGCACACGAATCGGGCGATTTCACAGGTTTGTCACCCACTGTCAGCGACATGGCTCCAAGTGTCACCGGCGTCCTCACCACGCCTGCGGATTCACCGAACGTCCGACGCGCAGGCCGCTACCGTCCGTGGCGGTCCCCTGCCGACCAACCCCGCTACGCACGGCCCGCGCTGCTCGGGATCACCGCCTTCGCGGCCCTGCTCTTCTTCTGGCGGATCGACCAGGCCTCCTTCCACGGCTTCTACGCGAACGCCGCGCGCAGCGGCTCGGAGAGCTGGAAGGCCTTCGTCTTCGGCTCGTTCGACCCCGCGAGCACGATCACCCTGGACAAGCTGCCGGGCTTCGTGTGGCCCCAGGCGCTGTCCGCGCGGATCTTCGGCTTCCACGCCTGGTCGGTGGCGCTCCCGCAGGCTGTCGAGGGCGTTCTGGCGGTGCTGGTGCTCTACAAGGCGGTCCGTCAGTGGGCCGGCGCCAACGCGGCGTTGCTCACCTGCGGGCTCTTCGCGCTGACGCCGGTGGTCGCCGGCTTGTTCCGCACCTCGGTGGAGGACCCCGCGTTCACGCTGCTGCTGATCTGCGCGGCGGAGGCGGCCCAGCGCGCCGCGACGACCGGCCGGCTGCGGACGCTGCTCGCCTCGGGCGTCTTCGTCGGCCTGGCGTTCCAGACCAAGATGCTGGAGGCGTGGGCCGTGCTGCCCGCGCTGGCGCTGGTCTACCTGCTGGCCGCGCCCGCGACGCTGCGGCGGCGCCTCTGGCATCTCGCGGTGGCCGGTGTGGTCACCCTCGCCGTCTCCGCGTCGTGGATCGCGCTGGTCACCCTGACGCCCGCGAAGGACCGGCCGTACGTGGACGGCACCACGGACAACTCCGCCTACAGCATGGTCGTGGGCTACAACTTCCTGAACCGGTTCTCCGCGGTGGGCGTGAACGCGTCGGACACCGGCAGCGTGCAGGCCGTGCGCGGAGGCGGCGGCGGAGGCGGTGCGGGGGCACGGCAGGGCCTCGGTGGCGCGGGCGGTGGTGGCACAGGCGGGGGTGGCACGGGCTTCGCCGGCGCGCCCGGGTTCGGCGGCGCGCCGGGCACCTCGGGGGCGGCGGCCGGGGCGGCCGGTGCCGCCGGGGCGTCGTCGGCGCAGTCCCTGGCAGCGCGGGCCGCCGTCCTCGGTGGCGGCGGGGGCGACGGCGGGTGGGGCAAGATGTTCGGCTCTGCCATCACCTCGCAGACCGGCTGGCTGTACCCACTCGCGGCACTCTCCCTCCTCTTCGGCGTCGTCCGGCGCGGCCGCCGTCCCCGCACCGACCGGCTCCGGGCGGGGTACCTGATGTGGGCCTCCTGGCTGGCGATGTTCTTCCTCGCCTTCAGCGCGGGCAGCGTCGGCGGGCACAGCTACTACATGGGCGTGGTCGCCACCCCGCTGGCGGCGCTCAGCGGCGCGGGCGTGGTCGGGATGTGGCGCGAGTACCGCGCGGGCGGGCGTGTCGCCTTCGTCCTTCCGGCGGCCGTCGCCGTCTCGGCGGCGTGGGCGGCGTGGCTGGCGCATCCGTTCCCGACGTTCCGCCCGTGGGCGGTTCCGCTCGCCATCGCCGCGGCGGCCGTCGCGGTCGCGCTGCTCGCGGTCGGACGCGTCCCGCGCCTGGCGCGTCCCCGGCTCGCGGCGGTCGGTCTGGCGGCGGGCCTGCTCGCTGTGGCGGTCACCCCGGCCGCGTGGGCGACCTCCGTCCTGGGCGGCGGTCCGGGCGGTGGCGCAATGGCGTCGATGATGGGGTCCGTCGGTCCGGCCGCACGCGGCGGCAAGGGTGGCGGGTTCGGTGGCGGGTTCGCCGGCTTCGGTGCCGCGTTCGGCGGGGGCACGCAACGCGGGGGCCGGCACGACGCGGGCGGCTACGCCGCGTTCGGGGGCGGTGGCCGCCACGCCGGCGGCGCGGGCGGCACCGGCGGCGCGGGCGGCTTCGGCGGGTTCAGCGGTTCGACGACGCTGACGGCGGCACAGCGCCGGCTCTTCGACTACGTCACCTCCCAGGACGCAGGCGCGCACTACCTGATGGCGACCTCCAGCTGGAGCACGGCCTCGCCCTACATCCTGGCCACGGGCAAGGAGGTGATGCCGATGGGCGGCTTCACCGGCGCGGTCCCGAGCCCGACCCTGGCCACGTTCCAGCGGCTCGTCACCACCCACCAGCTCCGCTTCGTCCTCCTGGGCGGCGGCATGGGCATGGGGGCCGGCACCGGTGCCGGCCCGGGTTCCGGCTCCGGGGCGGGTCGGACGCAGGGCGGCGCGGTGCAGGACTGGGTCCGTCAGTCGTGCGGCGTCGTCCCGGCGTCCGCGTACGGAGGCACCTCGGACACCGGCCGGAACGCGCAGACGCTCTACTCCTGCGGCGCGGTGAAGCGCTCCACGTAACGCCGCTGCCACGGCGTCTCGACGGCGTGCCGGGAGTAGTGCGTCCGCACATAGGCGACCGCCTCCTCGGCCGGCACCCCGTCCAGCACGGCAAGGCAGGCCAGCGCGGTTCCGGTCCGCCCGCGCCCCGCCGTGCACGCCACCTCGACCCGCGACGCCGCCGCCCGCGCCCAGGCATCCCGCAGGGCGCGGGCGGCGGCGTCCTTGTCGGCGGGGAGCCGGAAGTCGGGCCAGCGCAGCCAGCACTGCTCCCAGGCGGTGGCGGGCGGCGCCTCGCCCTGCAGGTACAGGCCGAACTCGGGCAGCGGCCCGGCGGGCAGCGCATCGCGCAGCCCTCTCCCCCGCACGGTCCGTCCCGACGGCAGCAGGAGCACGCCGGGGGCGTCCGGGTCCCAGGTCCGATGCATCGGGCCAGGCTACCGACCCGGTGGGGGTGATATCGGAAGGCGCGAAAGCTGTGCAATCTGCAATGATCCCCGCGGAGGGATAACCCATGCACCGTCTGTTCGGCCCTTACCGGTCCGTCTTCGCCATCCAGGGCAGCCGAGCTCTGTTCGCCGTCGCGCTTCTCGCCCGTGTCCCGGGCACCGCCAAGGGCATGCTGCTGACGCTGCATGTCGTCCTCGACCAGCACCGCGGCTACGGCGCGGCCGGGATCGTGGCCATGGCGCTCACCCTCGGGTTCGCGCTCGGCTCGCCCCTCGCCGGGCGACTCGTGGACCGGCACGGCCTACGGCCGGTGCTGGTGGTCACGGGCGTCGCGGAGTTCCTCTACTGGCTGGTCACGCCCTCCCTCTCCTACCCGGTACTGGTCGGGGCGACGTTCCTCGGCGGGCTGGTGTCCGTGCCGGTGTTCCCGGTGATCCGGCAGGCGGTCGCCGCCCATGTGCCGGGCGAGCTGCGGCGGCAGGCGTTCGCGCTGGACTCGATGATCGTCGAGCTCGCCTACATGGTCGGCCCGGCCGTGGCCGTCGTGGCCGTGACCGGTCTGCACACCGCCTCGCCGTCGATGTACGCGATCGCCACGCTGACCCTCGGCTCGGTCGCGGGCATGTGGCCGCTGGGCCGGATCCTGACGCGCCACCACTCCCCTGCCGGAACGGACCCGCGCGCCCAGAAGCGCGCCAAGCTGCCGCGCGGCACCTGGCTGAACCCGCGCCTGGTCCTGGTGCTGGCCATGTGCACGGCGGCGAACCTCACCCTGTCCGGCACCGAGGTCTCGGTCGTCGCCAGCCTGCGTCAGCACGGACAGACCCAGTGGGCGGGCCTGACGATCATCGCCTGGTGCGCGTTCTCGCTCGTCGGCGGCTTCTGGCACGGCTCGACGGCGCGGCCGCGCCGGCTGCCCGTGCTGATGCTGCTGCTCGGGCTCGGCACGATCCCGGTGGGCGTGATCGGCGGGCTGGGCTGGCAGTGGATCGCGCTCGCGCTGATCCCGGCCGGGTTCGTCTGCGCGCCGACGATCGCCTCGACGGCGGAGGCGATCTCCGCCGCGGTCCCGGCGTCCGCGCGGGGGCAGGCGATGGGCCTGCAGGCGGCGGCACTGACGCTGGGCGGTTCGCTGGGCGCGCCGCTCGCCGGATCGGTGATCGACCGCTTCTCCCCCGCGTGGGGCTTCGCCGTCGCCGGGGTCATCGGCACGGTGCTCGCCCTGCTGGCGCTGGGCCACGAGCGGTGGACCCGTGCGCACGCCGACCCGGCCCGCACCCCGATCGCGACGGCGCCCGCCCAGGCGGACGCGGTTCAGGCGAACGCGGTTCAGGCGGACCCCGAGCCGAGGATCTGCGCCAAGTCGTAGCGGACCGGCTCGTCCAGCTGCCCGTAGGTGCAGCTGGACGGGTCGCGGTCCGGGCGCCAGCGCCGGAACTGCGTGGTGTGCCGGAAGCGGTCGCCCTGCATGTGGTCGTAGGCGACCTCGATGACCCGCTCGGGCCGGAGCGGCACCCAGGACAGGTCCTTGGTGCCGGTCCAGCGGCTGGTCGCGCCGGGCATCCGCGAACTCGCCTGTGCCTGCTCGTCGGCCCACTCGGCCCAGGGGTGCCCGTCCCCCGCCTCCATCCGCAGCGGCGCGAGCTCCTCGACGAGCTCGGCCCGGCGCTTCATCGGGAACGACGCGCACACGCCGACGTGTTGCAGACGTCCGCTGTCGTCGTAGAGGCCGAGCAGCAGCGAGCCGACGATCGGTCCGCTCTTGTGCTCGCGGTAGCCGGCGACGACGCAGTCGGCGGTGCGCTCGTGCTTGATCTTGAACATGATCCGCTGGTCCGGCGCGTAGGCGGCCTCGAGCGGCTTGGCGACGACCCCGTCCAGGCCCGCGCCCTCGAACTGGTCGAACCAGCGCTGGGCCTCCGCCGGGTCGAGCGTCGCGGGCGCCAGGTACAGCGGTGGCTCCACCGGCGCGAAGACCTGCTCCAGCGCGGCCCGGCGCTCCCGCTGCGGCGCGTCCATCAGGCTGTCGTCGCCGAGTGCGAGCAGGTCGAAGGCGACGAACGACGCGGGCGTCTGCTCGGCCAGCAGCCGGACGCGGGAGGCGGCGGGGTGGATCCGCTCGGTCAGCGCGTCGAAGTCGAGGTGACCGTCTCGGACGAGGACGATCTCGCCGTCGACGACGCAGCGCTGCGGCAGCTGCGCCTCCAGCTGGGCGACCACCTCGGGGAAGTAGCGGGTCAGCTCCTTTCCCGTGCGCGAGCCGATGACGGTCTGCGGACCGTCGCGGTGGACCACCGCGCGGAAGCCGTCCCACTTGGCCTCGTAGAGCATCCCGGGCGGGATCTTGGCCACGGACTTCGCGAGCATCGGCTTGACGGGCGGCATCACGGGCAGGTCCATGCCCTCGATTCTGCGGCGGCGGACCGTGCCCCGCCCGACGGGCGCCCCGCGCGGGTCCGGCCTACGGTGAGCAGCATGGGCGAGGCGATGGAACTGGAGATCGGCGGGCGGACGGTCCGGGTGACCAATCCGAGCAAGGTGTACTTCCCGGACACCGGGTTCACCAAGCTGGACGTGGCCCGCTACTTCGAGGCGGTGGCCCCGGGAGCGCTCCGCGCGGTGCGCGACCGGCCGACCACCCTCCAGCGTTTCGTCGACGGCATCGGCGGCGAGGCCTTCTACCAGAAGCGCGTCCCGCGCGACCTGCCCGACTGGATCCCCAGCGCCCGGGTCAGCTTCCCCAGCGGCCGCCCGGCCGACGAGATGTGCCCGACGGAGGAGGCCGCCGTCCTGTGGGCGGTCAACCGCGGCACCCTCACCTTCCACCCCTGGCCGGTGCGCTCGGCCGACACCGACCACCCGGACGAGCTCCGCATCGACCTCGACCCGCAGCCCGGCACCGACTTCACCGACGCCGCCCACGCGGCGCTGGAGCTGCGCAAGGTCCTGACGGAGCTGGGCCTGACCGGCTGGCCGAAGACCTCCGGCGGACGCGGCCTGCACGTCTTCGTCCCGATCGAGCCGCGCTGGGACTTCATCCAGGTCCGGCACGCCGTCATCGCGATCGGCCGCGAACTCGAGCGCCGCATGCCCGACCGGGTGACCACGGCGTGGTGGAAGGAGGAACGCGGCGAGCGCATTTTCGTCGACTTCAACCAGACAGCGCGCGACAGGACCATCGCGGCCGCGTACTCCATCCGGCCGTTCCCCCACGCACCCGTCTCCGCGCCACTGCACTGGGACGAAGTCCCGGAGGTGCGGCCCCAGCAGTTCGACATCACCACCATGCCGGCCCGCTTTGCCGAACTCGGGGACGTCCACGCGGAGATGGATGCCGAACAGCACGACATCTCCGCTGCCCTGGCGCTGTACCAGCAGGACCTCGACGAACGCGGCCTGGGCGACATGCCCTACCCGCCGGAGTACCCGAAGATGCCGGGCGAACCCAAGCGCGTCCAACCCAGCCGCGCCCGCCACGAGACAGACGAAGCCGGAGCCGCTCACCCGGAATGAGACCCGGCCGGGGCAAGCCGGTTCGCCTGCGTCCCCGTGGCCGGGTCCAGGGCTGTCACGGGCGTCGACGGCGATCCCGAAGTCGGTGAGCAGGATGCCGCCGGCTTCACGTCCCGGCACACGATCCCGGCCTGATACACCGCGCCCAGCGCCCGCAGCACCGCGACCGCGACGGCTGTGACCTGCTTGAGCGAGGTCTTCCCTTCGGCCGTGCGGCGCTCCAGGGACACCCCCTGCACGAGTCGCATCACCTCCAGGGCACGCCGTCCTGGACGACCACGTCGTGGACGGCGACGATGTCCGGGTGGTCACGCGGCCGTGCACCGTGCCGGGCCGGACGGGCAGAGCGGCGGGATGCGGCCCCTCGTCGACGCCCCACAGCGCCTCGTGGCAGGCTGACCGGCGGATCCCCACCGCTGACCCGCTCGCCGCACGGAGGAAGCATGCTGAACCTGTCGGTCCTGCTCGAGGACGCCGCCCGCACGCATCCGGATCGCGACGCGGTGGTGCTGGGGCCGACACGCCTGACCTACGCGCAGGTCGACGCCGCCTCGAACCAGGTCGCCAACCTGCTGGCCGAGCGCGGCATCCGGCCCGGCGACAAGGTGGCGCTCAGCTGCCCGAACCTGCCGCAGTTCCCGATCGTCTACTACGGCGTCCTGAAGGCCGGCGCGGTGGTCGTCCCGCTGAACGTGCTGCTGAAGTCGCGTGAGATCGCCTACCACCTGCGGGACGCGGAGGTGTCGGCGTACTTCTGCTTCGAGGGCACCCCGGAGCTGGCGATGGGCGCCGAGGGCTGGGCGGCGTTTCGCGAGGTCGGGACGGTCGGGCAGTTCTTCCTGGTCACCGCCGATCCGGCCGGACCGAGCCCGATCGAGGGCGCGGAGACCCTGGGGGCGGCGCTCGCCGACCGGAGCCCGGTCTTCGACGCGGTGGCGACCGAGGCCGACGACACCGCGATCGTCCTCTACACCTCGGGCACCACCGGCCAGGCCAAGGGTGCCGAACTGTCCCACGCGAGCACCATGATGAACGTGCTGGCCTGCAACCGGATGTTCCGCAGCACTCCCGCCACCGACAGCCACCTGCTCTGTCTGCCGCTGTTCCACACCTTCGGCGCGACCATCCAGATGCACGCGGGCTTCTCGATGGCCGCCACCCTGCACCTGATGCCCCGGTTCGACGCACGGCAGGCCGTGCGCCTGATGGAGACCGAGGAGATCACCTTCTTCGCCGGGGTCCCGACCATGTGGTGGGGGCTGCTCTCCGCGCTCTCCGAGGACGTCGACGTGGACCGGATCGCCCGGAACCTGCGGATCGGTGTCTCCGGCGGGGCCAGCCTGCCGGTCGAGATCATCCACCAGGTCCGGGAGCGGCTCCACGTGCAGATCCTGGAGGGCTACGGGCTGTCCGAGACGAGCCCCGTCGTCACGTTCAGCGACCCGGACCGGGATCCGCGACCCGGCTCGATCGGCGTGCCGATCTGGGGTGTCCAGGTCAGGCTGATCGCGGACGACTGGTCCGAGGTGACCGGCGCCAGCGAGATCGGCGAGATCGCGGTCAAGGGCCACAACGTCATGAGGGGCTACTACCGCCGACCGGAGGCCACGGCCGAGGTGCTCAGGGACGGTTGGTTCCGCACGGGGGATCTGGCCCGCAGGGACGAGGACGGTTTCTACTACGTGGTCGACCGCTCCAAGGACATGATCATCCGTGGCGGCTTCAACGTCTACCCGCGGGAGATCGAGGAGGTGCTGATGACGCACCCCGCGATCAGCCTGGCGGCGGTGGTGGGCGTGCCGCACGCGAGCCACGGTGAGGAGGTCAAGGCGCTCGTCATCCTGGAACCCGCGGCCCGGACCACCCCCGAGGAGCTGATCGACTGGAGCCGGGAGCAGATGGCCGGCTACAAGTACCCGCGCATCGTGGAGATCGTCGACTCCCTGCCGATGACCGCCACCGGCAAGATCCTCAAGCGCGAGCTCCGCTGACCCCTGCCGGGTGCGATCAGGCGGGCTGCTCGGTGAGCCCCGCGAGCCAGTGGTGGAAGCGATCGACGTCCGGGCCGGTGCGGGCCGGGCCGTGGGAGCAGCCGACGGCGGTGGAGTCAGGGGTCAGCCGGGTGAGACTCGCGGCGCGAAGGTGAGGGCACCGGCCGAGCGTGCCCGAGCGGCCCGCCGCCGGGTCGCGGCCTGCCGCGAGCCGGGCGTGCTCGGCCGGGTGGGCCGGGGCGGGTGGGCCTCGGCCTGGTCCGCCCTGGCCGCTCCGGTCAGCGGGCTATCGGGCAGCCGCCGGTGAGCTTGCCGAGGAAGGCGTTCGGGTCGTAGAAGTGCTCGACCTCCAGCAGCTTGAGGTCGTCGCTCACCTTGGCGATGCTGACGCCGAACATCTCGACGAGCTTGCCGTCCGGCTTGTGGCCGACGTACTCGCCCTCGAAAGAGCCCCAGTGGCGCCACTTGAAGGTCACCACCGGCGGAGGCGTCAGCACCTCCAGCACCTCCCAGAAGAAGCCGCGCGGGAACGCGTCGTGGAAGACCTCGTGGGAGCCGTCGAAGTCGACGTTCGGATAGAAGGCGCTGTCGCCGACCAGGATGTTGTAGCTGCCCTGCTCGACGATGTCCTGCGCGGAGGCCCAGGCGCCGCCGTTGACGCGGGTGCGGAAGTGCTCGGTCACCATCGAGACCCAGGTGGCCGGGTCCTTCTTGTGCGAGACCTCCATCTCGAAGACCTGGACGATGCCCTCGACGACGGCTTCCAGCGAGCCCGGGTCGAAGGTGGCGGTGCGCTGCCCGGGCATGATCTCGTGCGAGAAGTGGTAGTCCGGCGTCTCGGCGCGCCAGACCTCCTCGGGGGCAGCGGCGATGACCGCCTCGCGGCCCTGGAGCCAGAGGGGCGTCTCGGTCACTCTGCACAACCTCTCTATATTTATGACAATTTGACGATGCATCACTTCCGAATTTGAACGGGTGGGATCATTTCGCACACGTGCCGAAGCCACAAGAGGCGTCCCACATGACGGAGCGGAACCTCTTCTGCTGGATTACTCAGGCAAGACGCTCCCGCAGCACCGACGCGTGGCTGCGTTCCGGATACTTCGACGCCGTCAGCAACGTGACCGGGCCCGCCGCGACGCGCTCCGCCAGCGCGGCGAGCGCAGCCGCCGCCTCGGGTTCCGCGAGCTCCGTCAGATAGCGCGTGCGAAACCGCGCGTACGCGGCCTCGTCCTGGTCGGTGGCGTGGTACCAACGGCGCAGCTCCGTCGAGGGGGTGAGCGCCTTGGGCCAGTCGTCCAGCTCCGCGTCGGCCTTGGCCAGGCCGCGGGGCCACAGGCGGTCGACGAGAACGCGCGCGCCGTCGTCCGGCTCCGGTGGGTCGTAGACGCGGCGGACACGGGGGTTGCTACCGGCGGCGTGGGTCATGGGGGCAGTCTCGCCCGGGCAGCACGTGTCAGCCGGTACGCAGGCCATGACCCGCGCGTCGCGCGCTCCCGCGGGGTACGTACCTGGTGCTAGGGTCTGCGCGCCGAAACGAAACATCCAGGGGGAACGACGGGCATGAGTGCCACCACCGGCTTCAATTCTGACGCGGGATCATCATCCGCCGGAGGACGTAAGGGTCTCGTCCTCGCCGCCATGATCTGCGCCGTGGCGATGACCTTCATCGACCAGACCATCGTGTCGATCGCCGCACCGAAGATCCAGTCCGAGCTGCACCTGAGCGGCACCGGCGTGCAGTGGGCCATCACCTCCTACCTGCTGGCCATGGCCGCCTTCTTCGCCCTCGGCGGGCGCCTGTCCGACACGCTGGGCCACACCCGCATGGTCGTCATCGGCGTCGTCGTCTTCGCCGGCGCGTCCGCCCTGTGCGGGCTCACGCCGAACGGCTCGCTCGCGCAGGCGTGGATCATCGTCTTCCGCGCGGTGCAGGGCCTCGGCGGCGCGCTGATGTACCCCGCCGCGCTGGCGATCGTCGTCAACACCTTCGACCTGCGCTCGCGCGGGCGCGCGCTCGCGCTGTTCTTCGGCATCGCGGGCGGCCTGACCGCCGTCGGCCCGGTGCTGGGCGGCTACCTGACCGAGTGGACCTGGCGCGGCATCTTCTGGGTCAACATCCCGGTCGCCCTCATCTCGCTGCTGCTGATCGCGATCGCCCGCCCGCAGACCAAGTACCGCCCGGCGCCCATCGACTGGGTCGGCCTGGCGCTCATTGCGGTCGGTGTGGCGCTGAGCGTCTTCGGATTCCAGCAGTCGCACATCTGGGGCTGGCACAACCCGGCGATCGGCCTGTCCATCGCGGCGGGCGCGGCGCTGCTGGTGGTCTTCTTCCGCTACGAGCGCGGGCGGACCGCGCCGCTGATCGACGTGGCGATCTTCAGCAACCGGGCGTTCCTGGTGCAGTGCCTGATCCTGGGCATCTCCATGGCGGTCTTCCTGCCGATGTTCTTCTTCGCCAGCGAGTACGCGGCCGTCTCGCTGGGCCAGAACACCCAGAAGTCCGGCATCACGCTGCTCTACTTCTTCCTCGGCTTCATGGTCACCTCGCAGATCGGCGGCCGGCTGCTGGACAAGGTCGGCGCGAAGCGTCCGGTCTTCATGGGCTCGGTGATCGCCGCGGTCGGGTTCTACCTGTGGGCGAGCAAGGTCACCGCGCTCGACATGAGCCAGCTCACCTGGCCCATCGTCGTCTCCGGCGCGGGCATGGGCATGATGGTCGGCCCGTCGAACACCGACGCCGTCAACCGCGCCTCCAGCCTCTCCTACGGCGAGGCGACGGGTATCACCCAGACGGTCCGCAACTACGCCTCCAGCCTCAGCTTCGCCGTGCTCGGCACGGTGATGATCTCGATCTTCCAGTCCAAGGTCGCGGACTCGCTGGTCCAGCAGGGTGTGCCGCGCGCCGCGGCGAACAACGCGGCGGCCGCGGGCACCAGCGCCTTCAACAGCGGCGGCGGCTCGGGCAGCGGCTCCTCGGCCAAGATCCCGCTCTTCATCCAGCAGGACTTCGCGCACGGCGTGCAGTACGTCTTCTACATCATGTCCGGACTGATGGCCCTCGCCGCGCTGGTCGCGCTGGTCGGCCTCAAGGGCGGCGTCCAGGCCGCGGCGGAGTCAGGCGCTGAGCCGGAGCAGGCGCCCGTGGCGGACGCGGCCACCTGACCGGGATCTGCTTCCCGCCGAGGGGGCACGAGGCGTCACGCCTCGTGCCCCCTCGGCGTCTTCAGGGCCGCGGCTCAGCCGCGGGGCTCGCGCAGGGCCCCCGCCGTCGCCCGGACGAACGCCTCGCGGTTGTCGAGCATGATGTTGTGCCCGCAGTCGGGGACCGCCACCAGCGAGACCCCGGCCGCGGTGAGCTCCTCCGCGCGGCCCGGCGCGCCGTCCGCCTCCGGGTACAGGAACGTCCGCGGCACGCGGAGCCCGAGCAGCAGCTCCCGCATGACCGGCTCGCTCCCCCGGGCCAGTGCCACCGCACTGCGGTGCAGGCCGACCCGTCCGGCCAGCCGCATCGTGGCCCACCAGTGCGGGCCGACACGGTCGCGGACCTCACGGTGGCCGCCGGCCAGGAACTCCTCCTCCGTGTAGGTGGCGATCCCGCTGGAGCCCGGGCGTCCACGATCGGGGACCTGGGCGTCGAGGTTGGCATCGACGAGCACCAGGCGCGTGACCAGCGAGGGGTGGCGGTGCGCCAGCACGATCGCGACGGAGCCGCCCATGCTGTGGGCGACGACGTCGGCGGAGGTGACGCCGGCCGCCTCGAGCGCGACGGCGACCGCGTCGGCGTGCGCCTCCAGCGTATACGGGAAGTCCTCAGGGCGGTCGCTGATGCCGAAGCCGAGCAGGTCCAGCAGGAGGGCGCGGGGGCCGGCCAGCGCCGGATGGACCGCAGCGGCCGTGAACATCGGCCCGGAGGACGCGCCGAGCCCGTGCAGGTAGACCCGGGGGCGGCTCTCGGTGCTCCCCGGGAGTTCGATCCAGCGGATCCGGTCGTCCTTGGCGGTCACGGCTGCGTCGCGCACGGCTCCCCCACGTCTGTCGGCGTTCTCGGCCTCATGGCCTCGTTATTACCTCGTGAAGACTATACTAAGAGATCGATGTATAGCGACCATGAGGCAGAATACTCCCGTGCTGGAGTTGGCGATCCTGGGTTTCCTCTACGAGCTGCCGTTGCACGGCTACGAGCTGAAGCGGCGCGTGGCGCATCTGACCGGCCATGTCCGGCCGATCGCCGACGGCACGCTCTATCCGGCGATCAAGCGCCTGGAGAAGGCGGGTTGGCTCACCCGCCAGACGGAACCCGGCACCCGGGCCGCCCCGCGCCACACCCTCACCCTCACCGCGCCGGGCCGCGCCGAGCTGCGGCGCCGCCTGCGCGAGGCCGACGGGGTGGAGATCAGCGACGAGAACCACTGGTTCACCGTCCTGGCCTTCCTGCGTCACCTGGACTCCCCCGCCGACCAGGCCGCCGTCCTCGACCGCCGCCTCGCGTTCCTGCGCGAGCCGAGCAGCTTCTTCTACGAGGGCGACCGCCCGCTCGGCGCCGAGGAGCTCGACGACCCCTTCCGCCAGGGCCTGCTCACCATCGCCCGCGCGACCAGCGCGGCGGAGCTCGGTTGGCTCGACGCGACGCTGGCACGGCTGCGCGGGCAGACCGGGACCGACTGACGAAGGCTCAGCGGGCGCAGGGCCCGTCCGGGGCGCCGAGCTGTCGGGCCCAGGCCTCCCGGGCCGGGGCCGGGAGCAGCTCGCCCGCGCGGGCGAACAGCCCGCACAGGGCCGATCCGTAGCGGTCGGCCAGCTCGGGGTTGTGCGCGAGCACGTCGAGTTCGTTGGCGGCGGTGATCCCCCAGAACCCCCGCAGCTCCGGCTCGGCCGGGACGAACTCGCGGCCGGTGAACCGGTCGCGGAAGACGACCGGCCGCCCGCCGCCCACCTGCGGATACACGAAGCCGCGGTCGCAGCCCGCGTAGAGGCGGACGAGCGCCTCGGCCCGCTCGCCGATGAGCTCCACGAGCAGCTCGCGCTCGGCCGGTTCGACCAGCGCCTGGTCGAACCCGTCGGTCCCGTAGGCCGCGTGGCACAGGCCCGCGATCTGCACGTCCGGATCCGCACCCCACGCGTCGAGCAGCCGCGCGACGCGCAGGAGGTGGGTCAGCAGGGTGCCGCCGGGGTGCGGCAGTCGCGCCGCGCCGCGCTGCCGCAGGAACTCCGTGGCGGCGGGGGTGGACTGGTGCATCGCGCCTCCTGACGCGCCGGACGGGTCGGCACCCACCCGCCATGGATCCACCGCGTCCGGAACGGGTGGAGCCGGCGGGCGGGTTGCCGCCCTGGGCCCTGCGACGATCGTCGAGCATCCGGGAAACCCAAGTCAATCCAGGGGTTTGCTGGCACAGATCCAAGCAATACCTTGGATCACCATGACCTTGGACGACCTCCGTGTCTTCACCGCCGTCTGCCGGACCGGCTCGCTCAGCGCGGCCGCCCGCGAGCTGTCCTGCACGCAGTCCGCCGTCAGCCAGCACGTCAAGCGGCTGGAGCGGGAGGTGGGTCAGACCCTGCTCGAACGACACACCCGAGGGGTCGCGCCGACTCCCGCCGGACGCCTGCTGCAGGCGGCGGTCACCGAGGGCCTGGGGGGCATCGACGACGCGCTGCGCCGGCTCGACGAGCTGACGCAGGGCGACGCGGGAACGGTGCGGGTCACCACCGGGGCCACGACGGTCCGGCACTTCATGTCCGCGGCCGTCGCCGACTTCCGTCGGCGCTTTCCCCGGGCCGGCCTGGAGTTCCAGACCGAGACCTCGAGCCGCGGCTGTTTCGACGCGCTCGCAGCGGGCGGCGTCGACCTCGCGTGGATCACTCTCGGCCCCGCACCCGGCACCGTCGAACAGCGCGCCGTCGTCCAACTGCCCTGGGCGCTGGCCGTCTGTGCGACCGATCCGCTGGCCGGCAGGGCGTCCGTCGACCCGGGCGACCTCCAGGACGCCCGGCTGATCGGGCTCCCCAGGAACTCCACCTCCCGTCGCCAACTCGGCGCCTGGCTGACGGAATCCGGCATCACGCCCGTCTTCGACACGAGTGTCGCCGACTGGGACACCGCGATCCTGCTGGCCGAACTGGGGCTCGGTCACGCGGTCGTCCCCGTCCTGCCCGCCTGGCTGGGTCCCGACCATCCGGACCTGCGCCTGATCCCCCTCCCGGCGCTCCCCGCCCTCACCGCGGGCTGGGCGGCCCGACGCTGGGACGCCCTCTCCCCGTTGGCGCTCGCCTTCGCGGACACCGTCGCCCACCACTGCGGTCGGGGCCGCACGGCGACAGCCGTCGCCCGGCCGACGGTCGGGTGAGCCCGCAGGACAGGCGCTACGCGTCGCGGCGCCGGGCGAGGTGGACGGTCAGGTCGGCCGTCAGCTCGACCGTCTCGGGCAGCACTGCGGCGATCGCGCCGAACGCCTGCTCCCGGACGGTGGGCGGCAGTTGGAGGTAGGCCGAGACGGTGGACAGGTGGCCGAGGTAGTCGGCCGCGGGCATGGTCACCCGCCGCTCGATGACCGACTGCCGCACGTCGCAGAAGAGCGCGGAGTGCTGGAGCTCCGTGCCCGGCCACTGCATCGGTGCCGCCGGATCGGTCCCGTCGGGCGAGGGGATGTCGTCGCTCTCCAGGAAGGGCGCCCGTGCCGCCCGCACGGCCTGCGCGAGGGCCGGGTCGGCCAGTTCGAACGGCCCGCCGAACGAGGCGAAGACCCCGCCCGGCTCCAGGAGCGAGGCGACGCGGGGCCACCGGCCGTCCGGGCGGGTCCAGTGCAGGGCCGCCGCCGCGTAGACCAGCTGGTAGGTGTCGCCGGGTTCCAGGTCCTCGAACCCGGCCCGGACGGTGCGCACGTCCGGAACCGCCCTGCGCAGCTCGGTGAGCATGGCCTCGTCCGGCTCCGTCGCGGTGACCGCGATCCCGTGGGCGGCGAACAGGCGGGTCGCCTTGCCCGTGCCCGCGCCGATCTCCAGCGCGGTCCCCACCGGCCCGCCCGCGTACCCCACCACCAGGCCGAGGAGCTGGTCGGGGTATCCCGGACGGAAGCGTTCGTAGGCTTCGGCGATCGCGCCGAAGCTCAAGGCACGAGCAGTCATGCCGGGAATCCTGACATGAGCGCCGGGACCGGGACGAGCGACTTCCGGCGGCATCAGCCGGCGCGGCGGGCGCGGAAGGTGGCGGCCTTGACGCGGTTCTGGCAGGCCGTCGAGCAGAACTGGCGGCCGGCGTTACGGGAGGTGTCGACATAGACGCGGTCGCAGCGCGGTGCCGCACAGAGCCCGAGGCGGCCGGCGTAGTCGCCACCGACGGCCATGGCGAGGCCGGTAGCGCAGCCGGCGCTCCAGCCGACGGCGTAGGAGTCGTCGGCGCCGTGGAAGTGGACCTGCCAGGGCTCGCCGGGGGCGCGGTCGAGTTGCGGTCGGGCTCCGGTGTCGCGCAGCAGCGCGTTCAGCGCGTGGGCCGCGTCGTCGAGGCGGTCGGCGGCGACGGCCTCGAAGACGGTGCGCAGCGCGTGGGCGGTGGCGGCGAGGCGGTCGGCGGCGTCGCGGCCGAGGTCGGGACCGGCGTTCAGGACGGCGCGGACCGCGCCGACGCGCTCGGTGCCGACCGGGGCGAGGTAGTCGCGGCCGCGCGCCTCGCCGTCGGTGAGGGCGTTGACGAGGGCGACCGAGGCGTCCAGCAAGGTGCGCATGTGACTGTCGAACAACACTTGACCAGTTACCTCTCGCCGATCTACCGTCCTTGTCACTGACCATACTCGATTCACCAGTGACGGAAGGCATGCCGTGCGAGGTCCCGAGCCGCTCCCCCGTACGGTGCGCCTGCTGCTGCTCGCCCGCGTGGTCAACCGGCTCGGCGCCTTCTCGCTGCCGTTCCTGACCGCACTGGTCCACACCGCCCACGGCGCGAGCCTGACCACGGCCGGACTGGTCACCGCGGCCTTCGGGCTGGCGACCATCCCCTCCCGGCTCGCAGGCGGCCGGCTCGCCGACCGGGTCGGGGCGCGCACGACGATCGTGCTGGGGCTGTGCGGGTGCGCCGTCGCGCAGCTGTCGATCGCCCTCGCGGCGTCGCTGACCTGGACGGTGGTCGGCGCCGTGCTGCTCGGGCTGGCCTTCGAGCTGTACGAGCCGCCGAGCCAGGCGATCATCGCCGAGGTGGTGCCGGCGGCACAGCGGGTGCGGGCGTTCAGCCTGTTCAGCGGCGCACTCGCCGCCGGGGCGATCGGCGCCGGGCTGATCGCCGCGCTGCTCGGCCGCTGGGATCTGCGTCTGCTGTTCGTCGCCGACGCCGTCACCTGCCTGCTCTGCGCGCTCTTCGTCCGGCTGGCGCTCCCCCGCGACAAACCGCCGGGGCGACGCGCCGACACCTGTGGCACCAGCCCGCTGCACGACCGCGCACTGCTGAGCCTCCTCGCCCTGGGCACCGCCTACGCCCTGGTCAACCAGCAGACCGTGATGTCACTGCCGCTCGCACTGGCCCGCCAGGGCCACCCGGCCGCGGACGCCGGACTGCTCTTCACCGCCGCCGGCCTGACCACGGTGCTCGCCCAGCCGCTGGTCCGCGCACGCCGCCTGACGCGACTGCGCCCCGGCGTCGCCCTGGCCCTGGCCCATCTGCTGCTGGCCGGCGGGCTCGCCGGTTACGCCGTCGCGCGTTCCCTGCCCGCGCTCGTGGCCGCGTCCGCCGTCTGGAGCGTGGGGGACCTGATCGTCATGGGCCGCGCCTACGCCCTGGTCGCCGACCTCGCTCCGCCCGGCGCGAGCGGCCGCCACCTCGCCGTCTTCGGCACCAGCTGGGGCGTCGCGGCGACGCTCGCGCCGGTGCTCGGCACCCAGTTGCTCGCACACGCGGGCACGACCACGCTCTGGTCGACGACCGCCGGGCTGTGCGTGGTGCTGGCCGCCGCACACCTCCGGCTCACCCGGGACGCGCGGCCCGCCGATCCGGCCCAACCGGCCGCGCGCACACGGTCACCCCGGGCTATGGTCGCTCCGGGGGACGGGCCCGGCTGACGGGAGAGAACGTTGACCATCGCGACCGAACTGCTCACCGACGCCTTCGACCGGGTCAGGGAGGTCGTCCACGAGAGTGTCGACAACCTCACCCCCGAACAGCTCGCCTACCGGCCGGACCCCGGGGCGAACTCGATCGCCTGGCTGGTCTGGCACCTGACCCGGATTCAGGACGACCACATCGCCGACCTCGCCCAGGGCCCGCAGGTGTGGACCGAGCAGGGGTGGCACGAGCGCTTCGGCCTGCCGTTCGGGCCCGGGGCGACCGGCTACGGTCACAGCGCGCGTCAGGTCGGCGCGGTCCACGGGATCGGCGCGGAGCTGCTGCTGGGGTACCACGACGCCGTGCACGCCGCGACGCTGTCGTTCCTGGCCGGGCCGGGCATCGCGCACCTCGACCGGATCGTCGACACCCGCTGGAACCCGCCGGTCACGGCGGCGGTGCGGCTGATCAGCGTGGTCTGCGACGACCTCCAGCACGCGGGCCAGGCGGCCTACGTCCGCGGACTCCTGGAGCGCGCCCAGGGCTGAGCCGAGCCTGATCCCGCAGGGCTGAGCCGAGCCTGATCCCGAGCGGAATGGTCAAGAGTTCTTGACTGGCGGTCAAGAATGCTTGACCATAGTCGCTGTGACCGATGAACCAGACGTCTTCGAGGTCGAGACCGACGAGCAGCTCCGCGCCGTCGGCAGCCTCGCCCGCCACCGGGTGCTGCGCGTGCTGCGCGACGGCCCGGCGACCATCACCCAGATCGCCGAGCGGCTCGGCATCGCCAAGGGCAGCTCGAACCACCACGTCAAGGTGCTGGCCAAGGCGGGGCTGATCCACGTCGTGGAGACCCGCCAGGTCCGCGGGGTGACCGAGCGCTACTACGCGATCGTCGCCAAAGCGATCAAGCTGCCCCGGGCGGCCGGGGACACGACCGAGCACCTGGTCCGCCACGCGCTGGCGGACATGGAGTCCTCCCCGAACGTGGAGCAGCGCTTCGTCTCGCTCAAGCACGTGCGGCTCAGCCACGCGGCCTTCGCCGAGTTCAACGACAGACTCAGGGCACTGGTCGAGGAGTTGGCCTCGATCAGCGATCCGGGCGAGGCGGCCGCCGACCTGCTGATGGCCTTCTACCGGCCCA
Organism: Streptacidiphilus sp. MAP12-33; assembly: GCF_041261265.1. Classification (NCBI taxonomy): domain Bacteria; kingdom Bacillati; phylum Actinomycetota; class Actinomycetes; order Kitasatosporales; family Streptomycetaceae; genus Streptacidiphilus; species Streptacidiphilus sp. MAP12-33. The sequence continues at coordinate 23,764 of NZ_JBGCCA010000010.1, forward strand.
ACGACCCGCTGGCCGCGGAGCGCACCGGGACCACCGGCACCACGCCCGAGAACGAGGACGAGGACGCATGACCGTGCGCAAGGCTCCGCTCCCGCCCTCGTTCCACCGGATATGGGCCGCCTCCGGTGTCTCCTCCCTCGGCGACGGCATCTACTACACCGCGCTCCCGCTGCTGGCCCTCGGGCTGACGCACGATCCGATGGTCTTCAGTACCGTCGAGGCCTGTGCGCTGCTGCCGTGGCTCTTCCTCGGCCTGATCGGCGGCACCCTGGTGGACCGTTGGGACCGCCGCCGGGTGCTGTGGGTGACCGACGCCGCCCGGTTCGCGCTGATGGTCGCCTTCGGGGTCGTCGCGGCCCTCGGCGCGGCGAGCATCACGGTCCTGTGCGCGACCGCGTTCCTGCTCGGCATCGGCCAGATCTTCTTCGACAGCGCCTCCGGCGCCTACCTCCCCACTCTGCTCGGGCGCGAACCGGTGGCCCTCCAGCGGGCCAACTCCCGCCTCCAGGGCGCCGGTCAAGTGGCCGAGGGCTTCGTCGGCCCACCGGTCGGCGGCTTCCTCTTCGCGCTCGGGCGGGCGGTGCCGATCGTCGTCGACGCCGCGACGTTCCTCTTCAGCGCGCTGATGATCCGTTCCCTGCCGCCCACGCCCGCCAGGCCGCGTCCGGCCGAGCGCGCCTCCGTCCTCGCGGAGGCCCGCGAGGGCGCGCTCTACCTGCTGCGGCACCGCCTGCTGCTGGGCCTGGCGCTGCGGCCCGCCGTCGGCAACTTCGCCTTCGTGGGCGTGGGAGCCGTGCTGGCCCTCTACGTGCACGACACCCTGCATCTGGCCCCCGCCCTCTACGGCGTGTTCCTGACCGCCGAGGCGGTCGGCGGCCTGTCCGGCACGCTGCTCGCGGGCCGGCTCTCGGCACGCTTCGGCACCGGCGGGACGCTGACGCTGACGGCGGCGGTCGAGGCGGTGGCCCTGCTCGGGATCGGGCTGGCACCGGGCGCGATCGCAGCGGGAGCCGGGTTCGCGGTGCTGGGCGCGGCCATGGGCGCCACCATCGTGCTCGGCGGCTCGACCCGGCAGGCGATCGTCCCCGACGCGTTGATGGGACGGGTGACCGCCGCGTCCCGCCTGCTCTCGCGCAGCGCGGGCCCGGCCGGGGCCCTGTTCGGCGGCTGGCTGGCCACCGTGGCCGGGCTGCGTGCTCCGTTCCTGTTCGGCGCGGGGGTGCTGGGCACCATGGTGGTCGTCGCGGCGCGCTTCACCAGCAACGCCCGGATCGATGCCGCCCTGACCGAGGCGGCGACCGCGCGGGAGGCGGCCGCCGCCGTCCCGGCCGCGGTCTGACGGGGCGCCGGGCTCAGCCCGGCTCGCGTCAGGCCTGACCGAGCAGGGCCAGGTCCTCCACGCTCAGGTGGAGTGCGCCCGCGGCGATGTTCTCGTCGAGGTGGGCGAGGCTCGTGGTGCCGGGGATGGCGAGGACGTGCGGGCCGCGGTGCAGCGTCCAGGCGAGGCGCACCTGGGCCGGCGTCACCCCGTGGGCGCGGGCGACGGTCAGGACGCGGGCGTCCTGCTCCTCGGTCACGGCCGCCTCGCGGCGCAGGCCCGCGACGGCGAAATACGGGACGAAGGCGATGCCCTGGTCCCGGCACAGGTCGACCATCCCGGACTCGTCGGCGCGCCGCCAGTCCAGGCTGTAGGAGTTCTGCACGCAGACCACCGGGGCGATGGCCTGGGCCTCGGCCACATGCTTCGGCTTGACGTTGGAGATCCCGAGGTGCCGGATCAGGCCGGCCTCGCGCAGGTCGGCCAGCACGCCGAAGTGCTCGGCGATCGAATCCGCGAAGTTCCGGCGCAGGTTCACCACGTCGAGGTGGTCCCGGCCCAGCTGGCGCAGGTTCTCCTCGACCTGGCCGCGCAACTGGTCCGGTCGGCCCCAGTACCACTCGCCCGCGGCGTCCCGGCCCGGCCAGACCTTGGTGGTCACGACGATCTCGTCGCGGCCCGGCCAGGTGGCGAGCGCCCGGTTGATCAGCTCGTTCGCCGAGCGGATCGGCGAGAAGTAGAACGCGGCGGTGTCGAGGTGGTTCACCCCCTGCTCGAAGGCGCGGTGCAGGAGGCGGACCGCGTGCTCGCGGTCGATCGACGTGCCGTCCGAATTGCCCAGCATGCCGTTGCCGGTCAGCCGCATCGCGCCGTAGCCGACGCGGTTCACCTCCAGATCCCCGAGCTTCCACGTTCCTGCCGCCGCCGCGCCGACCACTGCGTCCCCTCACCGTCGATGTGTCCGGTGGTGGAGTATGCCGAGGTCAGCGGGTGCGGCGACAGGGTGGGACGGCAAGGGGAACGTCACAGGCGGATCGGGAACGAGTCGTTGGATCCCCGCCGTTGGACCTGGTGAGAAGAGCGCGTCAGGCGCGCCGCACGACGACCTCGCCACCCACCGTGGACAGGTCCACCACGGTGTCCAGGATCTCGCGCGGGTCCTCGATCGCGAAGAGGTCCCGGGAGAGCAGCACGAGGTCGGCCTGCTTGCCCACGGTCACCGAACCGAGGCGCCGCTCCAGGTGGTTGGCCCAGGCGCTGCCCATGGTGTAGCCGTGGATCGCAGTGGCCAGGTCGACGGTCTCGTCCGGCATCCACGCCGGACCGCCGGTCAGGCCCTGGCGGGTGACGGCGGTGAACAGGCCCACCATCGGGTCCATCTCCGCCACGTTCCAGTCGCTGGAGAAGGCCAGCCGCGCACCCGAGTCGCGCAGCGTCCGCATCGGCCACGCCTTGGTCCAGCGCTCCTTGCCGACCGCCTCGGCCCAGTCCTGGCCCGGCCCCGCGATGTCCGGCGCGCAGTGCCGGGGCTGCATGCAGGCGACGACGTCGAGCTGCGCGAAGCGCGGCACGTCGGCCGGGTCCAGGCACTCGACGTGGACGACCTGGTGGCGGGCGTCGCGCGGGCCGTTGACCGTGCGGGCGTACTCGAAGGCGTCGAGCACGGTGCGGATCCCGCGGTCTCCCGTGGCGTGGACGAAGAGCTGGAAGCCCGCCGCGTCCAGCGCGGCGACGGTCTCCGCGAACTCGGCCGGAGGGTAGAAGGTCTCGCCCCGGTGGTGGGCGTGGCCCGCGTACGGCTCCAGCAGCGCCGCCGTGTGCGGCTCGACGACGTCGTCGATGTAGAGCTTGAGAGGGCCGACCCGCATCCGGTCGCCGTCGTGGCGGCGGGCAGCCGCGGCGAACTCGGCGAGGTCCGCCTCGCCCGTGCCGCGGGGGTGGAAGAGCGCCGCCACCAACCGGGACCGCAGCCGGCCCTCGGCCTCCGCCCGCTCGAACAGCTCCAGGTCGTCGAGGGAGTTCTGCGGCTCGACGACGGTGGTGATCCCGTACTCCGCCGCCATGTCCAGGCTGCCGCACAGCCGTCGGTACTGCCGGTCCGGGTGCGCCCACGGCACGCCCGCCGCGCGCAGGGCGCGGTGTCCCTCGCGGGAGAGGCCGCGGACGGCGAAGTCGGTCAGGAAACCGGTCGGCTCGCCGGTCTCCAGGTGCTTGGCCACAGTGCCGTAAGGGGTCTGCTCGACGCTCGCGTCGATCCCGAGGCGGCGCAGGGCGGCGGTGTTGAGCCACGCGGTGTGGACGTCGTAGCTGAGCACGAAGGCCGGGAGGTCGCCGGTGAACGCGTCGAGGTCGGCGGCGGTGGGCATCCGGCCGTCGGGGATCGCGGAGTAGTCGAAGGCCTCGGCCTCGACCCACTCGGCGTCCGGGTTCGCCCCCAGCCAGGCCGAGATCCGGGCGCCGATCTCCTCCAGCGTGCGGGCGCCCGCGAGCTGGACGCAGGCGGAGTCGGAGCCGAGGCGCACGTGGTTGTGGGCGTCGACGAACCCGGGCAGCAGCAGCCGGCCGCGGGCGTCGACCACCTCGGTCTGCGGACCGCGCCAGGCGGTCCAGCCGTCCTCGGCGCCGACCCAGGCGATCTCGCCGTCGCGGACGGCGACGGCCTCGGCGCGCGGCAGGTCCGGGTCGACGGTGTGGACGTGGGCGTTGTGGACGATCAGGTCGGCGTGGCGGATCACAGGAACTCCGAGCGTGCGGTGCTGGCGGTGCTTGCGGTGAGCGGGCCGGCGGCTGCGGGGGCGTCGGCCTCCGCCGGGCGCTCGTCGGCGGGGAGGCTGAGCTGCCAGTGGGTGGCGGCACGGGGGCGCAGGTAGCAGAGCCAGTAGAGGGCTCCGACAGCCAGCACCACACCGGTGATGATCAGGTCGTGCGCGGTCTGCTGGGTGAGCACGTAGGCCAGCGAGGCGACGGTGACCACCGGCGCCACCGGCCACAGCGGCATCCGCCAGGCGCGGGTGGCGCGGTGACGCCGGGTGCGCGCGGTGAGCGCCGCGACGCCCAGCAGCAGGTAGATGACGGCGACGACGACTCCGGTGAAGCCGAGCAGCTGGTTGATGTCGACGGCGAGTGCGAGGACGACGCCCGGCAGCCCGATGCCCAGGGTGGCGACCCACGGCGAGCCCCAGCGCGGGTGGATCCGTCCGAGCGCGCGGTTGACCGGGTCGGGCCAGGTGCGGTCGCGGGCGGAGGCGAAGAGCACGCGGCCGTTCTGCAGCACCATGACGATGACGGCGTTGAGGATCGCGGCGGCGATGCACAGGCTGACGAAGGTGCCGACGCCGGTGCCCGCCCAGGAGTCGACGATCGCGACGAGGTCACCCGCGGCGAGCTGGTCGGGCGAGCTGACGCCCAGACAGATCGCGGTCACTGGGACGGTGATGACGACGACACCGGCCAGCAGCGACCACAGCACGGTGCGGGCCACCGAACGGCGCGGGTCGACCAGGTCCTCGGAGAGGTAGATCGCGGTGCCGAAGCCGTTGTAGGTGAACAGCGCGACCGCGAGGCCGGAGACCAGCAGGGCGACGGTCAGCGGTGAGGTGTGACCGTGGCCGTCGGGGACGCCCGCGTGCAGCAGCGAGGACAGCGGCTGCTTGGCGTGCGCGAAGCCGAGCACGCTGACCAGCCCGGCGGCGAGCACCTCGATGCCGAGGAAGATGCCGGTGATCAGGGCGTTCGACTTGATGTCCAGCACGCCGACGCAGACCGAGATCAGCATGACCACCGCGCCCGCGTAGCGGGCGTCGACGTGGACGATCGAGCCGATGTAGGCGGAGGTGCCCAGCGCGATGATCGGCGGGATCACCACCAGCGAGACGATCGAGATGACGAAGACCAGCCAGCCGGTCATCCGGCCGAGCAGCTGTCCGACGATCGAGTACTCGCCGCCGGCGCTCGGCACCAGCGTGCCGAGCTCGGCGTAGCAGAGGCCGACGCCGAGCGAGAGCACGGCGGCGATGACGAGGGCCTGGACCGTTCCGCTGCCGAGCGTCATGAGCAGCGGCGGGACGACGATGAAGAGCGAGGAGGCGGGGGTGACGCAGGAGAGCGTCAGCATGACCGCGCCGAAGACGCCGAGGGATCTCGGCAGTTCCGCGGCGGCGGCAGGGGGTGAGGTGGGGCTGGGGGACGTCATCCGTATCGGGCTCTCTGCTGGACGCGGACGGGGTGGTCCGGCCATTAGAGGGCAGGCGAAAAGACGGCGTCAAGGCTGGTCAGAGATGGATTTGCAGGTCGACAGCCATGACTTGGGCGATTCATTTGCCGCCCCGCTCCACTGCCATGGAAGGGCCCGTCAGACCGGCGAAATCTGGGCGTAGTCCTCCTTTGCGATCTCCAGGTGGACCCAGCTCTCCGAGCGCACCACGCCGCGCAGCGCGCGCAGCCGCTCCAGGGTGTCCAGCAGCCGCCCACGGTCCGGCGCGTCCACGCCGCAGACCAGGTCGAACCGGCCGTGGCCGGTCATGACGAAGTTGACGCCCTCCAGCGCGGCGGCGGCGCGCGCGACGGGCGCGGCGGCGCCGTCGACGCCCAGCCCGATCCCGGCGGCCTCCCGCACTCCGACCGCGGCGGAGGCGACCAGGCCCGTCACGTGCACCGCGCGCGACTCGATCAACCGCAGCACGCGCGCCCGGGTGGCCGCCTGGGAGAGGCCGACGCGCTCGGCGAGATCGGTGTAGCTCATCCGCCCGTCGCGTTGGAGCAGCGCGAGCAGCGCGCGGTCCCGGTCGTCCGGCGGCGCGGCCGCGGACGAGCGGGGCGGCACTTCGGGACCCGCCGAGGAGTACGCGTCCTTGACCAGCTCGACGCAGCGGAACACCTCGATCCCGCGCACACCGGGCACGGCCCGGATCGCCGTCAGCTCGCCGTCCAGCGCGGCCGCGTCCCGGGCCCGCATGTCCGCGACGAGCTGGCGCCGGCCGGCGGTGCGGGACAGGAACATCACCGCGTCCCGCCCGGCGAGCGCCCGCGCGACCACGGCACTGTCGCCGGCCACCTCCACCGAGACGTGCGCGAGCGCGCCGAGCCCCAGCACGTCCGGTGCGACGATCCCGACGACCCGCACCTCCCGCCGCTCCAGCAACCGCGTCACGCGCGCCCGCGCGGCCTCCCGGGAGATGCCCGTCTGCACGGCGAGCTCCTGGAAACTGACGCGTCCATCCCGCTGCAGCGCGGCAACGAGTGCCGCGTCAGTGGCGTCCAGCATGGGCAACTCCGTTTCGGATCTGCTCCTCCAGGCAGTTGCACTACCCAGGGGCGCGGGGAACTGCGCGAGTAGCCACCCACATGCGGATGGTCAGCAACGCGCGGGGCATCCGCACGCCGGTGGCTACTCGCGCAGTTCCCCGCGCCCCTGGGGTGAGTGCAACGTCCCTCTGACGTGATCGAGGAACGCCTGCAACGCGATCTCGAAAGCCTGGTCGGCACGGCCAGGGCCCGGCGCGGCCGAGAGCGCCTGGGCCAGCAGCGGCGTGGAGCCGTCCGGGGCCGGCTCCCACATGACCTCCGGTGCCGCCAGGTCCAGCGCGGAGCCGAGGACGATGTTCTCCAGGGCCGTGATCACCGGCATCACCGACGGGAGTGCGAACCCCGCGGCCAACAGCACGGCCACGCCGCGCTCGTACTGCGCCAGCACCTCCGGCGCGTTGATCTGGGAGGTCGTCAGCAGCGGGATGGCGCGCGGGTGCGCGGCGAACGCCGCGCGGTAACTGCGGGCCCAGGCCTCCAACGCGGCGTCCCACGGCCGGAGGTCGAGCGTCGTGGCGTCGATGTCCTCGGCGATGCGGACCCGCAGCAGTTCGACGATCCCGGCGCGGCCCTCGACGTGGTGGTAGACGGAGGCGGTCTGCACGCCGAGCCGACGGGCGATCTTGGGCACGCTGAAGTCGCCCTCCGCGTCGACGAGGTCGAGCGCGGTCGCGGCGATCCGCTCCCGGTCGAGCAGGGCCTTGCTGGGGCGCCCCATGGCGGATCCCCTCCGCGTGATCGAGAGATTCGGGTCTTCCCAGAGGGTAGCCGCGCGGTCTAAGGTGCCGAAACCATCAGCCTTTAGGTTTATGGCTGTCGCCGCAGAAAGGCAGGCACCACCCCCATGACCGACACAACACCGCCCCCGGCACCGACCCTGCGCCGGGGCACCCTCGGTACCGCCGACATCGCCTTCTTCGTCGTCTCCGCCGCCGCCCCGCTGACCGTCATGGCGGGCGTCGCCCCGCTGGCGCTGCTGGTCGGCGGGATCGGGGCGCCCGCCGCCTATCTCGCGGCGGGCATCACGCTCGCGGTCTTCGCCGTCGGCTTCACCACCATGAGCCGGCACGTCCGGCACGGCGGCGGCTTCTACGCCTACATCACCCGCGGGCTCGGCCGTCCGGCCGGCTTCGGCGCGGCGCTGCTCGCCCTGCTCGGCTATCTGGCGATGAACATCGGCGTCTACGGCCTGCTCGGCTCCGCCACGCACGACACCCTGCGGTCACTCGTCGGCTGGAACGTGCCCTGGCCGGTCCTGGCCCTGCTCGGCGTCGCGGTGATCTGGTTCGGCGGGTACCGGTCGATCGACTTCGGGGCCAAGGTGCTGGGCGTGCTGCTGCTCTCCGAGACCGCGATCCTCGTCCTGCTCGCCGTGGCCGTACTGGCCAAGGGCGGCGCCCACGGCCTCTCGCTGAGCTCCTTCGCGCCGAGCCGGATCAGCGCCGGCGGCATGCCGGGCGTGCTGGCGATGGCGTTCGCCGCCTTCACCGGGTTCGAGTCGACCGTGATCTACCGGCGCGAGGCCAAGGACCCGGCCCGGACCATCCCGCGCGCCACCTACATCGCCGTCGCGTTCCTGGGCCTGTTCTACGCCTTCATCGTGTGGACCATCATCCAGGCCTACGGCGACAAGGACGTGGTGGCGGCCGCCGCCAAGGACCCGACAGGCCTGTTCTTCTCCGCCATCGGCAGCTACGTCGGCCCCTGGGCCGCCGACGTGATGCACGTGCTGATCGTCACCAGCCTGCTCGCCTCGCTGCTCGCCTTCCACAACGCCACCAACCGCTACGGCCTGGCCATGGCCGAGGAGGGCGTGCTGCCCGCCGCGCTCGGGCGGATCCACCCGAGGCACCGCTCCCCCTACGTCGCCGGTGTCGCCCAGAGCGTGCTCGCCGTCGTGGTCGTCGTGGCCTTCGCCGTCGCCGGGGCCGACCCCTACACGCAGCTGCTGCTGTGGGTGAACACCCCCGGCATGCTCGCCCTGGTCGCGCTGCAACTGCTGGCGGCCGTGGCCGTGCCGCTCTACTTCCGGCGCGTCACCCACGGCGAGGGCGTCCTGCGCACCGTCGTCGCCCCCGCCGTCGCGACGCTGCTGCTGGGTGCCGCGCTGTGGCTGGTGATCGCGAACGTCGGCCTGCTGACCGGCGCCTCCGCGACGGTGAACCTGACACTCGTCCTGATCGTCCCGGCGGCGTTCGCGCTGGGCCTGGGCTACGCGCTGCGGGTGCGCGCGGGGCGGCCCGGGGTGTACGCGCGCTTCGCGGCGGAACCCACCGAGGAGACCGCACCCGACGCCGCGCCCGCCCCCGAGGCCGAACCCGCCGCGACCTCCTGAGCCGCCCTCTCCCCAGCCTTCCCTCACCCAAGGAGACACCCTTGTCCTCCGCGCCCGACACCGTCGTCCTCGCCGCACGGATCCACACCCTCTCCCCCGACCCTGCCCCCGGCTCGCCCGTCACGGCCGTGGCCGTCAAGGACGGCCTGATCACGGCGGTCGGCGACGCCGCGCAGGCGCGGGCGTGGCGCGGCAAGGACACCGAGGTGATCGACCTCGGCGACGCCACCCTCACGCCGGGCCTGACCGACGGTCACAGCCACCCGGTACTCGGCCTCGACCTCGCCACCGGCGCCGACCTGAGCGCCGTCCGCGACCTGGACGGCCTGCGCGCCGCGCTCGCCGCCGCGCCGCGCACGGACGGGTGGGTGATCGGCTGGGGCCTCGACCACAACGTCTTCGGCGGCCGACCCGTCCACCGCGAGCTCCTGGAGGCGGTGCTCGGCCCGGACACCCCCGCGTTCGTCCGCCTCTACGACGGCCACTCCGCCCTGGCCAGCGGAGCGGCGCTGCGCCTGGCCGGCGTCGACGGACCGCGCGCGTTCGCGCAGCGCGCGCTGGTCGTCTGCGAGCCGGACGGCACCCCGACCGGCCACCTGATCGAGCACGCCGCGATGGACCTGGTCGTCGACGTCATGCCGCGCCGCCCGCTCGCCGAGCGCCGCGAGGCGCTGCTCGCGCTGCTGTCCGGCATGGCCGCGACCGGCCTGACCGGCGCGCACGTGATGGACGCGGGCGGCGACGTGCTGGAGCTGCTGCGCGGCGTCGAGGCGGAGCGGCCGCTGCCGTTGCGCCTGCGGCTGGCCCCGTGGTGCATGCCGGGGACCGACAAGGAGGGACTGGCCGAGCTGATCGCGCTTCAGCGCGAGGCGGGCCGCAACTGGCTGGTCGGCGGCGTGAAGTTCTTCATGGACGGCACCGTCGAGGGCGGCACCGCGTGGCTGGAGCACCCGGACTGCCACGGCCAGAGCCGAGACAGCTTCTGGCTCGACCCGGCCGCCTACTCCGAGGCCGTGCACCACCTGCACGCCGCGGGCGTGCGCACGGCCACCCACGCCATCGGCGACGCGGGCGTCCGCCACGTCCTCGACACCGTCGCCGCGCTGGGCACGGAGGGGCGGATGCGGCACCGCGTCGAGCACATCGAGACCCTCCCCTACGCCCAGGCCGCCCGCTTCCGCGAGGCCGGCGTGATCGCCTCGATGCAGCCCACGCACTCCGCGTACACCCGGGCCGACCACACCGACCAGTGGTCCCAGCGGCTCGGCACCGAGCGAGCTGAGCGCGCCTGGATCTGCCGCAGCCTGCGCGACGCGGGCGCGGTCCTGGCGCTCGGCTCGGACTGGCCGATCGCCCACTTCGACGCGCGCGGCATCCTCGCCTACGCGCAGTTGCGCCGTCACGCGGGCACCGACACCCCGCCCGTCGCCGTGGACCAGGCGCTCACCCCGCTGATGGCGCTGGAGGGCTTCACCACCCACGCCGCGATCGCGGCGGGCGAGGCGGAGACGACCGGCCGCATCGCCCCGGGCCTGCGCGCCGACCTCACCGCGTTCACGCTCGACCCGCTCACGGCGGACCCGGACGAACTGGCCGAGGCTCCGGTCGCGCTGACCATGTCGGACGGGGTGGTGACCCACCGGCAGGGTTGATCACCACCGGCGGGCCCGGGCAGCCACGGCACACTGGCTGGCGCGGTCGGTCTACGGGCGGGGCCAGGGGCGGCCGTCGATGTGCTCGATGGAGGCGTTGAAGCGCTTGAGATAGTCCGCGAACGCGGCGGCGTCCGCCGGGTCCCAGCTCGCGAGGACCTTGTCGAGGCCGGAGACCAGTTCGGCGCGGGCCTCGTCCAGGCGGCGGGTGCCCTCGGCGGTGATGCGGAACTTGCGGGCCATGCCGCCGTCCATGTCCGGGATGCGCTCGGCGAGGCCTGCCGCGACCAGCGCGGCGGTCTGGCGGTTGAGGGTGGAGGCGTTCAGGCCGAAGGCCTCGCTCAGCTGGCCGATGGACATGGGCCCCTGGCCCTGGAGGCGGCTGAGCAGGATGTACGCGCTGCGCTCCAGGTTCGCGCTGGTGCGCTTGCTCGGCGCACCCATGTGGACGTGCCGGCCGAGCACCATCATCTCGTACTCGATCAGTTCCGTGGGCCTGCCCGGCGTCCCCGCCTTGTCCATCGCGCCCGTCTCCGATTCCTCGTCCCTGCAGGTCAGTATCTCAGGACCGGAAGGGGTCGGGCGGCGCCGCCGCTCAGCGGGCCAGGTAGCCGCCGTCCACGGGCAGGACGACGCCGGTGACGAACGAGGCCGCGTCCGAGGCGAGGAAGGCGATGGCGCGGGCGACCTCCTCGGGGCGGCCCAGACGGCCGAGGGGGTGGGCCCTGGCCATCTCCTCCAGGTACTCCGGGCCGCCCGGCTCGTCCTGGAGGGCGCGGACGCGCTCCGTGGTGATGGTGCCGGGCGCGACCGCGTTGACGCGGATGCCCCGGGGCGCCCACTCCACCGCCAGGTGCATGGTGAGACCGGAGGCGACGAACTTGGCGGGACCGTAGGCGGCCTGCCGGGCCTGGCCGGCCAGGCCGGAGATCGAGGAGACGCAGACGATCGCGCCGCCGCCGTCGGGCGCGCCGGTCGACAGCATGGCCTCGATGGCGTACTTGCAGGTCAGGAACATGCCGCGACCGTCGACGGCCATCACCCTGTCCCAGTCCTCGGGGCCGGTCTCCAGCACGTCGGAGAGCGGGAGGATGCCGGCGTTGGCCACCGCGACATCCAGCCGCCCGAAGGACGCGACCGCCGCGTCCACCATCCGCTGGCCGTCCGCGGGGACGGACACGTCTCCCACGACGGGCACCAGCCGCCCGGGCGCCTCCTCGGCGGCGAGCCGCTCGCCGAGCCGGGCCAGGCCCGCCTCGTCCACGTCGGAGCCGACGACGAGGGCACCCATCCGCACGAACAGCTCCGCCGTCGCCCGCCCGATCCCGCTGGCCGCACCGGTCACCAGACACGACCGCCCCGTCAGCTCCACCAGCGTCACCGCACCGCTCCCTCGCACGCCGCCGGCCATCCGGCCGTCCGGCCGTCCTTCGCTCAACGAACCAGGCCGGGGGCGCGGTGCGGGGAGACGAGGGTGATCGACACGCAGGGGTGTTGACGCAGGGTCAGCCGGCCCGCACAGCGCTACGGCTCCCTGCCGTCGTTCAGGTGCAGTACTGTCCCCGCCGTGCGGGCGCGCCAGACCGAGGCGAACCAGTCGCGCTGCTCGGGCTGGAGGTGGGACTGCCAGGCGGCGAAAGGGCGCCACTCGGCGCGGTCGTGCTCGGAGCTCAGGACGACCGGGGTGTCCGGCGGGACGTGGCCGGCGTCGAAGCAGAAGTCGATGACCGGCGGCCAGCCGTCCGCCGGCGAGCGGTAGTCCACGGCCCGCAGGCGCGGCACCCGGGGCAGGGCGATCCCGCTCTCCTCGAACGCCTCGCGCACCGCGGTCTGGTGCGGCCGCTCGTCCGGGTCGGCGAGCCCGCCGGGCAGTTGCCACCAGGGCGGGTGGCCGGGGTAGCCGTGCGCCTGGTGCAGCATCAGAATGCGGTCGGCCGGATCGGTGACCAGGACGCACGCCGACATGACGTGCCTGGGGAGCCGGGCGGCGAACTGCTCCGGTGCCAGCATCGTGGGCTTCCCTCCCTGCACTGGGTCTGCCGGTTCCGCCAGTATCGGCGCCCGACCCGGGCCGGAGGCGACGCCGTCCGCGCGGGTCGGGCGGGACCTGCCGGGGTGCGGGCGCACCCGGAGGGCGCGCGGGGCGACGCGCAGCGCTCCGGCGGCGCGGGACGGGTGGCGCGGAGAGGAGAGGACGCCTCGGCTAGGCTCGCGGCCGTGAGCAGCATGCCCGTCGAACCGCAGCCCGTGCCCTCGCCGCCGGAACCGCGCGTGGATCCGCCCGTGGATCCGCCCGCGACGTTGTCCGCCGTGCGGGCGGGCGTGCCCGAGCACGGGCGGCCGCCGAAGTACTTCCAGGTGAAGCAGAAGATCGACGCGGTCCTCGACGAGCTGGGGCAGGGCACTCCGCTGCCCACCGAGCGGGAGTTCGCCGAGCGGTTCGGCGTGTCGCGGATGACGGTGCGGCAGGCGATCCGCGAGCTGCGCCTCGAGGGGCGGGTCCGGCGCAGCGGGCGGTCGACGGTGGCGGCCGGGCCGAAGATGGTGCAGCCGCTGATCCTCGCCAGCTACACCGAGGGGGTGCGCCGACAGGGGCGCAGCCCCGGACGTGAGCTGGTGGTGTTCGAGCGGATCGCCGCAGACGAGGCGCTCGCGGCGGGGTTGCAGGTGACGGTCGGCGCACCGGTCATCCATCTGGAGCGGGTGCTGCTGGCGGACGCCGAGCGGGTCGGCCTGGAGAGCACCTACCTGTCGGCGGACCGGTTCCCGGCGCTCGCGGACGACTTCGACCCGCGCACCTCCCTGTACGCGTACCTGCGCGCGGCGGGTGTGGTCTTCGCCGACGCGGACGAGCGGATCGAGACCGTGCTGGCCTCCCCCCGCGAGGTGCAGCTGATCGGCACCACCCCGGCGCTGCCGATGCTGCTGCTGAACCGGGTGACCCGGGACCGCGACAGCCGGCCCGTCGAGTGCGTGCGCTCGCTCTACCGCGGCGACCGGTTCAGCTTCACCGCGCACCTGACGGCGGACGAGGCGTAACGCCCGCCGGGTCCGCCGGGTCCACGTCGTAGCTGAGGTCGGTCATCCTCGGGCCCCGGGCAGCGTTCCGGCCACCCCGTCGACCACCTGCCCGACCACCGGCCCGACCACCGGAGTGCGCCACAGGGAGGCGACCAGTCCGCGCACCGTGGCGCGGAAGAGGGCGTCGAGATCCGGCGCGGCGGCGAACGCCGAGGCCAGGGCGGGATCCTGCTCGGCCGTGGCAGCGGTCCACAGGTCGGGCTCGCCCGGGTGCTGGGCGGGGGCACGTTCGCGGTTGCGTTCGACCAGGACGAAGCCCACGACCTGGAACTGCAGGGCCCGCACCGCCTCCGCGGCGGCCACCCCGCGCAGCCCGGCGGCGTGGGCCTCGTGCACGAGGGCGCGCTGCGCGGGCAGCATCATCACCTCGGTCAGGCCGCGCTCGTGCACCAGGGCGATCAGGTGCGGGCGGGCCCGCAGCTTGCGGCGCAGGGCGAGCGCGACGGACTCGGCGCGCTCGGCCGGGGTCCGGCCTTCGGCGCGGATCTCGCCCATCTCCTTGACCGTCCGGGTGACCAGTTCGTCCAGCAGGGCCTCGCGGTTGCCGACGTGCCAGTAGATCGCCGTGACCGCGCAGCCCAGCTCCGCGGCGAGCCGGCGCATCGTCAGCGCCCCCGGGCCGCCGGCGCGCACGAGGTCGGCGGCGGCGTCGAGCACCGCGGTGCGGCTGAGTCCGTCCTTCACCGTCATCGCCGGGCGCCCCTTTCCGATGGACAGCCAATTGTGCACTGACGCGCCACAGATGGGAGCTACTGGTTCCTCTCCTCGAGGGCCAGGCCCTCGACCCGGCCGGCCTCGGCCACGCGGGTCAGGAAGTCGGCGATGACCGAGAGCTGGGCCTCGTCGTAGCGGGAGCAGATCTCCTGGACCGCGCCGTTCATGCCCGCGAACTGGGCCAGGACCTCCTTGCCGCGGTCGGGGAGGGCGCGGATCCGGACCGCGCGGCGGTCCTCGGTGTCGCGCTCGCGGACGATCCAGCCCGCGCGTTCCAGACGGTCGAGGACGCCGGTCAGCGTCGCGGGGTGCAGGCCCGCCGCCTTCGCGAGGTGGCTGGCGCCGACCGGGCCGATTCGGCTGATCAGGTCCAGGCAGTCCAGGTCCGCGTCGCGCAGGCCGAGGCGCCCGCCGACGCGGCGGTTGAGCTGTGCGAGCTGGACGCCCAGTTCGCGCAGTCCCTCGCGGACCTCGCGTCGGCCGTCGCGCATCTCACTCCTAGGTAGTTTGGAACTCATAGGTTATTGTCCCCATAGAGTATGGCTTACAAAGGAACCTTACCCACACCACACTCCGGCAGGGGAAGTCCCATGAAGCTCACCATCGTCGCCGCCACGGGCGGCATCGGCCGGCACATCCTGGCGCAGTCGCTCGCGGCGGGACACGAGGTCACCGCCGTGGTCCGCAACCCCGCCCGGCTCGACGTCGAGGTGAACGCCGTCGCCGTCGACCTCTCCTCCACCGACGAGGCACAGGCCGCCGCGCTGCGGGACGCCGTCGCGGGTGCCGACGCGGTGCTCTCCGGGCTCGGCGCCCGCACCAAGGCCGACCACGGCGTGGCCCGGCGCGGCACCCGCGCGCTGATCGCGGCGATGGACGCGGTCGGCACGGCGCGCCTGGTCGTGGTCAGCGCCGCGCCGATCGGCACGGTCCCCTCCCCGGCGCGCCCCAACCCGCCCCGCTACGACGAGGGCGACGGCTTCGCCATGCGCCACCTGCTCAACCCCGTGGTCAAGCGCGCCCTGCGGGACCACTACGCCGACCTGGCCGCCATGGAGGACGAGCTCCGCGCCAGCCGCCTGGCCTGGACGGTCGTCCGCCCGCCCCGCCTCACCGACAAGCCGCACACCGGGACCTACCGCACCGCCCTCGGCCACAACCTGCGCCGCGGCCTCACCGTCTCCCGCGCCGACGTGGCGGATCTGATGCTGCGCACCGTGGGGATGCCGGAGACCGAGCGCGCGGTGGTCGGCGTCGCGTACTGACGCCGCCCGGCTCAGGCCCGCGAGGGGTCCAGCAGGATCGCGGCCGGGCGCACCGCGCCGACCGGCTCGCCGTGCCCGAGGACGGGCACAGTGGCCAGCTCGGTGAGGGTCTCGTGGGCGTCGACCGGGACCCCGAGGCGCCGCAGGGCCGCGACCATCACCACGGCGCGGGCCCGGGTGGAGCCGTCCGCGATCTTCAGCGCGACGGCGGAGCCGTCCGGGAGCCCCAGGGCGTAGACGCCCTCCGCTCCGTCCTTGGCCACCGCCCCGGGCAGGGCCCGCATGAGCCGGGTCACGTCCCGACCGGTCCCACCGACGTACTCGGCGTGGCGGCTCATGGCCTGGCCGACCCGGTGTTCCAGCGTTCCGGCGCGGCCCGTCGCCAGCCGGGCGAACGCCCGGGCCAGGCCGCGGTAGCCGAGGGCGAACAGGGGCGCGCCGCAGCCGTCCACGCCGGTCGTGGCGACCTTCTCCCCGGCCAGTTCCTCGACGGTCTCGCGCAGGGCGAGTTGCAGGGGATGGCCGGGGGCGAGGTAGCCGGCGGTGTCCCAGCCGTTGGCGACGCAGGTGGCGAGCATCGCGGCGTGCTTGCCCGAGCAGTTCATCGTCAGCGGGGTGGGGACGCCCCCGGCCGCCAGGTACTCCCGCTGCGCGGCCTCCCCGATGGGCAGTCCTGCTGTGCACCGCAGGGCGCCGGCGTCCAGGCCGGCCCGCACGAGGATCGCTCGGACACCGTCGAGGTGGAAGGCCTCGCCGGAGTGGCTGGCGCAGGCCAGGGCCAGCAGTTCGCCGTCCAGGTCGAGTCCGGCGCGGAGCATCCCGAGGGCCTGGAGCGGCTTGTTGGACGACCGGGGGAACATCGGGCGAGCGGTGTCGCCGACGTCCAGGACGGTCCGCCCGCCCGGTCCGGTCGCCAGCACCGTCCCGTGGTGCACGGACTCCAGGAAGTCGCCTCGCCGGACCTCGGCCACGATCTCGTACACAGGGCACTCCCCTTCTCGTCGGCCGGCGGCCGAATCGACATTCCAAGTGTCAACAGTTATCACTTTGGCGTGGCCCGCGTCGACGGCCACCACGGGGTGGGATACTTCCCCTGGCCGGGCGAGAGCAGCGGTCAGCCCCGAACGGACGGACGCCACGCATGCCCGACACCCTCCAGCGCGGACTGCCCGTCCAACTGGTGCGGACGCTCCGCGAGCGGATCCTCACCGGCGAGCTGCCGTCCGGGAGCCGGATCAACGAGGTGGAGGTCGCCCGCGAGCTCGGCATCAGCCGCGGTCCGCTGCGCGAGGCGATCCGGCAGCTCGTCAGCGAGGGCCTCCTGGTGCACGTGCCCAACAAGGGCGCCGTCGTCTTCGAGGCCGGACCGCAGGAGGTGGAGGCGCTCTTCGAGTTGCGGACGGCGCTGGAGACCGCCGCCGTCCGTCTGGCCGCCGCGCGGCGCGAGCCCGAGGACGTGACCGCCCTGCGCCGGGCGTGCGAACAGTCCCGGGCACTGATGGCGGGCGGGCGCCGGTACGCCCACCGCAGCAGCCTCGACTTCCACCACGCGCTGCTCGACGCGGCCCGCAGCCCCCGCATCGCCGAGCAGGTGGAACGGGTGCACCAGCAGATCAGCGTGCTGCGCAGTCGGCACAACGTGCCGGTCTCGCACACCGAGGCGTCGATCGCCGACCACGAGCAGCTCACCGAGGCGATCACGGAGGGCCGGGGCGACCTTGCCGCCGAGGTGATGGCACGTCATCTCGATCGGGTCCGGCAGCAGATGATCGAGCACCTCACCGCGGTGTAGGTGGGGCAGGCTGTCCGCGCGGGCGCCGACCGGTGCCCTGCGGGAGAGGGGGACGTCGTGGTGGTGCCGGTGGGTGGGGAGGCGAGGGGGCGGCGGGTGCCGCCGCTCGACGCGGAGTTGGCCGTGGCGCTCGGCGGGGCGAACCGGGCCCCCGGGGAGCCGATGACGGCGGAGAACCTCGCCGCGTGGCAGCAGCGGGACGTGACGACGCGGCCGCGGCCGACGCTCGGGACGCTGCGGGCCGATGGACTCTTCGACGTACGGGAGTTGCAGGCGCCGACGGAGGACGGCCACCAGGTCGTCCTCGTCGAGGGCCGCCCGGCCCGGACGGCGGCGACCGCGCTGCCGGTGGTGTACTACGTCCACGGCGGCGGGATGGTCATGGGCAACGCCTGGTCGGTGCTCCCCCGACTGCTGCGGGAGTGGGCGCTGCCGCTGGGGCTCGCGGTGGTCTCGGTCGAGTACCGGCTGGCGCCGGCGGCGCAGTACCAGGAGCCGGTGGAGGACTGCCACGCGGGACTGCTCTGGCTGGTCGAGCACGCGGCCGCGCTCGGCCTGGACGCGGACCGCCTCGTCCTGGGCGGCAAGAGCGCGGGCGCGGGCCTGACGGCCGGGCTCGCCCTGCTGAACCGCGACCGCGGCGGACCGGCGCCGCTGGGCCAGATGCTGCTCAGCCCGATGCTGGACGACCGCAACGACAGCTTCTCCGCGCAGCAGTTGGCCGGTCACGACACCTGGGACCGCACCTCCAACGCGACCGCGTGGCGCGCCCTGCTGGGCGAGCGCCACGGCCGCGCGGACGTCTCCCCCTACGCCGCGCCCGCCCGCGCGACGGACCTGGGCGGTCTGCCGCCCACCTACATCGAGGTCGGCTCGGCCGAGACCTTCCGCGACGAGGCCGTCGCCTACGCGCACGCGCTCTGGCGCGCGGGCGGCGACGCCGAACTCCACGTCTGGCCGGGCGCCTGCCACGGGTTCGACTCGATCGCCCCGCAGGCCGCGGTCAGCCGCACCGCCCAGGACGCCCGCACCCACTGGCTCCGCCGCCTGCTGGAACGCTGACCTCGGCCCGGGCGCGAGGCGCGGCGCGGCCCTGCTCCCTGCCCGGTGCGCGGATGCGACCGCGGCGACCGCCGGGTCAGGCGGGCCAGGCGGCGGCCAGGCAGCGGCCAGGCGGGAGACGCCGTCGGCCAGTTGGGGCGGGCTGACGGCAGCGGCGTGACTCAGGCGGGCCAGGCGGCGGCCAGGCGGGAGACGCCGTCGGCCAGTTGGGGCGGGCTGACGGCGGCGGCGTGACTCAGGCGGGCCAGGCGGCGGCCAGGCGGGAGACGCCGTCGGCCAGTTGGGGCGGGCTGACGGCGGCGGCGTGACTCAGGCGGAGGTGGGGGGCCGGGGGTTCGGCGGCGAAGTAGGGGGCGCCCGGGGTGACGGCGACGCCCGCGCGGAAGGCCGAGGCGGCCAGGGCCCGCTCGTCCGTGCCCGGCGGGAGGCGGAGCCAGGCCAGGTAGCCGCCGGGGGCCAGTGGCGCGGGCGGAAGGTCCGGGAGGTGGCGGGCCAGGGCCGCGCCGAGGGTGGTGCGGCGCTCCTGGAGCGCGGCGGACAGCGCACGCAGGTGGCGCGGCCAGGCCGGGGAGGAGACCAGGGCGAGAGTCGCCTCCTGGAGCGGGCGGGGCACGAAGAAGCTGTCGACCGTCTGCGTGGCGCGCAGCCGCTCGAACGCGGGGCCGCGCGCCGTCAGCGCGGCGATGCGCAGGCTCGGGGAGGCCGCCTTGGTGAGCGAGCGGACATGGACGACGACGCCGTCGGGGTCGTCCGCGGCGAGCGGCCGCGGCAGCGCGGGCGCATCCGCGTGGACCAGGAGGCGGGCGTAGTCGTCCTCGACGACGAAGGCCCCCGCGGCCCGTGCCAGGCGCAGCACCTCCCCGCGGCGGTCGGCCGCGAGCGTCGCGCCCGTGGGGTTCTGGAACAGCGGCTGGCAGACCAGCAGTCGGGCGCCGGTGACCGCGAAGGCGTCGGCCAGCAGGTCGGTGCGCAGGCCGTCGCCGTCGACCGGCACCGGGAACGGCCGCAGGCCCGCGGCGCGTGCGGCGGCGAGGATGCCGGGGTACGTCGGGGACTCGACCAGCACCGGCGCGCCCGAGGGGGCCAGGGCCCGCAGCGCGGTGGTGAGCGCGGCCTGGCCGCCCGCGGTGATCAGCACGTCCGCCGCGGACAGGCCGGCCTCGGGGCCCCCGACCTGCCGGGCGAACCACGAGCGGAGCTCGGTCAGACCCTCGACCGGCGGCCTGCCCCACGCCTCGGGCCGGCGCGCGGCCCGGGTGAGGGCGTCGGCGAGAGCCCGTTCGGGCAGCAGTGAGGCGTGCGGGTACCCGCTGCCGAGGTCGACCACGTCGGCGGGCGGCAGGGTGAGCGTGGCCAGCAGCCCGCCCGCGTCCGCACGCGGCTCGGCGAGCGCGTCGTGGGCGCCGAGGGTGACCTCCTGCCAGGAAACGTCCCCGGCCACCGCGTGCGTGACGCGCCGCTCGGCGCGGAAGACCCCGGCCCCGGGACGGCTGACGACCAGCCCCTCGGCGGCGAGCGCGCCGATGGCCCGGGAGACGGTCACCGGGCTGACTCGGTAGCGCTCCATCAACGCGCGGCTCGACGGCAGCTTCTCCCCGCCCGGGTAGCGCTCCCACTCCCGGCGCAGGGTTTCCACAAGGTCAGCGGCACTGCTACTGTCGTTCATGAAGGTACATAATAGCGCTATCATCTCTCGGCCGGTAGCACTCGCCGAGTCCGCCGGCTCGCCCGTCCGCACCGGACGGGGCCTGGCGCTGGCCGGGTCGGGCGTCGGGCTGTTCTCGCTCTCCTTCGCCGCCACCGAGTGGTCGCTGCGCGGCTTCGGCCCCTGGAGCACCGTCGGCCTGCGCGGCGCGCTCGCCGCCCTGATCGCCGCCGTCTGCCTCGCAGCGTGGCGGGTCCGCCTGCCCGAACGGCGGCACTGGGCCGGACTGCTGACGGTCGGCCTGGGCTGCGTCGTCGGGTTCCCCGCGCTGACCACGCTGGCCCTGCGGAGCGCCACGACCGCGCACTCCGCGGTCGTCATCGGGCTGATGCCGCTGGCGACCTCCTGCTACTCCGCCGTGCGCACCCGCAGCCGCCAGCCGCGCGCGTTCTGGCTGGCCGCGGTCGCGGGCGCGGTCGTCGTCGCGGCGTTCACCCTGCTCCAGCACGGCGGCGCTCCGAGCAGCGCCGACCTGTACCTGTTCGCCGCGCTGCTGGTCTGCTCGGCCGGCTACGCGGAGGGCGGCCGGCTGGCCAGGGAGCTGCCGGGCTGGCAGGTGATCGCCTGGGCACTGGTGGCCGTCCTGCCCGTCACGGCGACGATGGCATTCCTGGCCCTGGGCAGTGAGCCCGTCCACCTCGGCCCGCAGGCACTGACGGGCGTGCTGTTCCTGGGCGCCTCGCAGTTCGTCAGCTACATCCCCTGGTACCGGGGCATGGCCCTGATCGGCGTCCAGCGGGCCGCGCAGGTCCAGCTCGCGCAACCGCTGCTGAACCTGCTGTGGGCGGCCCTGCTGCTCCACGAGGCGATACCCGCCGCGGCGCCGGTCGCCGCACTGCTCGTCCTCGCCTGCATCGCGGCCACCCAGCGTGCCGCACACAGGAACTGAATCATCGTCATGACTCTTCACCCTTCGCATGGTTCGGAGTAGTAAGTAACACCGTTACAGAGAACCGGCACGAGCGAAGGGACGGCACCGCCATGGCACGCGTACGCTACGGCCCGCGCACGGAGGACGAGATCCGCGCGGCCAAACAGGCCCGATCGGTCCTGCCCGACATCTGGTCCACCGGGGTGGTGGCCGTGTGGGAGAGCGATCCCGACGCGGTCGCCCAGGTGCTCCCCGCGCCGCTCAAGCCCACCGAACGGCCACTGGTACGGGTCAACATCAGCCAGGTCGACATCTTCGGCAGCCCGCTCGGCGCCGGCTCCTTCGCGGTGGCCGCGCAGCACGGCGGGCAGAGCGGCTGGTACCCGCTGGTCATGCCGATGACCACCGAACGGGCGCTGATCGGTGGCCGCGAGGTCTTCGGCGAGCCGAAGAAGCTCGGCGAGGTCGAGGTCGCCCGGGACGGCGACGCGGTCACGGCCCGACTGGGCCGCCACGGCATCGACTTCGTCGAGGTGAGCGGGCGCGTGAGTGGGGCACTGGAGGTGCCCGCGCCGGCCGAGAAGGTGGACTTCTACTTCAAGTTCCTGCCCGCGGTGGACGGCGAGGGCTTCGACCTCGACCCGGTCCTGGTGTACTGCACGCGCGTCGAGCGCGTCCGCAAGCTGGAGGCGGTCAGCGGGGAGGTGATCCTGCGCGAGTCCGCCTTCGACCCGGTCGCGGACCTGCCGGTGCGGCGGCTGGTCGAGATCACCATCGGCGAGAAGACCTCCGACCAGCGCGGCCGCGTGGTCGAGCGGGTCAGCGCGCAGGCGCTGCTGCCGTTCGTGCACCAGCGCTACGACGACCCGGCCCAGGTGCTGGACTCGGTACCCCTGCCGCCGACCTCGAGGGGGGCGTGAGCGTGGAACTGAGGGAAGGTCAGGTCGCCGTCGTCACGGGCGCGGCGAGCGGGATCGGGCTCGCGATGGCGCGGCGCTTCGCCGCCGAGGGCCTGCGGGTCGTCCTCGCGGACGTCGAGGAGTCGGCACTGGACAAGGCCGTCGCGGGGCTGCGGGAGAGCGGCGCGGAGGCTGTCGGACAGCTCGCGGACGTGTCCGAGCGCGACAGCGTCGAGGCCCTCGCGGAGGCGGCGTACCGCGCCTTCGGCGCGGTCCACGTGCTGTGCAACAACGCGGGCGTCGGTTCGGGCGCCGAGGGGCGCATGTGGGAGCACGAGCCCAACGACTGGAAGTGGGCCTTCGCCGTCAACGTGTGGGGTGTCTTCCACGGCGTCCAGGCGTTCCTGCCGCGCATGCTGGCGGGCGGGGAGCCCGGGCACGTCGTCAACACCTCGTCCGGGGACGGCGGCATCGCCCCGCTGCCGACGGCGTCCGTCTACGCGGTCACCAAGGCGGCGGTGGTCACCATGACCGAGTCCCTCTACGCCCACCTGCGCGCCGAGGGCGCGCCGATCGGCGCGTCCGTCCTCTTTCCCGGCCCGCACATGCTCCGCACGGGCCTGTGGGAGTCCCACCGCAACCGCCCCGACCGCTACGCGAAGGAGCGGCCGCGCCGCACGCCGTACCGGTCGCTGGCGCAATGGGAGGCGGCGATGGAGGCCTCCGGTCAGAAGATCGAGTTCACGCCGGTGGAGGAGGTCGCGGAGTTCGTCGCCGAGGGCATCCGCGCCGACCGCTTCTGGCTGCTGCCGCCGAGCGAGCACAGCGACCGCCAGATCCGCGCGCGCTCGCAGTCGATGCTGGACCGGGAGAACCCGGGCTACCTGGAGAAGTTCATCCTCGGCGACTAGCCCCCGCAGGGGCGCGGGGAACTGCGCGACAAGCCACCCACGTGCGGATGGTCCCCACTGAGCAGGGCCGTCCGCACAGGGTGGTTACTCGCGCCCACGCAGGGGGCACCTCCCGGCCGAAGGCTGGGGGAGGAGCCGCACATCGGCAGAGCCTCGCGCCCCCACATAGTGCAACTTCTGAGGGGAGGAAAGTTCATGTCCTACGAAGATCCGTACCTGGTCATCTCCTCCGACTGCCACGCCGGGCTCCCGACCGAGGAGTACCGGCCGTACCTGGAGGCCGCACATCACCGTGCGTTCGACGAGTTCCTCGCGCAGGCGCAGGCCCGGCGCGACGAGGCGACGCGGCTCGGGGTGAGGAACGAGGCGTTCGCGCAGAAGTGGTTCGAGGAACACGAGGAGGGCCTGCGCGGCGGCTGGGACGCCGCCCAGCGGGACAAGGAGCTGGACGGGGACGGCGTCGCCGCCGAGGTGGTGTTCCCGGACGCCGACGCCGTCGACTCGCGGACCGCCGCGCCGTTCGGGGTGGGCCTGGGGCTCAGCGGGGACCAGGACCCGGTGCTCGGTCTCGCCGGAGCGCGCGCCCACAACCGGTGGCTCGCCGACTTCATCCGCACCGGCGGCAGCCCGGAACGACGCTGCGGCGTCGCGCTGCTACCGATCACGGCGGAGCCGGAGCTCGTGGTCGCCGAGGTGCGGCGCGCACACGCGGACGGGCTCGGAGCGGTGATGATCCCGTCGATGTGGGTGGACAAGGCGCCGTACCACGACCGTCGCTACGACCCGGTCTGGGCCGTGTGCGAGGAACTGCGGATGCCGATCGTGACCCACTCCGGCGCGGCGCCGCGCCACGAGTACGGGGACCATCTCGGCATCTACGTCACCGAGGTGACGTTCTGGCCGTCCCGGCCGCTGTGGTTCCTGCTGTGGTCCGGCGTGTTCGAGCGGTTCCCGGGGCTGCGGTTCGGCGTCGCGGAGTCGGGGTGCTGGTGGCTGCCGAACCTGCTGTGGTTCATGGACCGGCTCTACCTCGGCGCGCACGGCGGCAAGAAGCTCTCGCCGTTCAGCGAGCTGACGATGGCGCCGAGCTCCTACGTGGACCGCAACTGCTTCATCGCGGCCACCAACACCAAGCGGCGCGAGCTCGCGCACCGCTACGAGATCGGCGTCGGCACGATCTGCTGGGGCAGCGACTACCCGCACCCGGAGGGCACCTGGCCCAACACCCGGCAGTGGATGCGCACCACGTTCCACGACATCCCGATCGAGGAGACCCGTCGTATGCTCGGTCTCAACTGCGCGGAGGTGTTCGGCTTCGACACCGCGAGGCTGGCACCGATCGCGGAGCGGATCGGGCCACGTCCGGCGGACCTCGGGCAGCCGGAGGACCAGTCCGCCGTGCTGGCGGCGTGGGCGCCGGCGCGGGAGGTCGGCCGGCACTGGCTGACGGGCCACGACTTCCCGTTCCTCGGCACCGCCGCACCCACGGAGGGACTCACCCTGTGACTGCCACGCCGGACACCCCGCAGACCCCGGGCAGACCCGAGCGGTACACGATCGTCTCCGCCGACTGCCACGCGGGCGCGGACCTGCTCGACTACCGCCCCTACCTGTCCAGCCGCCACCACGAGGCGTTCGACGCCTGGGCGGCGCAGTACGTCAACCCGTTCACCGACCTGATGGCGCCGGAGGCCACCCGCAACTGGGACTCCGACCGCCGCCTGGCCGAGCTGGAGCAGGACGGGATCGTCGCCGAGGTCGTCTTCCCGAACACCGTGCCGCCGTTCTTCCCGAGCACCTCGCTCTCGGCGGTGCAGCCGACCGCGGAGGAGTTCGAGCTGCGCTGGGCGGGGCTCCAGGCGCACAACCGCTGGATGGCGGACTTCTGCGCCAAGGCCCCGGGCCGCCGGGCGGGAACCTTCCAGATCCTGCTGGGCGACATGGACGCAGCCGTCGCCGAGGTCCGCCACTGCCACGCGGCCGGGCTGACGGGCGGGTTGGTGCTGCCCGGCGTGCCGCCGGGGTCCCCGGTGCCGGAGCTGTGGTCGGGCGTCTACGAGCCGCTCTGGCAGGTCTGCGCGGAGCTGGGCGTCCCCGTCAACCACCATGCGGGCTCAGCTAGTCCGCAGCTGGGCGAGGAGCCGGCGGCGCGTGCGGTGTTCATGGTGGAGACCACGTGGTTCTCCCACCGGGCACTGTGGCACCTGGTGTTCGGCGGGGTCTTCAAGCGCAACCCGGAGCTGCGGCTCGTCCTCACCGAGCAGGGATCCGGCTGGATCCCCGGCGTGCTGGACATGCTGGAGTACTACCACCGGCGCCTGGTCGGCGCGGCGACGCGGGCCGCGACGGCGGAGTCCAAGTTCGGCGCGGGCCTGGCGGACCTGATGGGCGACGGCCCGCGCGCGGCGTGGGACCGCAACTGCTTCGTCGGCGCGAGCTTCATGCGCGCCCACGAGGTGCCGCTGCGGGACCGGATCGGCCTCGACAAGATCATGTGGGGCAGCGACTTCCCCCACGACGAGGGCACCTTCCCGTACACGACCGAGGCGCTGCGGACCTCCTTCGCGGGCGTCCCGTACGAGGAGGTCGCCGCGATGGTGGGCGGCAATGCCGCCCGTGTCTACGGCTTCGACCTCGACGCGCTCGACGCGCTCGCGGCGAAGGTCGGCCCGCTGGTGGAGGAGGTGGCCCGGCCGCTCACCGAGGTCCCGGCGGGCGCGACGAGCCCGGTCTTCGCCAAGGGCTCCTCGGTGCGCGTGTGGTGAGGTAGCGCCAGGACCGGATGCGCGCCGGGCCGCCCCGAAGGGAGCGGCCCCGCGCGCCTCAGCGCGAACCGGCGATCAGGTCGGCCATGGCCAGCAGACCGACCGCCGCGATCACGCCCCGCAGGGCCGCCGGGGGCAGCAGGCGGCCGTAGCGGGAGCCGAGCAGTCCGCCGACGGTGGAGCCGGCGGCGATCACCATCGCCACCTCCCAGTCGACGGTGGTGACGCTGACGAAGACGACGGCGGCCACCAGGTTCACCGTCAGCGCCAGCGCGTTCTTGACGGCGTTGAGCCGCTGCAGGTGCCCGGTGGTGAGCGCACCGAGCAGCCCGATGAGCACGACGCCCTGGGCGGCACCGAAGTAGCCGCCGTAGATGCCGGTGAGGAACACGCCGATCCACAACCCGGCGCCGCCGTGCCGCCGCCCGGTGGCCGGGCGGCGGGCCAGCAGCGGCTGGACCAGCACCAGGACGCAGGCCAGGCCGATGAGCACCGGCACGACCGTGCGGAACCAGGCGCTCGGCAGGACGAGCAGCAACAGGCTGCCGATCAGCGCGCCCCCGGCGGCGGCGACCACGAGCCGCAGCAGGAGCCCGCCCTGGCCGGCGAGCTCGCGACGGTAGCCGTACACCGCGCTGCCCATGCCCGGTACCAGCCCGACGTTGTTGGACACCGTCGCCAGGATCGGCGGGTAGCCCATCGCGACCAGCGCGGGGAAGGTGATCAGCGACCCCGAGCCGACCACCGCGTTCACGGCGCCCGCCCCCGTCGCGGCGACGGTCAGCAGTCCGAGATCCAGTCCGTTCATGGGTGTCGCGCGCTCCTCATGCCCACCCGAGATCCGGTTCAGCTCCCAGGCGGCTGCGGCTGAACAGCAACGCGGGCTCCTGCGACAGCTGGCCGAAGGCCCGCACGGCGCCGACGAGGACGGTGTGGTCCCCGGCCGTGTGGGTGGACTCGACGACGCAGTCGAAGTAGGCGATCCCGTCGACCAGTACCGGCGAGCCGGTGCCGGGGGCGGGTGCGTGGGCGACACCGGAGAACGCGCTGCTGCCCCGGGCCCGGGTCGGGTCCGCGAACGACCGTGCCGTCTGCTCCTGGCCGGAGCCGAGCACGGTCACCGCGAACCCGTCGCCGCGGAGCACCTGACCGGCCGTCCGGGAGCCGGTCTTGAGGACGGCCAGGACCAGCAGCGGGTCGAGCGACACGGTCGCGAAGGCGTTGACCGTCATGCCGTGCAGCTCCCCGTCGCGGACGCAGGTCACCACCGTCACGCCGGTGGGGAACCGGCCGGCCGACCGCCGGAACTCACCCGGAGGGTGCTCCGGCAGCCGCACCAGGTCCGCGCTCTCGGTACGGGTCATCGGCGGTCCTGGCCGGTGGCGGTGGCCTCGCGCAGCCTGCCCAGGAGGCCGAAGCCCGCCACCACCTTCTCCCTGGCCACGCCGAAGTCGATGAGACAGGCGATCTCGTCGACATCGGCCTTGCTGACCCGCTCGACGACGTCGACGGCCTTGTCGACCGTGCCCAGCAGGCCGCCCTCGTCGAAGTACCGCTCGAAGGAGCGGTCGACCATGGCGTCGAAGTGCCTCGGGCTGAGCGTCGCGGGGTCGATCTTGCGGCCCTTCGGACCGGAGCTCATGGTCAGCCCGGCGAAGCTGCGCAGGTAGGCGGAGAGCGGCGCGCGGACCGTCTCCCTGGCGACCTCCTCGTCCTCGTGCAGGTACGCGTGGAGCATCAGCACGACGTGGCCGCGGTCCTGCTCGGAGCCGGAGGCGGCCGCGTACTCCTCGCGGTAGAGGGCGACCTTCTCCGCCAGCTCGTCCAGGTCCTGACCCACCAGGTGAGTCAGCAGCCCGGCCCGCGCCCGGCCGGCCGCCCGGAACGTCTCCGGACCGCCCGAACTGGTGACCCAGACCGGGAGTTCGGCCTGGACCGGACGCGGGTAGGAGCGCACCTGCTGCGTCTCCCCCGCGCCGTCGAGGACGGCGAGCGCGCCGCCACGCCACAGCTCGCGCACCTCCTCGAGGATCTGCGTCAGTTTCTCCTTGCGGTCCGCGAAGTTCTCCGGACGCAGCGCGAAGTCCTGCGGGTGCCAGCCGGAGGCGAAGGACACGCCGACCCGCCCGCCGGAGAGGTTGTCGACCACCGCCCACTCCTCGGCGATGCGCACGGGGTGGTGCAGCGGCGCCACCACGCTCCCCGCGCGGATGCCGACCCGCTCGGTGACGGCCGCGACGGCCGCGCCCAGCACGGACGGGTTGGGGTAGATGCCACCGAACTCGTGGAAGTGACGTTCCGGCGTCCACACCGCGGTGAAGCCGTGGGTGTCGGCGAACCTCGCCCCCTCCAGCAGCAGACCGTACCGGTCCGTCGAGCCGGTCTCCGCCTCCTGCTCGTTGGCGAAGTAGAACAGACTGAACTCCATCGTCTTGCCGTCCCGTCAGATGTCGAGGGTCACGTCGTAGGCCGACAGCCAGCGGTTGAGCCAGAGCGCCATCTCCAGGCCGCCGCGGCTATAGGGCAGGCTGGTCGCGCTCAGCGAGCGGTCCAGGACCTTGCCGATCTTGGCCCGGTCCAGCAGCGGGAGCACCGGCGCGTTCGGGTCGGCGAGCACCTCGGCCAGCTCGGTCCGCAGTGCGGCCTCGTAGCCAGGGTCCTGCGTCGCCGGGTAGGGGGTCTTCTTGCGCTCCAGGATCGACGCCGGCAGCAGGTCCCGGGCCGCCGCGCGCAGCAGGCTCTTCTCCTGGCCGTCGAACGTCTTCGTCTCCCACGGTGTGTTGAAGACGTACTCGACCAGGCGGTGGTCGCAGAACGGTACGCGGACCTCCAGGCCCACGGCCATGCTCATCCGGTCCTTGCGGTCGAGCAGGGTCTGCACGAAGCGCGTCAGGTTCAGGTACGACACCTTGCGCATCCGCCGGTCGACGTCGCTCTCGCCCGGCAGCGTGGGCACCTGGGCCACGGCCTCGGCGTACCGCTCGGCCCGGTAGCCGGGTATGTCGAGCTTCTCGCGCAGGCCGCCGTCCAGGAGCGAGGTCCCGCCGAAGTAGCGTGCCGATCCCGAGGTCAGCCAGGGGAAGGTGGTCGCGTCCACGGCCTCGGGCCGGTGGAACCAGAGGTACCCGCCGAACAGCTCGTCGGCGGACTCGCCGGACAGGGCCACCGTCGAGTGCCGGCGGACCGCCTGGAACAGCAGGTACAGCGAGGGCCACATGTCGCCCCAGAACGCGGGCGGGACGTCGGTGGCCCGCAGCACGGCGGCCCTGACCTCGGGACGCGACAGCTCCGCGCTGTCCAGCAGGATCTCGCGGTGGTCGGTGCCGACGTGCGCGGACAGGTCCCGCACGAACGGCGCGTCGGGGGCGCCGCGCACCGCGTCGGGCTCGAAGCTGTCGACGGAGCCCTTGAAGTCCACGGAGAAGGACTTCACCCGGCCGCGGCCCTCGCGCTCGAGCACCTGGGCGGCGATCGCGGTGATCGTCGAGGAGTCCAGGCCGCCGGAGAGCAGGGTGCACACCGGCACGTCCGAGATCAGCTGGCGGCCGACGATGTCCTCGAGCAACTCCCGGACGTGGCCGATGGTCTGCTCGCGGGAGTCGGTGTGCGGGGCCGCTTCCAGGGTCCAGTAGCGGGACTTCTTGATGCCGCTCGCGTCGACGCGGAGCATCTCGCCGGGGACGACCTCGTGCATGCCGCTGAACACCGCGACGCCGGGCGTCTTGACCATGTCCAGGGCCTCGCACAGGCCGGTCCGGTCCACGGTCCGGCGCGCCTGGGGGTTGGCCAGGATCGCCTTGGGCTCGGAACCGAACAGCACCCCGCCGGGCGTGGGGTAGTAGAACAGCGGCTTCACGCCCATCCGGTCCCGGACCAGGACCAGCTCCTGGCGCACCGCGTCCCAGATGCCGATGGCGAACATGCCGTTGAGGCGGGCGGCGAAGTCCGTGCCCCACTGCAGGTAGGCCCGCAGCACGACCTCGGTGTCGCTGTCGGTCCGGAAGCTGTGGCCGTGCGCGACCAGTTCCGCGCGCAGCTCACGGTAGTTGTAGACCTCACCGCAGAAGGTGAGGGCCGCGAGGGTGCGATCGCCGTCGTGGTCGGCGACCATCGGCTGCTTGCCGCCCTCGAGGTCGATGATCGACAGCCGCCGGTGGCCCAGGGCGATCGGACCGGAGATCCACATCCCCTCCTCGTCCGGCCCGCGGCACTCCATGGTCCGCGTCATCTGCCGCACGAGCTCGTGATCGGCTTCGAGCCCGCGCTCGCGGTCGAACCAGCCGGTGATTCCGCACACGTCGTGTGTTCTCCGTTCTTCGAGTCGTCGTTACGCGAGGCAGGCGTCGACGACCGCGAGCAGCTGGCGCGGGGTCTTCGCCTCGGAGGTCACCGTCTCCGGGAGCTCGATCCCGAACTGGCGCTCCAGCTTCGAGACCGCGTTGAGCAGCGTCAGCGAGTCGTAGCCGAGCGCGTCGAAGGTGGCGTCGAGCACCTCGGGCGACGGCTCGATCGGGTCCTCCCAGTCGTTGCACTCGTTGAGCAGCTCGATCAGGGCCTCAAGGGTGAGCTTGTCCATCGGAGGGCCTTTCGTTCTCAGGTGGGGTTCAGGGGTTTCAGCCGGACGCGCCGGGACGCAGCACCCGGTCGACCGACTCGACGAGGGCGCGCTGGAAGTCCGGGTCGAACGGCCCGTAGGTGCGCAGGCCCTCGGCGGTGCGGGGCGACATCAGATGTCCCAGCCGCGGATGGATCGTCAGCTGCGAGTCCAGGCCGTGGGCCTGGGCCTGGTGGTGCAGCAGGTGGGCCTGGCGCGGCGGCGTCGTCCAGTCCTCGGCGCCGACGTGGATGCTGATCGCGCCGGTGATCCCGGCGAGCCGCAGGTACGGGGCGGGTTGGGCGAACCAGTCGCTCCAGTACGAGGCGGGCGCCGACTCCTCGCCCTGGGACCGGGCCTGCCGCTCCCAGGTGTCGTACTCCAACGCCAGCTCGGCGCGCAGCACTTCGAGGTCGGCGCTGTCGCCGAAGCGGTCGGCCAGGTCGAACTCGTCCCACCAGCCGCTGCGCCCCGTGGTGTCGGCCCGCGCGGCGGCGAGGTCGACCTTGCCGTCGGGGGCGGTGAACCCGCCCGCGACCAGCCATTCCAGGCGCCGGTCCAGGCCCATCCAGCGCTGGAACACCGGGCGCGCCTCGGCGCTGGGCGCGACGACCACGAGCCGGCTGTCGCCACCGAGGCGCTCGGCCGCGGCCAGGGCCACCTCGGCGCCCATCGAGACGCCGAGCAGGACCACGCGGTCGCCGTCCACGTCGGGGTGGGCGCGCAGCTCCTCGACCAGCCGGACCGCGTCGTCGACCAGGCCGGTGAAGGTGAAGCGGTCCGAGCCCGCGCCGCCGGCCGGGTCCTCGGTCAGGAAGCGGGTGTCGAAGACGGCCGCGCCGATCCCGGCCCCGACCAGGGCGGTGCCCAGGTCGCCGAAGAGACGGACGGGGACGGTCCCGGACGCCTCGGCCGGCAGGAAGGCGTCCTTGTCCCAGCAGCCGAAGGGGTGCAGCAGCACCGCCGCCGGGACGGGTCGGTCGGGCCCGGCCTCGTGCGGCAGCCGCAGGTCGGCGGTGCGGCCCTGGTCGAGCGGGAGCGCGTCGACGCGCTCGTCAGTGCGCTCCGGGGTGGTGTCGTCGGTCATGGTCGTCCTCCTCAGACCCGGACCAGGCTGCAGAACCACTGCATTCCGCCGGACAGGCCGGCCAGCGCCACCAGGTCGCCCGGGGCGAGCTCGCCCCGCTGGTCGTACAGGCTCAGGCAGAGCAGCTGGTCGGCGCAGCCGACGTGGCCCAGCTCGGCGGAGAGCTCCGCGTTGGTGTGCTCCAGCGGGACACCGGTCGTCTTGGCGACTCCGGCCAGGGAGTGCTGGTTGTCGTTGAGGTAGATGAGCCGCCGCAGCTGCGACGTCGACACCCCGGCCCGCTCGCAGGCGCGCTCCACGACCTCGGCCACCTTGTGGTCGACGTCCTTGACGAACTGGGTCAGCTGCTCGGGCTCGCGCCGGAAGTGCTGGTGCACCAGGGCCAGCTGGTCGACCTCCAGGTTGGCGCCGACCGGGGCCGCGCCGCCGCCGAACTCGACCCGGAAGAAGTCGACGTAGCGCGGGTCCACGATCTGTTCGGTCGCCAGCCACTGGAGCCGGTCGTGCCCGCGCTGGACCACCGCGGCCGCCGCACCGTCGCTGCCCAGGCAGGTGTTGTTGCGCATCCGGTTGATGTGCGCCTCGCTGACCCGGTGCACTGCGACCAGCAGCACCCGCTGGACGTCCTCGCGGACCGCCATGATCCCGGCGATCTGCTGGAGCGCGGTCACCGCCGACGCGCAGCCCTGGGTGGCCAGCAGGGTCGGCGTCGCGCCCAGCTCCAGCTCCCGGGCCACGGCGGCGGAGGCGTCCCAGTTGAGGTACTCGGGCACGCCGCTGTCCGCGACCACCAGGTAGTCGATGTCGGACGGCGTCAGGCCGGCGGCGTCCAGTGCGCGCCGGGCGGCGTCCGCCGCCAGCCGGGTCTGGCCCACTCCCTCGGGGGCGCGGTGGAAGGTGCGGTAGCCCCAGCGGATGACCCGCTCGGGGTCGTCCACGTAGGAGCCGGCGGTCTCGGCGACGTCGCAGGGCTCGCCCAGGACGTGGGCGAGGGACGCGATGCCGAGGGTCACGGGCGGGTTCATGCGGTGGCCTCCTTGGCCTTCAGTCCGTGACGGCTCGCCAGCACGAGGAGAACCGTCGTCTGGGTCCCGGCGTTGACGATCATGGCGATCCACGCCCCGGTCAGCCCGAGCGGCGTGAGGGCGAGCAGCGGTGCCAGGCAGAGTTGCAGGGCGGCGCCGGCCGTGGTGGAGGTGGCCAGCGCCTTGCCGTGCCCGCCGCCCAGGAAGATCCCGCTCAGGGTGACGTTGCACAGCAGCAGCGTGATGTAGACGGCGAGCCAGGGGATCTGACCGTGCGCCGCGGAGCGGATCGCGGCCTCGCCGGTCACCGCGTCGACCGCCAGCCCGCTGAGGGCCAGCACGGCCAGACCGCCGAGCAGCGACCAGGCGATGCCGAGCCGCACGGAGGAGGTACGGCTCGCCGCCAGCAGCTCCTCGTCGGTCGCGCCCTTGGCCTGGGCGGCGACGATGGTCGCGGCCTGCCGCATGGCGTACGCCGCCATGGTGAGGAACAGCAGCGTGCGGGTGACGGTGCCGTAGGCGGCGACCTCGTCGGTGCCGAACCGGGCCACCACGCCGACGATCAGCATGCCGGCGGTCATCCGGACCAGGAAGTCCACGCCCATCGGCACACCGGCCTGAAGGATCTCGCGGACCGGACCCGGCTCGTCGGCCGTCTCCGGTGCCTGTGTCGCACCGTTCATCTCCCGCACCAGCGGGGAGCGGCGGTACAGCCACCAGGTCACCGCGAGGGTGACCGCGCGCGAGCCGACCAGGGCCAGCGCCGAACCGGTCACGCCCAGGCGCGGGGCGCCCAGCCATCCGTAGATCAGGACGGGGTCGGCGACCACGAGGATCGCGTTCGACAGGACGGCCATCCGCATCGGCGTCCGGGTGTCCCCGTTGGCCTTGAACGTGCTGTCCACCAGGTACTGGCCGTAGAAGACGGCGACACCCGGCACCGAGACGGTGAGGTAGTCGACCGACAGCTTGACCGCTGACGACTCGCCCGAGCCGAGCACCAGCCTGGCCAGCGGCTCGCGCAGGACGAAGAGCACCACGCAGATCACCACGGTGACGGCGAGGGTCAGCCGGAACGCGGCGCGCAGCACCGGCCGCAGCCGCCCGTACTCGTTCGCGCCGACGGCGCGCGAGAGCAGGATCGTGGTGCCGCCGCTGACCGCCAGGATCACGCTCATCAGCACGTTCTCGAGCGTGCTGGACATCGTGACGGTCGCCAGCGCGGGCGCGCCGAGGCGGGCGATCCAGACCACCGAGATGATGCCGGCGATGACGCCGGACATGAGCTCGATGTAGACCGGCCAGGCCACCGGCAGCAGACGTGCCGGGTCCAGCCATCCCAGCACCGGCCGGGGCTTGGCCGGTGCGGTGCCGGCCACGGGTGGAGCTGTCATCGCGACGCTGTTTCCTTCGCTGTGTGGAACCGTTGGGGAGTGAATGCCGCCGGGATCGCGTCGTCCCCGGTGACCAGCAGATCCGCCATCAGGTCGGCCGTGACCGGCGCGAGCAGGACGCCGTGCCGGTAGTGGCCGGTGCTGACGTAGGCGCCGGGACGGCCCGGGACGCGCCCCATGATCGGCAGGTGGTCGGGGGTGTCGGGCCGCAGGCCCACCCGCGCGTCGACCACCTCGTGACCGGCCAGCGCGGGGACCAGCGCGACCGCCTTGCGCAGCAGCGCTTCGGTGGCCTGCGCCGAGGGCCGCACGTCGAATCCCGCGTGGTCCAGGGTGGCGGCCACGACCGTCTCGTGGTCGTGACGACCCGCCAGGTAGACGGGCTCGCCGCCGACCACGCCGCGGATGCCGTGCCGCAGGCCGGGGCCCTTGGCCGGGTCGCGCAGCAGCACCACCTGGCCGCGTACCGGGGTGACCGGCCACGGGTACAGCTCGGGCGACCACGACCCGGCGGCCAGGAGCACCGAGTCCGCAGGCACCTCGTCCAGCGAGCGCACCCGGCGCGTGTGGTACCGCACACCGGCCGCCTCACCGGCGGCGCGCAGCGCCGCCCGGACGCGCTGCGCGTCGACGTGGTGGTCCTCGGTGGCGAAGCCGCCGCCGTCGGCCTGGGCCGACAACAGCGGTTCCCTGGAGCGCAGTTCGTCCGCGGTCAGCGGCGTGCAGGGGACGTCGTAGCCCTCGCGGAACCCGTACATCGCCGCCAGCCGCTCCCGGTCCTCGGGGGCGTCGGCGACCAGCAGCAGGCCGGTGGCGGTGTAGCCGACGTCGGTGCCGCTCGCCTCGGCCAGCTCCGCGGCGAACGCGGGCCAGCGGTGCCGGGCCTCGTGGGCGAACCGCAGCAGGGCGGGGTCGGGGAAGTCCGCCGCGCTGACGGGCGCCAGCATGCCGGGGGCGACCGCGGAGGCGGTGCCGGGGATCTCGTCGTGGTAGACGTGCACGTCGAGGCCACGCTGGGCACAGCGCCACGCCACCGCGAGGCCGACGACCCCGCCTCCGATCACGGCGACCTGCGGGCGCCCCGTCATCGGGCCTGCCCGGCCGACTCGGGCTCACGCAGCGTCAGGTCCCGGCCCAGGCTGGCGAGCACGTCGCGCAGCGCGGTCGCCAGGTCGAACCAGCGGTCGCGGTCGAGCGCCTGGTCGCCGTCGCACAGCGCGGTCGCGGGCTCGGGGTGGATGTCGACCAGCAGGCCGTCGGCGCCGACCGCGGCGGCGGCCAGGGCCAGCGGCTTGACCAGGTGGCGGTGGCCGGTGCCGTGGCTGGGGTCGACGATGACCGGCAGGTGGCTGAGGTGCTTGACGACCGCCACCGCGCTCAGGTCCAGGGTGAACCGGGTCGCCGGCTCGAAGCTGCGGATGCCGCGCTCGCACAGGACCACGTCGGGGTTTCCGGCGGCCAGCACGTACTCGGCGGCCTGCAGCCACTCGCCCACGGTGCAGCCGAAGCCGCGCTTGAGCAGGACCGGGCGGCCCGCCTGGCCGACGGCCTTGAGCAGGCTGAAGTTCTGGGCGTTGCGGGTGCCGATCTGGAGCACGTCGGCGTGCTCGGCGACCAGCTCGACCGTCGCCGCGTCGACGACCTCGGTCACGACGGGCAGACCGGTCTCCGCCCGGACCTCGGCCATGATCCGCAGGCCCTGGTCCCCCAGGCCCTGGAAGCTGTAGGGCGAACTGCGCGGCTTGTAGGCGCCGCCGCGCAGCGCGACCGCGCCGCCGGCCCTCGCCATCGCCGCCGAGGCGGACAACTGCTCGTAGCTCTCGACCGCGCACGGGCCCGCGATCAGCGCGAAGTCGACGCCGCCGACGGTGGCGGACCCGCCGAGCTCGACGATGGACCCGGGCGGGACGGCCTCCCGGTCGGTCAGCGGCGCGCCGGAGTGGTCGGTCACCGCACGCAGCAGCAGCCCGGACTCGTGCATCTCGTCGGCCAGCGCGAGCTGGTCTCCGGGCACGTGCACCAGCAGCTGGTCACCGATGCGGCACATGGTCGTTCCGTGGGGGGTGGGCACGCGGGCGTGGATCCGCTCGCGCACCGCGTCCTCGTCGACAGCCCTGCAGACAAGCAGCACTGGAGCTCCTTCCAGGCGTGGACGCCTGATGTGTGGGCAAAGAGGTCGGGTTCGGGGTGAAGCCGGATGCCGGCCGCGACGTCGCGGCCGGGGAGGTCAGTGCAGGAACCGGCCGCCGTCGACGACGAGCGTCTGGCCGGTGACACCGGTGGCCGCGCCGAGCGCGAACACCGTGTCCGCGACCTCCTCGGGCGTGACGACCCGCCGCAGCGCGGTGGTGGCCAGCAGGCCCGCCAGGACCGCCTCGGGCAGCGAGTCGGTCATCGCCGAGGCGACCGGGCCGGGCGCCACGCAGTTGACGCGGATGCCCTGCTCACCGAGTTCCCGCGCGGCCGACCTGGTCAGGCCGACCACGGCCGCCTTGCCGGCGGCGTAGTGCGGGCCGAAGGCGCCACCGGTGAAGGCGGCCACGCTGGAGAGGTTCACCACCGCGCCGGCCGCGGCGGCCAGCGGCGCGATCAGCTCGCGGGTCACCGCGAACGGCACCTCGACGTTGAGCTGCATGCTGTCGCGCCAGGCGGCGGTGTCCAGCTCGGCGTACGGGACCGGCCGGGCCCCGCCGATGCAGTTGACCAGCAGGTCCACGCTCTCCCAGGGCAGCGCCTTCCGCAGCTCGGCGGGGCCCTCGTCGCGGGTCAGGTCCAGCTGGACCGTCGAGAGCGCGTCATGGCTCAGCGCCGGTGCGCGGGTGTGGAACTGGGCGAGGACCTCCGCTCCGGAGGCCAGCGCACGGGCCACGACCGCGGTGCCGAGGTCTCCGGAGGCTCCGGTGACGACCACGTGCTTCATCGCAGGGACTCCTTGTCCGAGAACGGTTCGCCCGGGAGCGGTTCGCCGAAGAGCAGCGCCTTGGGCTCCAGCAGGAAGCCGGTCAGGCTGCCGTCGTGCGGCAGGTGCGGCCCGCTGGTCCAGGGCACCGCACCGCCGACGACGACGCGGCGGATCTGCGGGTGCGCCAGGGCGGCGAGGGGAAGGCCGGCGTCCTCGCTGTGGATCGACAGCACCAGGGTCCGGCCGAACGGCTCCAGACCGTCGGCGGCCGACCAGGGCGCGACGACGACGAAGGGGAAGGGCAGCTCCGTCCCCACCGCCGGGTGCGCCGGATCGGTCGTGCTGAGCACGACCGGGCGCGCGGCACAGGTGCCGTCCGGCAGCGGGACCGGGCCGTCGGCCGCCGAGTGGCGCCGCAGTCCGGCCTGCTCCAGCTCGGCGACCGTGCGCCGCAGCCCGGCGGCCTGGTCGGCGGAGAAGCAGGGCAGCACCGCGTCCGGGTCCGCCGCCGGACGGACCGGCAGCGTGTCCAGGCGCGCGGCGAGCGCGTCGGCGACCTCGGCCGGGTCGCCGCTGGTGCGGATCACCGAGGTGTTGGCACAGCGCACGCCCGCGTCCGCGGCGACGGAGCGGGCCAGCGCCTCGACGATCTCCGGTGTGAGCGGACGGTCCAGCAGCGCGGCACTGCGCCCGGGCCCGCGGGTCAGCACCCCCGGGTTCTCCGCCCAGCGGCTGACGGCCGCCGGGCCGCCGTACACGATGCCGAGGTCGGTCTCGCCGAGCAGCCGCTCGCCGAGGTCGTGGCCGCCGGGCAGGACGGCCAGGCACTGCGGCGGCAGTCCGGCCGAGAGCAGCGCGGCCGCCAGACGGAAGGGGGTGAACGGGTCCCGGGTCCCGGGCCGCACGATCACGCCGTAGCCGACGGACAGCGCCCGGGCCCAGGTCAGGTGCGGGTCGACGTGGTTGGACGGGGTCACCACGCCCAGGGTCCGGCCGCGCGGCACCCAGCGGACGTCGTCCGTGGGCGCGGGCAGCTGCCGTTCGGTGCTCTCCGCCAGCCGGGCCAACCCGTCGCGGACGCTGCGCAGTCCGTCGGCCACGACCCGGTCCGGCAGACCGGTCACGGCGACCACCCGGCGGCGGTGAACCTCGGCGGAGTCCCCGCCCAGTTCGGCCTGGGCGAAGAACGTCCCGGCCCGGCCGAACACCTCGGCGGGCACGGCCGCGCCGCGGGTGCGCCGCAGGGCGAGCCGGAGCAGGAGCGTCGGGGAGATCCCGACGCGGGCCACCGGGCTGCCGTCGAGGCCGGGCAGCTCGGCCGTCTCGTCGCAGGCGACGGTCTCGCCCGCGACGAGGGGCTGGAGTATCGCGGTGCTCATCTAGTACACGCCCTCGATCACCTGGGCGCCGGCGACCTGGCGGAAGGGCTGCACGTCGGCGAGGTCGTCCCCGGCGTCCGGGTCCGCGCCCTCGGCCGCGATCCGGACCGCGGTGTCGCGCTCCATGACGTTGGGCAGGAACAGGTCCTTCGTCAGCAGGTGCACCAGGACCCGGCCGCGCTCGCCCGGGGCGACCCGCTCACCGGACTCCGGGTCCACCACGTGGACGATCGACCGGGGCTGGAAGGTACGGAAGACGCACGCGTGGGTGTCACCGGGCTCGGGCGCCCGCTGCGGCGCGATCCCCATCAGGCTGTTGCCGTAGATGCCGCGCACCTCGGCCTGCGGGAAGAACTCGGTCTGCAGCAGCCGCAGGGCCGTGCCGCTGATGCTGGTGCCGCTCCAGATGATGCCGGTGACGCGGTCGGCGAGCCGCGCGTACAGCTTCTCGCGTCCGCACAGCGCCTCCAGGACCGGGGGCGTGATGAACAGGACCCGGATGTCCTGCGACTGCGCGATCAGCTCGACCTGGTCCAGGACGTGCTGCACGTACTCGTCGGCCAACTGGCGGCGGTCGGTGCGGATCAGCAGCTTCACCCAGCGCGGGTCGAAGTCCACGGTGAAGAACATCGACCGGCGCAGCTGCGCCAGTCGTCGCACGGAGCGTCCGACGATGTGCGGACCGGTCGGCCCGACGTGCAGCCAGTGGCCCGATCCGCCGAAGGCGGGCAGCATCGTCTCGACCCAGTCGACGCCCTCCATCCGGGAGCTGTGCTCGACGACGCGCTTGGGCGCGCCGAGCGTGCCGCCCGACTCGTAGACCTCGAACGGGTTCCCGGCCGCGCCGGCGGGGACCAGCAGGTCGGCCGGGACGGTGCGCAGCTCGTCACTGACGTCCGGGAACCGGCGCAGGTCGGCGAGGGACTCGATGTCGGTGAGCGGGTCGAAGCCGAGGCTGTCCCGGCGCCTGAGCCAGAACGGCGATCCGGTCTCGGGGCTGAAGTGCCAGTGCAGGGTCTCCTGCAGATGCCGGGTCACGTCGGTGGTGCGGGTGCTGTCGGTGGTGGCGCTCATGCCATCACCTGCTCGGCCGCCCGCAGTGCGTTGGCCACCATGTCGAGGCCCCTCTCGGTGAACAGGGATTCGGGATGGAACTGCACGCCCTCGATCGGCAGTTCGCGGTGCCGCACGCCCATGACCTCGCCGTCCTCGGTCCAGGCCGTGACGACGAGCTCCGGCGGCAGCGACGCCGGATCGACCGTCAGCGAGTGGTACCGGGTGACCTCCAGCGGGCTCGGCAGCCCGGTGAAGGCGCCGGTGCCCTGGTGGAGGACGGGGCTGAGCTTGCCGTGCATGGGCACCGCCGCCCGGACCACGCGGGCGCCGAAGGCCTCGGCGATGCACTGGTGTCCGAGGCAGACCCCGAGGATCGGCACGCGCAGGGCGCGGTCGCGGACGAGGTCCAGCGAGATGCCCGCGTCCTGCGGCCCACCCGGGCCGGGTGAGATGAGGATCAGGCTCGGGTCGAGCGCGGCGACCTCGTCGACGGTCAGCGCGTTGTTCCGCACCACCCGGCACTCGTGCCCGAGTTGCCCGGCGTACTGCGCGAGGTTGTAGACGAAGGAGTCGTAGTTGTCGATGATGATGATCACGATGCCGCCTCGGGCCCGAGAGTGACGGACGCCGCGCGGGCGGCGGCCCCGAGCTTCGCCACGCACTCCGCGCGCTCGGCGAGCGGATCGGAGTCGTGGACGATCCCGCCGCCGGCCTGCAGGTGCAGTTCGCCCTCGTGCAGGACCAACGCGCGGATGGTCAGGTAGAGGTCGGCGTGGTCCACGCCGAACGAGCCGACGGCGCCCGAGTACAGGCCCCGGCCGACCGGCTCCAGTTCGTCGATGATCTCGATCGCCCGCAGCTTGGGCGCACCGGTCATGGTGCCCGCGGGGAACCCCGCGCGGATCACGTCGTCGGTCCGGCAGCCCGGGCGCAGCACGCCCCGGACGTCCGAGGTCAGGTGCATGACGTGGGAGTACCGCTCGACCTCCATCAGCCGCGGCACCTGGACCGACCTCGGCACGCAGACGCGCCCGAGGTCGTTGCGGGCCAGGTCGACCAGCATCCGGTGCTCGGCCAGTTCCTTCTCCGAGGAGACCAGTTCCTGCTCCGCGGCGCGGTCGGCGGCGAGGTCCGCGCCGC
The DNA here is from genome assembly GCF_041261265.1 of Streptacidiphilus sp. MAP12-33. Lineage (NCBI taxonomy): Bacteria > Bacillati > Actinomycetota > Actinomycetes > Kitasatosporales > Streptomycetaceae > Streptacidiphilus > Streptacidiphilus sp. MAP12-33. The sequence continues at coordinate 64,015 of NZ_JBGCCA010000010.1, forward strand.
GCGGCCGGGTGCCGGCCAGCGGCCGGATCAGCACGTCACGGCCGGCCACGGTGAAGCACGGCTCCGGCGAGGCACCGACGACCTCGAACTCACCACCGCGGTACCAGAAGTGGTACGGCGAGCGGTTGAACTCCGCCAGCCGCCGGTAGACCGACAGGCCGTCGGCCGCACCGGGGGCCGAGTAGCGGACCGAGAGCACGACCTGGAAGATGTCGCCGGCCAGGATGTACTCCTTGGCCCGGCGCACCACCTCCACGTACTCCTCCACGCCGTACCCGAAGGCACCGGCGCCGACGCGCGGCGCGGCCGCCGTGAACTCCCCCGCCTGCCGCAGCACGCGCTCGACGCGCTCGGCGGCGGTGCGGGCCGCCGCCGCCGTGGCACCGCGGCCGACCACCGTCGTCGCGGTGCCGTCGAAACGGACCAGCACCTCGGGCAGGAACAGGTCGTAGGTCGGCAGGGCGGTCCGCTGGAGCGTGAGCCGCTCGAAGTCGGTGACCGCGTCGAAGCCGACGCAGCCGTACCAGCTGCGCTCGTCCCGGCTCGCGCCGGGCCCGAACTCCAGCCCGGCCAGGAAGTCGACCGCCAAGGTCACCGGGTCGGTCATCGGGTCGGCGGGCGCGAGGTCGTGCTCGCCGCGCACGCGACGGGCGACGGCCAGCTCGCCGGTCCCGAGCAGCACCACCGGTTCCTGACCCGGCTCCGACGTCCGGCTGCTGAGCATGGTCCGCTCGGTGCCGCGCAGCGCGGCGGCCGCGACGACAGGGTCGACGTCCGGGCCGCGCAGCTCGTGACGGTGCACCAGGTCACCCGCACGCAGCCCGCTGCGCAGGAAGGCGGCCGATGGAGCGATGAGCGTCACGTCAGCGCCCCGCACCGGGAACGGCACCGTCGGGGTACTCCAGCGCGACCACGCGGGCGGGAGCGGCCTCGACACCGGCCACCTTGATGGGCAGCGCGAACAGCTGCACCACCGGCTGCCGCAGCTCGTGCATGTTGGTGACGTACTCCAGGATCGGGATGCCGGCGGCCAGCAGCGCGTGGTGCACGGGCGACTCGGCGTCACCGGGGCGCTCGGTCAGGCAGTCGAAGCCGACCAGGGCGGCGTCGTTGTCGATCGCCCACTGCGCGGCCGAGGGCGTCAGGTAGGGCGGGCGGTCCCAGTAGTCCTCGGTGCCCCAGTTGTTGCGCAGGTAGTCGGTGCGGATGAGCAGGCGGTCGCCGGGCGACCACACGTCGCCCACGGCCTTGTCCAGGTCCTCGCCGGTCACCGGCTCCAGGTCCTGCTTGTGGGACAGGTCCGCCACGCACGCCCGGCCGATGAGGGTCTCCAGCGGGACGTCCGCGATGCCCTCGGTGTCCGGGTAGAAGTGCAGCTTGTACTCCACGTGCGTCCCGTTGTGCGGGAAGATGTGCAGGGTGGAGAACGTGCGGTTGGTGCCGTACGGGTCCGTCTGCGGCGTCATCGCCCGGTCGAAGCTGAACTGGGGGAACCAGTCCGCCGGGTAGGACGGCATGCCCTCGTAGAAGCCGTGGGTCAGGTCGACAATGCGCATGGGTTCAGCCGTTCTTCCGGTCGTGGTCGACGTCGTAGAAGCCGGTCCCGTCCAGGTACCTGATCGTGTTCAGGTCCCGTTGCAGGACACCGTCGGACGCATGGTGGAGCGTGACGGTGAGCGGGTAGGTCATGTCGTTCACCGTGGGCACGATGGCGCCGCCCGGCGCGACGAAGGTCCGCAGCGCACGAAGGCTCTCCATGGCCTCGATCTGCTCGATCCCCCGGTAGGCGCGGAGCGTGCCCCGGCACGGCGAGGCCAGCGCAGACCACGCGAAGTGGTGCTTCAGCCGGTACGGCTCACCGCAGCGCGCGTCGAAGCGCTCGGGCCGGACGTAGCAGTCGACGGTCCAGTCGAGCTGCGACTCGCCGATCGCCTCGGCCGAGAAGTAGGGCAGTTCGCCACCGGAGATGCGGGCGCCGATCTCGACCAGGCACGGCCCGTCCGGTGTCGTCTTGATCTCCAGGTGCGCCGGGCCGAACTGGATGCCCAGGGCGTCCAGCACCGCGAACGCGTACTCGGTGAGCTCGGCCACCTCGGGGGCGTCGGGCGCCAGCAGGTTGCTCTCCACCAGCAGGTCGGTGACGCCGTTCACGGACAGCCGGCCGGTGTTCCAGCAGTCCGTGAGATGGTGCCGCCCGGCCCGGCTCACGGTGTTGACGATGTACTCCGCGCCGACCAGGTACTCCTGCGCCACCACACCCAGGTTCGGCAGCGAGAAGATGTTCTCCCGTCCCATGATGTCCGCGAGCGCCGCGGCGGACCGGTCGGGGTCGTCGCAGAACGTGACCCCGTCCCCGGCGGCGCTGCGCAGCGGCTTGACCACGATCCGGCCGCCGATCTCCTGGTGCCAGGCCCGCAGTTCGGCCTCGTCGGTGACCAGCTTCTGGCGCGGCACGCGCAGCCCGGCCTCCGCCACCTGCTCGACCATCTGGAACTTGTCGCGCCGGGTCGCGCTCAGCTTGGTTCCGTTGCTGTCCAGGCCCAGCAACTCGCTTATCTCGTCGGCCAGTTCGACGCCGAGCTCGCTACCGGTGAGGACGGCCACCGGCTCGTACACCGACAGCCGCCGGATGGTGTCCTCGACGTCGCCGTGGTGCACGACGTTCTCGACGTAGCCGCTGAGGTCCAGCGGGCCGCGGTACACCACCGGAACCTCGGCCGTGCTCTGGAGGCGGACACAGCGGTAGCCCGCCGCCAGGAACGCGGGCGGCAGTCCCCTGGCCGGCGCGTACGGATCGACCAGTACGACATGTTTCATGCCACGTCTCCTACGGGTTCGGCGCTGATGCGGAAGTCGGCGGCGGCGGCCTGGATGGCCTGCTCGACCGTCCGGCTCGTGGCGCCGCGGAACCGGAACCGACCACCCACGTGTTCGTAGTAGGCGTCGGCCAGGGGCAGCACCTCACCGCGGCCCAGCAGCGCCTCGGCGTACAGGCCGGGGATCCGGCCGCTCAACGGGGTGACCTCGGTGATCCGGCAGGGCCGCCGCGCCGGGGAGGGAACCAGCAGCCAGCCGGCCACCTCACCGTCCGTCAGCTCCGGCACGTCCAACGGCTCGCCCAGTTGCAGCCTGAGTGCCGCCGCCATCAGGTCGTACCCGTACACCTCCCGCCACAGGAACGGGATCTCACTGCCCCCCACCCGGGCTCCGACCTCCAGGAACGTGCACGCGGGCGCGGCGGTGCCGACGGCCGGGGCGACGAACAGCTCCAGGTGGAACACCAGCGGGTCGGTGTCGAACGTGCCGAGGAAGCGCTCCGCCGCGGCACCGATCGCGGCCACCGTCGCCGGGTGGTCCTCCTCGACCGATCCCAGGTAGTCGCCGGTGCGGAAGCCGAGGCAGTCGTTGACGTACCGGGAGGCGCGGAAGGCCGCGAGGCGCCCGCCCTGGTACACCCCGTCCACGTGGTAGATCGGGTGCGGGTTGTAGACCTGCGCGAGCATCGGCCGCTCGGTGTAGTCGACGCCGTCCGCGTCGGACGGCCCGCGCAACCGTGACACCCCGTCACTGGAGCTGCCGATACGCGGTTTCACGATCACGGGCCAGCCGTGTTCCGCACCGAAGGCACGGACGGCGTCCGCGCTGTCGACCGCCGCGACGGCGGGCACGGCGAGGCCGCGGGCGGCCACGACGCCGGCCATCACCAGCTTGTCGAGGAAGCGCAACGCCTGCTCGGGGCGGGTTCCCGGACAGTCCCACTCGTCCCGCAGGATCGCCGCGGTCAGCAGGTCGTCCTCCTTCAGCGCGACGATGCGCTGTGGGGGCCCGAACTGCTCGGCGAGCGCCGAAACCGCCTTGCGTACCGACACGAGGTCGTCGGTGTGGTCGACGATCTCGACCCCGGCCGCGGCGTCCGGGACCCGGACCCGACCGACCTCGGTCGTGACGTAGCTGACTCGGTTGACGGTGTGGTCGAGCACGCTCGCGTAGTCGACGTACTCAGCCCGCCACCGGTGGAGGACCACCACGTGGCACGGGACCGACGCAGTCATCGCGCATCCTTCATCGTCGTTCTTCATCGTCGTTCGAGTTGGGCCGGCGCCCACCGACCGGTGGGCGCGCAGGCATGCCGCGGCGCGCCCGTCGGCAGAAAAGAATCAGCGCAGGGCGGAGCGGGTGTCGGAATAGGGGAGGTTGTGGCGGGAGGCGAGAACCGCAGCGAGCCCCCCGGCCTTGATCATTGTTACGTTCTGGAGCGTATGTCGATGCCGAACCGTTGCGCAAGCCCCCACTCCCCGGGGTGGCCATGGTCATCGAGGGCCCCTGAGCTCCCACTTGACGCTTCGTCCGACCGGCTTGACGTGGGCGTGAGCATCTTCCGGAAGATTCGAGCATCGTGCTCGACCAGTTCGTTTCATCGGTTCTCAAGGCGATTTCCCAGAGCCTGATCCATCGCAGAAGATCGTCTACGGCTCAGTTTCTCCACGCATTCCCGACCGCGAAAAGCCGCCGCACAGCAAGGGGGATGAGTGCAGATCAGCGGCCGGACGCGCGCCCGGACCCGCACCGGCGCCGATCCGCTCCCGCGATCATGGACAGGCCGACCATCCGTCAATCTGACAGGTCCGCGACGATATTGCCGGAGCATGTCAAGACATCGCAATCAAGAATCTCCATGAATGGGCACGGTCACGTCAATCCGGCCGGTTCGCGCACCGTCCAGCTCGGTTCCCTCGCGGAGCGCCAGGGCCCGACGACGACAGACACGGAGAGTAATGTCATCCGGCGTTCACATGGCAGTCCGGAAGAGCCCCGCCTAGCGTGAACAGCGTCAACCACCCAGGGGGACCTCCCGAGGAGAACGACGTTGTTCCGTAGCATCCTTCGCGCCGCTCCGGTGGCCGTCGCCGCCGCATCCGCCCTCGCCCTCGCGGGTGCGCCCGCGGCCCACGCCTCCCACCGCAGTGTCACGTTCTGTGACGGTGGCAGCATCGCCTCCGGCGACTACTACGCGCTCGTGGTCCACGGCACCTGCACCGTCCCTGACGGCGCGTCGGTCACCGTGGAGACCCAGCTCTACGTCACCAAGGGATCGGTCTTCAACGCCATCACTGGCGCGTCGGTGCACGTCAAGGGCAACGTGCAGGTCGGGCGCGGGGCCGCGCTCGGACTCGGGTGCTCACCGCATGCCAACTGTGCCACGACGACCGCCGACGAGGTGGACGGCAACATCAACAGCGACCACGCACTCGCGGTGATCCTGCACTCCGACACGGTGAAGGGCGACGTCACCACGCTCGACGACGGCCCGGGGCTCACCTGCGCGCCCTCGCCGGAGATGGCGGCCTTCACCACCCTCGCCATGAACGGCCAGCCCTCCGCGGCCTACGACGACTTCGAGGACAACACCGTCGGCGGCTACATCAGCACCATCGGGCTGCGCTCGTGCTGGGCGGGGACGATCCGCAACCACGTCGGCACCAACATCCTCGTCTCCGACGACAAGACCGCGGACCCGGACGGCAACGAGGTCGTGCAGAACACCGTCAACGGCGACCTCGGCTGCTACGGCGACAGTCCCGCCGCGCAGATCGGCGACTCGATGGGCGGTCCGAACGCCGTCCGCGGGACCAAGCTGGGCGAGTGCTCGGCCCTGTGAATGTGATCTTCACCTCATCCCCCTAAGCGATCCTTAAATCCGGCACAAATGCGGCGGCCATGTCGGGCAAGTCCGACATGGCCGTTGCCGCTGCGCGCGCGGCCCCGAGAACATCCACGGTCATGCGCCACACCCTCCCCGCCGCCGTCGTACTCGGCGGCTCCCTCGCGCTCGCCACCCTCGTCACCCCCGTGACCGCCAGCGCCTCCACCTCACCCTCCTGCGGCAACCCGCTCGGCGCGGCCGCCGGGTACACCGAGTTCGTCGCCGGCGACTCCCAGCGCACCGCCGACGCCGAGGGCGCCGTCGCGGTCGGCGGGAACGCCGACCTCACCCACGGCTTCAGCCTCGGCGCCAAGCTGAGCCCTGCTCAGGCCGCCGCGCTGCCGGGCGGCGCGGCCCTGGTCGTCGGCGGCACGCTGGACCTCGGCACGGCGAACGTCGAGGTGATGCGCGGCAACGCCGTCTACGGCGCGCTCCAGGGCAGCGCCCACCTCTGGATGAACGGCGGCGGCCAGGCGGCCCAGGGCGCCTCCCCGATCGACTTCGCCCGGTCCTTCACCGCGCTGCGTGCCACCTCCGCCCGGCTGGCCGCGCTCCCGGCCACCGGGACCGCCACCCTGCACCAGGACGGCGCGAACGCCGTGCTCACCCTGACCGGCACCGCCGCCCGGCTCAACGTGTTCACTCTGACCGCCCAGCAGCTCCAGGCCGCCGGGGAGATCCGGATCGACGTGCCGGCCGGCTCCAGCACCGTCGTCACCGTGACCGGCACGAGCTACGACATGAACACCGGCGGGACCAGCGCCGTCCTCCTCAAGGACCCGACGACGGGCGGCTGGCACGAGGACGACTACACCGAGCCGGATGCCGCCCTGACGGGCATCCGCGGCGGACTGCTGTGGAACTTCCCCGACGCGACCGGCGTCGTGAAGCGCGACGGGACCGCCTGGCCCGGCACCCTGCTCGCGCCGAACGCGGCCGTGCACCTGGGCAGCGGCAATCTCAACGGCGAGGTCGTCGCCGCGTCGCTCACCAGCGCGGGCGGTGCGGAGACCCACCACTTCAGCTACAGCGGATGCGTGCCCGGCACCTCGACGCCCTCCGGCTCGCCCTCCCACTCCCCCACGCCGAGCCCGTCCGCGCCCTCGTCGTCGCCGTCCCCCTCCCACCCGGGGACCCCGACACCGACCTCCTCCCAGCCCACCGGGACCGGCGGCACGGGGTCGACCACCGGCGGCTCGCTCGCCCACACCGGCGGCGGGGACGACACCACGCCGCTGCTCGGCGCCGGCGCGGCCGTCATCGTCCTCGGTGCCGGCACCGTCGCACTGACCCGTCGCCGCAGGCCCGGCTCTACTTCCCGGTAACGGGATCTAGCCAGCGCGTTCGCACAGCCCTACGCTGCGGGCCATGCCGAACCTGCCCGACCCCGTGCTCTGGTCCATCCCCGCGTTCGTCCTGCTCACGGTCATCGAACTGATCTCCTTCCTCGTCCATCCGGACGAGGAGGAGGTCGGCTACGCCGGCAAGGACACCGCGACCAGCCTCGGCATGGGGTTGGGCAGCCTCTTCACCAACCTGCTCTGGAAGATCCCGACCGTCGTCCTCTACAACGCCGTCTACGCGCTCACCCCGCTGCGGATCGGCGTGCACTGGGCCACGGTCCCGCTGATGCTGCTGCTCCAGGACTTCTGCTACTACTGGTCGCACCGGAGCAACCACCGGGTGCGGCTGCTGTGGGCGCAGCACGTCGTGCACCACTCCAGCCGCCACTACAACCTCTCCACGGCGCTGCGCCAGCCGTGGACGGACCTCAGCTTCGGCGTCTTCTACCTGCCGATGGTGCTGCTCGGCATCTCCCCGGCCGCCGTGGCCTTCTGCGGCTCGGTCAGCCTGGTCTACCAGTTCTGGATCCACACCGAGCGCATCGACCGCCTCGGCCGGCCGGTCGAGGCCGTCTTCAACACGCCCTCGCACCACCGCGTCCACCACGCCTCCCAAGGCGGCTACCTGGACCGCAACTTCGGCGGCATCCTGATCGTCTGGGACCGGCTCTTCCGCACCTTCGCCGCCGAGACCGAGCGGCCGGTCTACGGGCTGACGAAGAACATCTCCACCTACAACCCGCTGCGCGTCGCCACCCACGAGTACGCCTCGATCGGCCGCGACCTCGCCTCGGCGCACGGGTGGCGCGAGCGCCTGGGCTACCTCTTCCGCGGACCCGGCTGGGCGCCCGCCTCCGCCGACGCCCCCGTTGCCTCCGTCACCACCGCACCCGTCACCACCCCGAAGGCCAAGGCCACCGCGTGAGCAGCACCACCACCCCCGCCGCGACGGACCGCCGCCTGCTCGGCTACCTGGTCCTCTCCGCCGTCTACCTCGGGCTCACCCTGCTCGGTCCTTCCCTGGCGAAGGACCCGCTCAAGCCGCTGCTGATGCCGGCGCTCGCCCTCGCCGTGCTGCCGCGCCGAGCGCCCCGGCTGCTCGTCGGCGCGCTGGCCGCCTCGTGCGTCGGTGACACCGCGCTGCTGTTCGGCGGTAGCTGGTTCCTCGTCGGCATGGGCGGCTTCGCCGCCGCGCACGTCTGCTACATCACGCTCTTCACCCGCGCCGGCGCGCTTCGGCCGCTGACGCGCCGAGTGGGGTGGGCGCTCGCCGGCTACGCCGTCGTCTGGGCGGCACTCATCGTCCCGCTCTGGCCGGACCTGCCGGCCGGCCTGCGCATCCCCGTCGCCTGCTACAGCCTGCTGCTGGCCGGCACCGCCGCCACCTCGGCCGCGGCGGGCCTGCAGACCGGAAAGCGTGTGACGGGCCTCGGCGGCGGGCTCTTCCTGCTCTCGGACTCGCTCATCGCCACGGGCCTGGCCCACTGGCCGCAGCTGCCCGCCGCCGATTTCTGGATCATGCTCACGTACCTCGTCGGCCAGTACCTGCTGGCCACCGGTGCCTCGGCTCAGAGCGCCAGGTCGACCACGACCGGGGCGTGGTCGGAGGTGCCCTTGCCCTTGCGCGCCTCGCGGTCCACGTAGGAGTCGGAGACGGCCTCGGCGAACGGCTTGTTGCCGTAGACCAGGTCGATCCTTATCCCGTAGTTCTTCGGGAAGCTCAGCCCGCGGTAGTCCCAGTAGGTGTACGGGTGGTCGTACTTGAGCGGACGCGGGAAGACGTCCGCCAGGCCGGCCGCCTGCAGATCCGCCAGCGCGGCCCGCTCGGCGGGCGTCACGTGCGTGGCGCCCTCGAACTTCGCGACGTCCCAGACGTCCACGTCGGTCGGCGCGATGTTGAAATCCCCGAGGACGGCGAACGGGCGCTCGGCCGCCGCGTCGGCGACCACCGCGTCGCGCAGGGTCGACAGCCACCGCAGCTTGTAGGCGTAGTGCGCGTGGTCGACCTCGCGCCCGTTGGGCACGTAGACCGACCAGACGCGGACCGGACCGCAGGTGGCGGCGACGGCGCGCGGCTCGACCTCCGGCTCGGCCGGGACCAGCGCGTCCTCTTCGGCGGCGGCCGGGTCGAGGTAGCCGGGCTGGCCGGGCAGGTCACGGACCACGTCCTCGAGGCCGATCTTCGAGAGGATCGCCACGCCGTTCCAGCGGCCGGTGCCGTGCGCGGCCGTCTCGTAGCCGAGCTCGCGGACGGCCTCGAAGGGGAAGGCGTCCGTGGTGGACTTCAGCTCCTGCAGGCAGAGCACGTCCGGCTGCGCGGAGCGGAGCCACTCCAGCAGCTTCTCCAGCCGGGCGTTCACGGAGTTGATGTTCCAGGTGGCGATGCGAACCGTCATGCGCCACAACCTACCGTCCGCCACCGACAGCGGAGGGTACCTCGGGGGCTTCGGGGGGTCGGTGCGTCCGCTTGGTCCGGCGTCCGTCATGATGGTCTGCGCTACGTAAGCGGACGGACGGTACTGAGGCAGGCGAGGACCATGGCGGGACTGACACTCGCGGCGGGCTACAGCGGTCCCCCGGCCTGGCAGTGGTCGGACCTGTTCACCAGCTGGCAGCTCGAACCGGTCGTCCTCGCGCTGGCCGTGGTGCTCGGAGCGCTCTACGCCCTCGGGATCGTCCGGGTGCGTGGCAAGGAGGGCCGCTGGCCGCTGGGCCGCAGCGCGGCCTGGTTCGGCGGTCTGGCGCTGTGGGTCTGGTCGACCATGTCCGGCGTCGGCGTCTACGAGCGCATCCTGTTCACCGACCGCGCGGCGCAGGTCATCACGCTGCTGATGATCGTGCCGCTGCTGCTGGGGCTCGGCGCCCCCGTCTCGCTGATCGCGGAGTCCGCGAGCGAGAGCGGCCGCGCCCGGCTGACGCGGGCGCTGCGCAGCTGGCCGTCGCGGATCCTGATGTTCCCGGCGGTCTCCACGGCGCTGCTGATGCTGCCGCCGTGGCTGCTCTACTTCACGCCGTGGTACGAACACACGCTGACGAGCCAGAGCTGGAACATCGGCCTGCACGTGGTCCTGGTGGTGCTGGGCCTGTCGTACTTCTGGCCCCGCCTGCAGATCGACCCGGTGGCGCACGAGTACCCGCAGATGGTGGGTCTGTTCATCACCATGGCGGAGGTCGTCTTCGACGCGGGCCTCGGCATGCTGATGGTCTACGGGCACACGACGATCGCCGAGCACTACTACACCGCCCTCGGCCGCCCGTGGGGTCCCTCGATCCGCGAGGACCAGGTGTGGGGCGGCTGCACGCTCTGGGCTCTGGGCGACATGGCCGGCCTGCCGTTCCTCGCCGCGCTGGTCCGGCGCTGGATGGTCAAGGGCCGCGCGGAGACGATCGCGGTCGACGCCGCGATCGACGCCCAGATCGCCCACCAACGCGAGCAGGCAGCGACCGCCACGCCGGGCGCGAAGGCGACGGACGACGACCCGGAGATGATGCGCCCCTGGTGGCTCGACGACCCCAGCCTCGCCCACCGCTACGGCACGCGCGAGCAGGAGTAGCCCGCGGGGTCAACGGAACCGGACCCGCAGCACCAGTCCGACGAAGGACAGCAGGCCCGCCGTGATGAACACCACCGGCGGGCGCCGGGTCACCAGGTCCCATCGTTCGTCGACACCCGGGGCCCGGTACCGACGCCGGAGCGGAACGCACCGCCCGCACGACAGTGGGCCGCCGGGGTCAGCCGCGGCCGTACTGCTCCTCCGCCCGCCAGAAGTGCACGTAGCCGATGATCCCCGCGACCACCGCCCAGCCCAGCGCCGTCGCCCAGATGTGCGGGCTGAGGCTGCTGGCCTGGACGGAGTCCATTAGCGCGTAGCGCATCAGCTCGTTGAAGATCAGCGCCGGGTTGAGGTAGAGCAGCGTCCGGACCGAGGCCGGGAGGTGCGTGCTGATGGACTGCACGTTCCAGAAGACCCCGGACATGTACATCCAGGTGCGGATGATGAACGGCATGAGCTGAGCGAGGTCCGTGGTCTTCGAGCCCCAGCGGGCCAGCAGCATCGCCAGCCCGGCGTTGAAGACCGTCTGCAGGAAGAGGCTCGGGACGACCAGCAGCCACTTGGCGGTGAGCGGCTCGCCGGTGATCAGGATGATGGCACCCAGCACCGACATGGACACCAGCAGCTCCTGCAGCTGCAGGATCGTCATCGACAGCGGCAGGCAGGCGCGCGGGAAGTGCAGGGCACGGATGAGGCCGAGGTTGCCGGAGATCGAGCGGGTCCCCGCCAGCACCGCGGACTGGGTGAACTGGAAGGTGAAGATGCCCGTGCACAGGTAGGCGATGTAGTTCGGGATGCCCCGGTTCTGCTGCAGCAGCAGGCCGAAGACCAGGTAGTAGACGGCCGCGTTGAGCAACGGCGTCATCACCTGCCAGACCTGGCCGAGCCGGGCGGAGCTGTAGTTCGCCGTCAGGCGGGCGGTGGCGAAGGCCAGGATGAAGTGGCGGCGGGCCCACAGCTGCGAGGTGTACTGGGGCAGGGAAGGGCGGCGACCGCTCAGGGTCAGGCCGTACTTCGCCGCGAGTTCGGCCGGGGGGAGGGCCTCGTCCTCACGTTCCGTCACATCGACAACGGCTTCGGTCACTCCCTGACGGTCTCACGCGGCCCCCGCTCCCGCGCGCGCCAACGCGCTCCGGCTCACCCTGACGAGTGGCCTGCCCGTCCGGCGGGCCGCCGCCGCGCCTCAGATCCTGACGGCGGCCAGGTCGAAGCAGGCGAGCGCGGGCTCCGTCAGCGTGCCGAGCCAGAGCCTGCCGTCGTGTTCGGCCACGCCCGTGACGGCGCGGAAGGCCGCGCTGGGCCCCTGAAGGTCGTGGACGACGCGCCCGGCGCTGTCCACCGCGATGACCCACACGGTGGGCTTCGGCCCCGGCAGCAGCCCCTGCGGGACCCGCCACAGCGCCTGCCGCGCGAGCGGCCGAGTGCGGTGCAGCACGTCCAGGAGCGGGTCGCGCGGGGCGACCATCGCGATCCACAGCAGGCCGTGGGTGCCCGCGCCCAGGTTGTCCGGGAAGCCCGGCAGGTCGACGAAGGGCTCGCTGGTCCCGGCCCGTTCGCCGGTCAGGTGGTAGCGGATCAGGCGGTAGCTGCCCGTCTCGGCCACCGCCAGGGAGGAGCCGTCGGCGGCGAGGGCGAGTCCGTTGGCGAACTGGAGCCCGTCGAGCAGCACCTCGGGCTCGCCGCCCTCGGGCGGCAGCCGCAGCAGCCGGCCGGTGCCGGAGTGCTCCAGGATGTCGGCGCGCCAGTCGTCGACGGTGAAGCGACGGCTGGACTCGGTGAAGTAGACGGTGCCGTCGGCGGCGGCGACCACGTTGCTGACCAGCCGCATCGGCTCGCCGCCCACGGTGGACGCGAGCGTCTCCACCTCCCCGCTGTCGGGGTCGACCCGCAGCAGCCGGCCGAGGCGCGCGTCGCAGACGAGCACGCGCCCGTCCGGCAGCGACTCCAGCCCGGCCGGGCGCCCGGGCGCGATGTCGGCGAGGGTGACGGCCTCCCTGCCGTCGGGGCTCAGCCGCAGCAGCCGCCCGTCGGCGACGCCGCACAGCACACGGCCGAGCGCGTCCACGACGACGTCCTCGGGACCGAGCCCGGACAGCGGGACGAGCGTCAGCTCGGGCAGCGACCGGTACCGCTTCCACACCCGTGCCCGTCCGCCGCGCGGGGGCGGTGTCCACACCTGCGGTCGGAGGTTCTGCCGGGCCATGCTTCCCCCTAGCCGGGGACGAAGGGACGGGACGCGCTCGCCGCACATCATGCCGCGCGGGCGGGCCCGGGGGCGAGTCCCCGAGGTGTGCGCGCAGGAGGCCGTCGCGCGAGCGACCCCGTCAGGGCTCACGACGTGCGCCATCGGAGTGCATCAGGAGCGCATCGGAAGGTGTCCGGCGCCGATTCCGGCACGTGGTGCGGACATGGTGATCCATGACTCGCAAGAGAACCGCGCTGCTGTGCGCGACCGCACTGCTGCTCTCCTCCGCCCCGCTCCTCGCCGCGGGCACCGCCGCCCCGGCCTCCGCCGCCGCACGCCGCGGACCCGACTGCGCCGCCTCCCCCACTCCGACGGGCGGCACGGCACGGGCCGTCCTCGACCTCGTCGAGAAGGACCGGCGCGACCTGAAGCTCCGGGCCGTCGTGGCCCGGGTGACCGAACACGGCCGCGACGTGTGGACCGGCGCGGTCGGCCCGTCGATGACCGGCGTCCCGGCCCGGCCCGACATGCGGTTCCGCACCGGCTCGGTGGGCATCGCGTTCATGGGCACGATCCTGCTCCAGCTCGTGGACGAGAAGCAGGTCAGGCTGGACGACCGCATCTCCCGCTGGCTCCCCGAGATCCCGCACGCGAGGGAGATCACCCTGCGGGAGCTGGCCGACACCACCTCCGGCTTCCGCGACTACGTCACCGACGCGGGCTTCGACAAGGAGCTGGAGGCGCACCCCTTCCGGCACTGGGCACCGAAGGACGTCCTCGCCTTCGCCCACCTCGACCGGAAGCTGCTCTACAGGCCGGGCAAGAACTTCAGCTACTCGCACGCCAACTTCGTCCTCCTGGGCGAGGCCCTGGAGCGGATCACCCACACCCGGCTCGACCACCTGCTGGAGCAGCGCATCTACCGCCCGCTGCGACTGCGTGCGACCTCGAACAGCTACACCCCCGACATTCCGGCGCCCGTCCTGCACGCGTTCACCTCCGAGCGCGGCACGTACGAGGAGTCGACGTTCTGGAACCCCTCCTGGACGACGGCCCCCGGCGCGGTCATCACGCAGAACATCTGTGACCTCGCGCGCGCCGGGGCCGGTATCGGCTCGGGACGGACCCTGAGCGCCAAGGGCTACCGGACCCTGCTCGACCCCGGCACCATCGGTCTGGGCACGCCGTGTCCGCCGGGAGACTGCCTGCCGCAGACCAAGGCCGTCCACTACGGCACGTCCGTGCTGGTGGTGAACGGCTGGGTCGTGCAGAACCCCTCCTTCTCCGGGTACGCCGCGGTCATGGCCTACCTGCCGAAGAAGGACGTGTCGATCGCGGTGTCGGTGACCTACTCGCCCACCGCGGACCAGAGCGTCCAGAACCTGGGGAACAACATCGCCAAGGACCTCTCGCACCTGCTGGTGCCGAACCAGCCGCTGGCCTGAGCGCATGTCAGACGCCCTCCCGGGACGGTTCCGCCCCGGGGAGGGCCGAGGTGGTCCTGTCGCCGGGTGCGACCGGTCGGCTAGTCTGACGACCGGTCGCCTCGGGGGGCGGGTCGTGCACCGGCAGTTCACGGGCTCTCCCCTGAAGTGGACTTCGCGCCCTGGACGACGCACGCCGCCTCAGCGGAAGGAAGCCGGCTCCCGTGACCACGGACCCATCCCGGCCACTGCGCCGGCTCGCCCGCCGCCACCCCGGCCCCGCGTTCGACCGGCCGCGCCTGTGGTGCGCCGCCACCACCGCGGTCGGGCTCGTCGCCCTCGGCGCCGTCACCGCGAGCTCGGTCCCGGCACCGGCCGGGCAGGCCAAGAGCACCGCCGGCGCCGCGTCCAGGAACACCCTGACCGCGACCGGTGACAGCGCGCCGCTGCACCGTGTGTTCCCGCCCGGCGGTGTGCCCGGTTCCGGAGGCGCCGTCGGTGGACCCGGCGCCGCGGAGAGCGCCGGCTCGCCGGGCTCCTCGATCGCGACCGGTGCGAGCGGCATACCCGCGCTCGTCATGACGGCGTACCTCGACGCCCAGCACGCGATCACCATCAGCGACCCGGGCTGTCACCTGCGGTGGCAGATGCTCGCCGGGATCGGCGAGGTCGAGTCCGGACAGGCCGGGGGCGGCGCGCTCACCCCCGACGGGACGACGCGCACGCCGATCCTCGGTCCCGCGCTGGACGGCACCAACGGCAACGCGGCCATCCCCGCACCCGGCGGCGGCTGGGTCCGTGCCGAGGGCCCCTTGCAGTTCCTGCCCTCCACCTGGGCCACGTGGGGCGTGGACGGCAACGGCGACGGCGTCGCCGACCCGAACAACATCTTCGACGCGGCTCTCGCCGCCGGGCACTACCTGTGCGCGAACGGTCGCGACCTCGCCACCTCGGCCGGCCTGGACGCGGCGATCCTCAGCTACAACAACTCCGCCGGCTACCTGGCCACCGTCACCGCCTGGATCGCGTACTACGAGAAGAACCCGAACACCGGTGGCCCGGGCGGTGGCACCGGCAGCGGCTCCCCGAGCGGCACACCGTCGGCGAGCGGCCGCCCCACGCCCGGCGGCAGCCCGACCCACCCGAGCGGCAGCCCCACCCCGTCCCGTTCCGGCTCCCCGACCGGCCGGCCCACCACGTCGCAGAGCCCGAGCGCGAGCCCCACCACCTCGGCGAGCCCCTCAGGTTCGCCGTCCGGCTCGGCCCCGGCCTGCCCGTCGACCGGCCCGACACCGACGGGCTCCGGCTCGCCCACGCCGAGCCCCACGCCGTCGCCGACCGGCAGCGGCAGCGGCTCCCCCGCCCCGTCGCCGACCGGCTGCCCGAACCCGAGCGGCTCGGCGTCCCTGACGGCACCGTCGCCGTCATCGGCGTCGGCGTCCGTGGCACCCTGACCGCCGCTCCACCCCCGGGTGGAGGCGGGGCTCAACCCGGCCCGGCGGCGGTTCAACCCGGGCTCAACTCCCGGGCCGAGGATCCGCTCCGCCTGCTCCGGCAGGCTCGTAGCCATGACGACCACCGACTACCTGATCTCCGCCGCCCTGGTCCTGCTGGTGATCCCGCAGATCCGCGGCACGCGCCAGACGCTGCGCAACGCCCTGCTGCCGCTCGTGGCCGTCGGTGCCGCGGCGGCGTACTACCTGAAGTCGTTCCCCACCCAGGGACACGACGTCCAGCTCTATCTGATCGGTGGCCTCGTGGGTGCGGCCCTGGGGATCGCCTGCGGCGCCGCCACCAGGGTGAGCCGGGTCGTGGACGGGGCCGCTGTGGCCAAGGCCGGGGCGGCCGCGGCGGCGCTGTGGATCGTGGGCATGGCCTCCCGGGCCGGGTTCGAGTACTGGACCAGCCACAGCGGCGCCTCCTCGATCGCCCACTTCAGCCGTGACAACCTGATCACCGGCGCCGCCGCCTGGACGGCCGCGCTGCTGCTGATGGCCCTGACCCAGGTCCTCGCCCGGCTCGTCGTGGTGCGGATCAAGGCGCGGCGGGTCACGGCGCCGGCCCCCGTCGCCGCGGTCCGGGCCTGAGCGCGATGCCCTCGCGGCGGAGCGGCGGCCCGCGCCTCCTCCCGCCGGATCCGGCCTCGGACTCCGCGCCGGGGCCGGATCCGTTTGGGAGCCGGGCGCGGCCCGCCCCTATTGTTCTCGGCATGACGGATCTGCCCGTGGACACGTCAGCGGCGGTCAGTCCGCGGCTGAGCGCGGCCATCGCCCGTGCCCAGGAGCGCCGGGAGCGCCGGGGCCGGCTGCTGCGGCCGGTGCTGTGGGGCCTGCTGGCCGCGATCGCCGTCGGGTCGCTGCGTGCCCACCCCGGCCCGGGGGCACAGGGCGTGCACCTGGCCGCCGCCCTGATGTTCGCGGGGTGCGTGCTGCCGCTGGCCGCTGTGGCCTCGGGGTGGTGGCGGATCACCGCCCCGCGTTCCTGTGTGGCGTTCTGTCTGTGCGTCGCGGGATTCGGGCTCGCGCTCGGCGCGCTCCAGCACGGATCGGTCTCCGTGCTGCCGTGCTCGGTGGCCGTACTGACGGCCTTTCTGGTACTGCCACGCCGTCAGGCCGGACTGCTCGGCGCACTCGTGGTCGGCGGACTGCTCGCCACAGCGGCCGTCGGGGCGGACGGCGGCATGGTCGACGTGGTCAGCCAGCTTCTCTTCTGCGCGGTGCTCGCGCTGATGGCCGTCAGCCTACGACAGGCCGGTGACAACGAGGAGCGCGCCGAGCTGCTGCTCGCCCAGCTCGAGGACGCCCGGGAGGCCGAGGCGGAGGCCGCCGCGCTGGCCGAGCGCACCCGCATCGCTCAGGAGCTGCACGACCTGCTCGCCCAGACCCTGTCCGGGCTCGCCATCCAGGTGCAGGCGGCGCGGCAGATGGCCCGGCGTGACGGGGCGGCCGAGGACCTGCGCGAGCTGCTGGACCGGGCCGGGCGGCTGGTCAAGGAGGGGGTCGGCGACGCCCGCCGCGCGGTCGGGGCGCTGCGCGGGCAGCAGGCACCCTCCCTGGAGCGCCTCCCGGAGCTGGTCGAGCGCTACCGGGTGGATCTGGAACTCGACGTGACCCTGTCCGTCGTCGGCGCCGGCCGCCCGCTCCCCGCGGCGGCGGATCTCGCCCTGTACCGGGGTGCGCAGGAGGCCCTGACCAACGCGGCCCGCTACGCGCGCGGCGCGCACACCACGGTCACCCTGGCGTTCGAGCCGTCGGTCACCGTCCTGACGGTCACCGACCGCCGCAGCGCGCCGGGCCCGGCCCCGGCGCCGCCGGTCACCGGCTCGGGCCTGGGCCTGCGGGGCATGCGCGAGCGCCTCGGCGAGGCAGGTGGAAGCGCGAGCGCGGGCCCGACCGAGGACGGCTGGACGGTACGGATGGAGGTTCCGGCATGACGCCGCCCGACAGCCCTGGCACCCCCGCCGGCCCGGGTCGTGGGATCCGGGTGCTGGTGGCCGACGACCAGCAGGTCGTCCGGCGCGGGCTCGAACTGCTGATCGGCATGCTCGACGGCGTCGAGGTGGTCGGCGCGGCCCGCGACGGCGCCGAGGCGGTGGAGCTCACCGAACGCCTCCGGCCGGACCTGGTGCTGATGGACCTCGACATGCCCGTGCTCGACGGAGTCGGCGCGATGAGGCTGCTGCGGGAGCGGGTGCCGGGCACCGCCGTGCTGGTCCTGACGACCTACGCGGACGAGGACTCCGTCTTCCCGGCGCTCCGCGCCGGGGCCCGCGGTTACCTCACCAAGGACGCGGACCACGAGGACGTGGAGCGCGCGATCCACCACGTCCACGGCGGCGGCACCTGGCTCGACCCCACCGTCCAGGCCCGGCTGCTCACCGCCTTCCAGTCCGCTCCGCCCGCCACCGGCCCTGCCGAGCCGGGACCGGCCGCGCTCCCGGACGGCCTGACGCCCCGTGAGGCGGAGGTGCTCGCGCTCATCGCCCAGGGGCTGTCGAACGCGGAGATCCGCGCCCACCTGGTCGTCAGCGCGGCCACGGTGAAGACCCACATCAATCACATCTTCACCAAGATCGGTGCCACCGACCGCGCCCAGGCCGTCGCGTACGCCCACCGCCAGGGCCTCACGGGGAACGACTGAGCCCCGGGCCCACCCGACCGCCCCGTCCTCACGCCAGTCGGGCGCGCATGACGGCGACGGGGAGGGCGGGGTTGGCCGCGGCAGCGGCGGCGACCTGCCAGTCATCGTCGGCGAGCAGGTCCACGATGGTCCCGGGCGGCAGCGCGGGATGGGCGGCGGCGACGGGACGGGCCGTCGCGTCCTCCAGGCAGGCGAGGAGCGCGCCGGCCGAGGCGTTCGGGTGGCGGGCGATCTCACGGAAGACCTTGCGCGCCGAGGCGGGCTGACGCGTCAGGCACTCCAGGACGGCGGCCGTCGCGTCCGGGTTCGTGGCCGCCCTCACGGTCAGCCCCGGGCCGTGACGGTCGATCATGTCGAGGAGCTGCGCCTCACTCAGACCCGGGTGCGGGGCGATGGCCTTGAGGACCTTGGGATCCCGGTCGCCCGCGAGCGCGTCGCGGAGCTCGTCCGGCAGGTCGCGGCGCAGGGCGGCGAGCATGCGCCGAACCGGGTCCGTCGCCGCGGCGAGCTCGGTGATCTCCGTGAGCGGGGCCGTGGCGACGCGCGGGGGCGCGACGGCGCCGACCTTGGTGTGGTGGGCCAGGCGTGCCAGGAGGTCGAGTGGCAGGCGAGGGTTGCCGACCAGCGCGCGCTGGACGCTGTGGTAGTCGTCCGCCGCGAGCCGGCCCATCAGGGTCTCGTCGATCGAGGGGTTGCCGGCCAGCGTCGTGCGCACCATCGGGATCGGGTCGGCGGCCAGCGCCCGGTAGGTGTCGGCCGGCAAGCCCTCGCGTGCGGCGACGCGTTCCCGCAGCAGGGCCGACGACCGGTCGGCGTGCCGGGCCACGGCCCACGCCGGGGTCGACGGGTTGGTGAGCGCCTGCCAGTGGATCTGGTGCAGCGTCGACTGGTGGGTCCCGTCGCAGGCGTCCCCTCCCCACAACCGGCAGTCGGTGCGGTCACAGTCCGGCGGGTGGACGTAGGGCACCGGCTCCTGGTCGCAGACCTGGCAGGCGCGTGGCGCGGGCAGGCCCTCCCCGGTGAGCAGGGCGGCGAGCAGCTCCGGGGGTGTCGCCTCGTTCCCCGCGGCACCGCGCCGGACCTCGGCGTGCGAGTGGCGGGCGAGTTCGGCGGCGACCGGCCCCGAGGCCGTCCAGACCGCGAGCTCGGCGACGACGCGGAGCTCCTGGTCGTCCGCGAGCCTGCGCGAGACGTCCGGTGGCAGAACCGGGCAGCCGGCCAGCT
Source organism: Streptacidiphilus sp. MAP12-33 (assembly GCF_041261265.1). Taxonomy (NCBI): domain Bacteria; kingdom Bacillati; phylum Actinomycetota; class Actinomycetes; order Kitasatosporales; family Streptomycetaceae; genus Streptacidiphilus; species Streptacidiphilus sp. MAP12-33. The sequence goes on from NZ_JBGCCA010000010.1 coordinate 83,589, forward strand.
CTTCCCGGCGCTCGACCGCCGGATCGTCGACGAAGATCAGCGCCCACGCGTCCGGCCCCGCTCCCTCGTCCAGCAGCGCGAGCGCGGCGTCCGGTTGGGTGGCCGGGTCGACATCCTCGCTGCCCAACCGACCCGCACGGGCCAACCACACGGCGGCGAGCCGGAACCCGGACGCGAGCCGCCGGGTCTGCTCCCTCGTCAGGTCCGCGCGGTCCGCGAGCTCCCGGGCGAGTTCCTCGTCCGCGGCGTCGACGCAACGGTCGACCAGCCGGGCCAGCAGGTCGGCGGGCAGGGCGGGGTTCTCGGCGAGGCCGGAGAGCACGGGATTCACGGGAGGCCATCCTGCCGCAGACGGGGCGCTGAGCTCAGCGGGTTTTCGGGGCTCCGTCGGCTGCGGCGTGTCCGCCGGCCCGTGCGCGCTCGGCAGAGCAGCCTGCCGTCGCCACCCCTGGCGGGACCGCGGAGGCGGGGTCGTTCACTCGTTCGGCCCACATCGTCGAGCGCGTCGCCCGCGCTCACGGGCTCGCGGACAGTTCGATGGTGTCCGCACGTGTCTCCACCTGTTCCCGGCCGAAAGGGGGGTCGCGGCCTCGTGATCCGGTTCGAGTCCGTCAGCAAGGAGTACGCCGACGGCACCGTCGCTGTCGACCGGCTCGACCTGGTCGCCCCCTCGGGCGCGATCACCGTCCTGGTCGGACCGTCGGGCTGCGGCAAGACCACCAGCCTGCGGATGATCAACCGGATGATCGAGCCGAGCAGCGGCCGCATCTGGCTCGACGACCGCGACACCGCCTCCGTCCCGACGCACGAGCTGCGGCGCGGCATCGGCTACGTCATCCAGCACGCCGGGCTCTTCCCGCACCGGACGGTCCTGGACAACATCACCACCGTGCCGGAGCTGCTCGGCCACGACCGCAAGCAGGCCCGGGCCCGCGCGTTGGAGCTGATGGAGCGGGTCGGCCTGCCGGAACAGTTCGCCAAGCGCTACCCCGCCCAGCTCTCCGGGGGGCAGCAGCAGCGCGTCGGCGTCGCCCGCGCCCTGGCGGCCGACCCGCCGGTGATGCTGATGGACGAACCGTTCAGCGCCGTCGACCCGGTGGTCAGGGCCCAGCTGCAGAACGAGTTCCTCAGCCTGCAGGCCGAGCTCGGCAAGACCATCGTCTTCGTCACCCACGACATCGACGAGGCCATCAAGCTCGGCGACCAGGTCGCGGTGCTCCAGGTCGGCGGCCACCTGGCCCAGCTCGCGCCGCCCGCGGAGCTGCTGTCCGCCCCGGCGGACTCGTTCGTGGCCGGGTTCGTCGGACGCGACCGGGGCTACCGGGCACTCGGGTTCGCCGTGGCGGGCCGACTTCCGGTCCGTCCGGAGTCGGCCGTCACCCTGGGGGCCGCGCCGGGTGAGGCCCGGGAGGCGGCGGAGGGCGGCTGGGTCCTGGTCACCGACCACGAGGAACGGCCCCAGGGGTGGCTGCGCGCCGAACAGGCCGGAGCGGATCGGGTCAGCGAGGCGCACCTCAACCTCGGCGGCACGCTCGCGTCCGAGACGGCCACGCTGCGCGAGGCCCTCGACGCGGCCCTCTCCTCCCCCAGCGGACGCGGCGTGATCGTCGACGGGTCCGGCCGGCTGCTCGGCACGGTGACCGCCTCCGAGGTTCTCACCCGGATCGAACAGCAGCGCGCCACCGGGCAGCCGCCCTCGCCGCGCGGCGGCGGGGAGGGGGAAGCCCCCTGATGAGCGCTCAGTCCCTGGCCCGGTCCATGCCTCAGTCCCTCCCCCGTTCCCTGCTCGCCGTCGACTCCTCCCCGCTCGGGATGTTCGGGTACTTCCGCGAGCACCGCGACGAGGTGATGAGCTGGCTGGGCTACCACGCCTGGCTCTCCGCCGTCCCGGTGGTCGCCGGGCTGCTGATCGCGCTGCCGCTGGGCTGGCTGGCACGTCGCTACCGGTGGACCTACCCGCCGCTGGTCACCGCGGCCGGGATGCTCTACACCATCCCCTCGATCGCGCTGTTCGTGGCCATGCCGGACATCATCGGCACCCAGATCCTGGACCCGGTCAACGTGGCCGTCGCGCTCACCGTCTACACCGTGGCCCTGCTGGTCCGGGTCGTCGCGGACGGGCTCGGCGCGGTGTCGGAGGACGTCGCCCAGGCGGCCACCGCGATGGGCCTGACCAGACGTCAGCGGCTGCTCAAGGTGGAGCTGCCGCTGGCCGTCCCGGTGATCGCGGCGGGCGTGCGGGTCGCGGTCGTCGCCAACGTGAGCCTGGTCGCGGTGGCCGGAACCATCGGCGTGCCCGAGCTCGGCCAGCTGTTCACCACCGGCTTCCAGCTCTCGGTCGGCAGCCCCTACTACCCGCCGATCACCCTCGGGATCGTGCTCTGCGTGCTGCTGGCCCTGGCGCTCGACCTGCTCGTGGTCGGCGCCACCTGGCTCGCGACGCCGTGGCGCAGGGCGGTGGGCGGCCGGTGATCCAGTGGCTCAACGACCCGGGGAACTGGACCGCCCAGGGCGGCATCTTCGACCAGCTGCGAGCGCATCTCCAGTACGCGCTGATCGCACTGGTCGTCGCGGTCGTCCTGGCCCTGCCGCTCGGCCTGCTGATCGGGCACACCGGGCGCGGCCGGTGGCTGGTCACCGTCGCGAACGCGATGCGCGCGCTGCCGGTGGTCGGCCTGCTGATCCTGCTCTACGTGATGCTCGCCCCGCACATCCATGGCCGCGGTGACACCGTCTACCTGCTGCCGACGGAGATCGTGCTGGTACTGCTGGCGATCCCGCCGATCCTCGCGGGGACGGTCTCCGGCGTCGAGAACGTCGCGCCGGACGTGCGCGACGCGGCGGCCGCGATGGGGATGCGCGGCGGGCAGGTGGTCCGCAGGGTCGAGCTGCCGAACGCGCTCCCGCTCGTCTTCTCCGGGGTGCGCAGCGCGACGCTGCAGGTCATCGCAACGGCGACGGTTGCCGCGTATCTGGGACTGGGCGGTCTCGGCCGTTTCGTCTACGACGGCCAGGCCAGCCAGAACTACGCCGAGCGGGACGGGGGCGCGCTGCTGGTCGCACTGCTGGCGGTCGTGGCCGACCTGGTGCTGGCGCTGGTACAGCGCTACTCCGTCTCGCGGGGCGTGTCCGGCCGCTTCTCCGGCCGCCTTTCCGGCCGCCCTTCCGATCGCCCGACGCGCGGCCCGCAGGACGACGGACCCGACACCGCCGCCGACGGGACCGGCCCGCCGGGTCCGGAGCCCGCCGAGAAGCCGCCCTCCCCGCGCTCCGCGTGACCGCGGCACCGCCCCCGACCACGTCCCGCCCCACCGAACCTCCTCACCTGGAGACATCATGAAGAAGGCCCTCACCTCCGTCCTCGTCGCGGCCTGCGCGGTGGCGCTGTCCGCCTGCGGCAGCAGTGGGAGCAGCGGCTCCAACGGGCTCTCGGCGAGCGGAGGCGCCTCCGCCTCCGGTGGCGGGGCGACCGTCGCCTCCAAGCTGGTGCTCGGTGGCTCGCCGGAGTTCAAGACCCGGACGGACGGCGTTCCCGGCCTGGAACGGGTCTACGGCGTGGTCTTCGGCTCCTACAAGACCCTCGACGCCGGCGGCCCGCTGACCATCAACGCGCTGAAGAACGGTCAGATCGACGCGGGGGACATCTTCACGACCGACCCGTCGATCCAGGCCGACGGCTTCGTCGTGCTCCAGGACCCGAAGAACCTCTACGCCGCGCAGAACGTGCTGCCGCTGATCAACAAGGCGAAGGCGACGCCGGGCGTCAGCTCAAGCCTCAAGGCGGTCTCCGACAAGCTGGACACCAACACCCTGGCCACCCTCGACGTCCACGTGATCACCGACAAGCAGGACCCGGCCGCCGTCGCCAAGGGCTGGCTGGCCTCGGTGGGCCTCGACAAGTCCGGGACGGCCGCCCAGGGCGTCTCGCTCAAGATCGGTTCGGCCAACTTCCAGGAGAGCGTGCTACTCGCGGACATCTACGCCGAGGCGCTGCGCGCGCAGGGCGCGAACGTCACCACGCGGCTGAACATCGGCAGCCGCGAGACCTACATCCCGGGCCTGAAGGACGGCTCGATCGACCTGATCCCCGAGTACAGCGGCGTGTTGCTCCAGTACTTCGACCCGAAGGCGACCGCGGTCTCCTCGGCCGACGTCTACGCCGCGCTGCAGAAGGCGGTCCCGGCCCCGCTCACCGTGCTCGACCAGTCCTCGGCCCAGGACAAGGACGCGATCGTGGTGACCAAGGCGACGGCGGACAAGTACCACCTGACCTCGATCGCCGACCTGGCCAAGAACGGCTGAGCACGGGCGGGGCGGGCACTGCGTGGGCCCGGCTAGCCGAGGGTGGCGAGCAGCTCGTCCAGCTTCTCGAAGCCCTCGGTGACGCCGCGGTCCATGCCGCTGGCCAGGATCATGTCGCGGGCGGTGATGGAGTCGACCAGCGAGAGGATCGTGACGCGGGTGCGCCCGCCGCCGAGGTCCTCGAAGGTCGCGGTGTCCAGGGCGACGCCGTCGGGGTAGCCCTCGAAGGTGAAGGTCTGCACGAGGCGCCGCTCGGGGCGGACCTCGTGGAAGGAGCCGAAGAAGGCCGCGACCTCCTGGCCGTCGCGCAGCTGCCGGTAGCGGTAGCTGCCGCCGGTGCGCAGGTCCCAGTGGTCGAACTTGGTGCTCAGGTCCCTCGGGCCCAGCCACTGGCCGGCCAGCTCGGGCTCGATCCAGGCGCGGTACACGTGCGCGACGGGGGCGTCGAACTCGCGGGTGATTCGGATGGTGGGCAGCTGCGGGTCGGCCTCGACGGCGGTCTCGTGGACCGGTCGCTCAGTGGTCATGGCGATGCAACTCCTTCGTCCTGCTGTTCCGTTTTTCGGGTTTCCCGGGTTTCCCGGTCCTGCTGCCGTTCGTCCTCGGCGAGGGCCGCCAGTACGGCGTCCAGGCGGCGGAACCGCTGCTCGGCGGCGCGCCGGTAGCGGTCGACCCAGGCCGTCATCTCGTCGAGCACGGCCGTCTCCAGATGGCACGGGCGGCGTTGCGCGTCGCGGGTGCGGCTGATCAGGCCCGCCTCCTCCAGCACTTTCAGGTGCTTGGAGACGGCCTGGAGGGATATCGCGAACGGCTCGGCCAGCTGGCCGGGCGTCGCGTCGCCGACCGACAGCCGGGCCACGATGTCCCGCCTGGTGGGGTCGGCGAGCGCGGTGAACGCCCGGGAGAGCTGATCCTCGGCCACTGACGCCCTCCAGCTGCTTTCTCAACCGATTGGTTGAGAACAACGCTACACCCCTCTCCTGCTTTGTCAACCATTCGGTTGAGAAGGTCGGGAGAGTCAGCCCTCCCGGTCGTCGCGCGGGGCCCGCAGCACGGGCAGCAGCAGGCGCAGGGCCAGGATGGAGGCGATGACCAGCAGGCAGTAGCCGAAGAACTGGTACAGCGTCACCGCGGTGGAGAGCCGCGGTCCGGCGGTCATGCCGAGCAACCGGACGGCCATCAGGCCGCAGGTGGCCGCGATGACGGCGGAGACCAGCTGGCCGATCAGGGCCGCGGCGGTGCGGCGGTCACGGCGGTCCGCCAGCAGCCGGACGTTGACGTTCAGGCGCCCGTCCTCCAGCGCGGAGGCGATCCTGTCGACCCGGCGCGGCAGTCGTCGCAGCGCGGGCAGGAGGGCGAGCAGTTCCTCCGCCGCCCGGCGGCGCAGCTGTTCCGGCTCCAGTTGCTCGGTCACGGCACGGGCGCCGAAGGACCGGGCCGCGGCGATCAGGTCGAAACCCGGACTGAGCTCCGTCAGCACGCCCTCCAGCGTGGCGAGCGCACGGAAGACCGCGGCGAGCTCGGGCGGGACGGGCAGACCGAAGCGGGTCACCAGTCGCGTCAGGTCGGTGAAGACGCGGGCGTCCAGCGTGCCGCCGGGGGCGAGGTGACGGGCCATGAACGAGCCCAGGGCGCGCTCCAGCGCCGGCAGGTCCAGCTCGTCAGGGCGGGAGACGACGTCGAGCAGGGCGTCCGCGAGCGCACCGGAGTCGGCGACGCCGAACGCGAACATCATCCGCTGCAACGCCTCGCGCAGTGTCGAGTCGAGGCGGCCGACGGAGCCGAAGTCGATCAGGCCCAGGGAGCCGTCGTCCAGCAGCAGGATGTTTCCCGGGTGGGGGTCGGCGTGGAAGACGCCGTCCAGCAGCATCTGCCGCAACAGCTCCTCCAGCAGGGTGCGGGCCAGCACCTCGCGGGAAAGGCCCAGTTCGTCGATCCGCGCGCCACTGCGGCTCAGCGGCAGGCCGGAGAGCCGCTCCATGACCAGCACCCGCGAGGTGCACAGGTCCGCGTAGGCCCGCGGAATCCGTATCCCGGGCCGCTCGCCCGCGGCCGCGACGGCGGCCAGGTTCTCCGCCTCGACGCGGAAGTCCAGCTCCTCGCGCAGCGACTGGTCGAACCCGGCGGCCAGGTTGCCGACGCCCATGGTGCGCGCCCAGACGGCGCGGTCCTCCAGCCGGGCGGCGAGCCGGCGCAGGATGTCCAGATCCTGCGTCACCTGCGCCTTCACACCCGGCCGCTGGATCTTGACCACCGCGTCCACGCCGCCCGGCAGCCGGACCGCGTGTACCTGCGCCACCGAGGCCGAGGCCAGCGGCTCCTCCTCCACCCGCTCGAACAGCTCCGCGACCGGCGCCCCCAGCTCGCTCTCCACGACGGCCGCCAGCTCGGGCCACGGCGCCGTGCCGGTCCGGTCCTGCAGGCGCCCGAGCGAGGCGACGTAGGCCGGCGGCAGCAGATCCCTGCGGGTGGCCAGCACCTGGCCGAGCTTGGTGAAGGTGGTCCCGCACTCCTCCAGCGCCGACGCCAGCGCCCGGGCACGACGGTGGTCCGACTCGCCGCCCGTGGGGTCCGGCACGCCACGCACCGGAGCGGCCCCGCGCCCCTGCAGCAACGATCCGAGCCCGTGCCGCGCGAGCACCTGGCTGACGTGCGCGTACCGCAGGCCGCGCCGGAACCGGCGGCGCAGGCCCGGGATCCAGCCCCGCATCGGCGGCACCGAGCCGGTGGGGACCAGCGCCTCCCAGACGACCAGCACGATCATCATGACCAGCAGACCGACGGTGGTGCCGAGCATCACGAACAGGAAGAACGGCGCCAGGGCCGCGTTCGCGCCGGGGCGCTGGCCGCCCGCCAGCCCTGCGATCACCGGGGTGGCCGCCGACTGCCCGACCAGCCCCGCGCAGACCGTCCGCAGCAAGGGGAAGCGCATGCCCAGCAGGCGCCGCGCGCCGAAGGACAGCAGCGCGATGTTGACGCTGGTGCCGAGCAGGAAGCCCAGCACCTCTCCGGGCGAGAGCGTGATCGTCGAGTTCACTCCCGCACGATACCCGCGCGGGCGGCCGCGAACGGGCTTGTGACACAGCCCAGTTCACGAGCCGGGGGTGCCGGCCGGAACCGGCCGGGTTCACTTCCGCGCGACAGCGGGCTGACCGGCGGCGGGCGGCTCGGCCTCCGCGTCGACGTTGGCGGTCAGGCGGCGGAGCAGGTCGGTGAGCAGGGCACGCTCGACGTCCGTGAGGCCCTGGTTGAGGCGGGCGTCGAAGGCCATGGCGGCGTCGCGCATCCGCAGGAACGCCGCCTCCCCCTCCTCGGTGAGGCTGACCACGTGGACGCGGCGGTTCTCCGGATCGCGGTGACGAGCGACCAGGCCGCGTTTGTCCAGGGCGTTGAGGTGGTGGGTGAGGGTGGCCTCGCGCAGGCCGACCGCCTCGGCGAGCTCGCGCTGGGTACCGGGGCGCCCGATCTTCAGGTTGAGCAGGATCAGCCAGACGGGCATGGAGCCGCCCGCCTCCTCCAGGGCGTCGTCGAAGGCCCGGCTCACCACGCGGGCGGCCTGCCCCAGGGCCAGCCCGGTCGGCGGGTGGAGCGGCGGCCCGGGCGGCGGTGTGGACGACGACTTCTGCATGGCAGGAGACTAGCAGCAAACATAGACCTCTAACCCTTTGACATCGAAGGGTTAGAGGTCTACGGTTTTTCTTGCCGGCGCCAGCCCGCATCGGCACCACCGGGTCGACACCAGGAGGCAGACATGACCAGCGACGTGACGCAGTGGCTCACCGCCTGGGCGGCGGCCGAGCGCGCCGGGGACGCAGCGCGGCTGGACGGCCTCCTGCACGAGGAGTTCCGCGGCGTCGGCCCCTTCGGTTTCGTGCTCGACCGCGAGCAGTGGCTGCGGCGCTTCGAGGACGGGCTGCGCTTCTCCGCCTTCGACTTCACGCCGGACTTCGAGGTCCGCAAGGTCGCGGGTACGGCCATAGCCGTCGGCACCCAGCAGCAGACCGGCAGCTACCAGGGGCGCCCGTCGGACGGCGCCTTCCGGGTCACCCTCGTGCTGACCGGCGGCCCGCAGTGGCGGCTGCTCGCCGCCCACCTGAGCCTGCGCACCCCGCCGGCGCCTCCCGCGTCCTGACCGGCCCCGTCACCCACCACTCGACTCTCCGCAGGGGGAACCATGAACGCCCTCCAGAACCGCGTCGCCCTCGTCACCGGCAGTTCCCGGGGCATCGGCGCCGGCATCGCCGAACTGTTCGCCGCCGAGGGGGCGCGGGTCGTGCTCCACGGGCGCGACGCCGAGGCGCTCGCGTCCGTCCGCGCGAGGATCACCGCCGCCGGCGGCGAGGCGCTGGCACTGACCGCCGATCTGACCCGCTACGAGGAGATCGAGGCGCTGCGCGCCCGGGCCGAGTCCGAGCTCGGGCCGGTCGAGATCCTGGTGACGAACGCCGGCGGCAACCCGGTGCGCCCCGGTCCGATTGAGGAGATCACCGAGGAGGGCTGGCGCGCCGGCCTCGATGCCAACCTGACCAGTACCTTCCTGACGGTCAAGAGCTTCCTCCCGGGCATGAAGGAGCGTGGGCGCGGCAGCATCGTCACCCTCTCCTCGGCGGCGGCCCGACGCCCGACGGCGCAGTCGCCCTTCGCCTACGCGGCGGCCAAGGCGGGCGTGGAGATACTGACCAAGGGCCTCGCCGTCCAGGCCGGCCCGCACGGCGTCCGGGTCAACTGCATCGCCCCGGAGACCATCCTGACGGAGCGCAACGCGCGCCAGATCCCCGCCGAGGTCCAGCGCGCCCTGGCGGAGTCCCACCCGATCCGCCGTCTCGGCACCACGGAGGACGTCGCCCGGGCCGCCCTCTTCCTGGCGGCGGAGTCCGCCGCCTGGATCAGCGGCGTGGTCCTGGACGTGGCGGGCGGCTCGGTCCTGGCCTGAGGGCCTTCCGCGCCACGCCAACGGATACTGGGCAGGTCCCGTCCCGTGTGCGTTCCTGACGAAGGACCAGCCGTGTGCCACTACTGCGGGTGCCGTGAGATCCCACTCATCAAGGAGTTCATCGCCGAACACGAGTCGGTGACCGCCCTGGCGGGCTGCGTCTACGCCTACGGGCGCATGCGGGACGTCTCCGGGGCACCGAAGGCCGCTACGACCGCGCCGCGTACTCCTCGCGCGTGATCGCGTACACGGCGACCTTTCCGCCGTGCGAGGGGACCGTCGTCTCCTCGGTGTGGCGCAGGCCGAGCTTCTCCATCACCCGGCCCGATCGCTCGTTGTCCAGGTGACGGATGCTCACCACCCGGTCCAGACCGACGGTGTCGAAGGCGTGGGCCAGCAGCGGCGTCGCGGCCTCCGTGGCGAAGCCGCGGCCCCACTGGGCGCGGTGGAAACGCCAGCCGATCTCCACGGCGGGCAGGATCTGCGGCAGGAACGTCGGGACGGCGAGCGTGACCCAGCCGGCGTACCGTCCGTCCTCACGGGTGAGCACGGAGAGCATGCCGAAGTCGTTCTCCGCCCAGCTCCTTCGATAGCGCTCGACGATACCGGCGGTGGACTCACGATCCGCCGGACCGACCGAACCGTTCCCGATGTAGCGCATCACCTCGGGGTCGGTGTTCAGCTCCAGCAGCGGCTCGATGTCCTCCGCGGACGGCTGACGGAGAACGAGCCGGTCGGTCGTCGAAAAGATCATGACGTGATGATCTCAAACGATCGGCCCCCTGCCCAGGGCAGGGGGCCGATCACCGACGCCGGTGACGCCGGTGACGCTGGTCAGATCACGGGCGGGCGGCCCAGCTTCGTCATCCGCCACACCGTGGACCAGCGGATCGGGCGACGCGGCCCGGCCGGCTCGCGCCAGCCCGCGGCGAAGCCGCCGAGCCAGGCGCGCAGCGCCTCGCCGGAGGGACGGCGCGCCAGCGTCAGCAGGAACCAGACGCCGAGGTAGAACGGGACCAGCACGGCGGGCAGGTTGCGCCGGGCGAGCCAGACACGGTTGCGCGCGATGTTGTGGTTGTACGTCGCGTGCCGCGAGGGCAGCGTGCGCGGGTGACGCAGGACCACCTCCGGCAGGTAGTCGATCTCCCAGCCCGCGTCCAGCGCGCGCCAGGCGAGGTCGGTCTCCTCGTGGCCGTAGAAGAACTCGCCCGGCAGTTGTCCGGCCGTCGCGAAGACCTGCGAGCGGACGGCGCTCGCACCGCCGAGGAAGGTGGTGACCCTCCCGGCCCGCATCGGGTCCGAGGCGCGCAGTCGCGGGACGTGGCGGCGCTGGGTCAGGCCCTCCTCGTCGACGATCCGGAAGGAGACGATGCCGAGCTTCGGGTCGGCCGCGAAGGCCTCGCGCAGCTTCTCGGCGGAGTCCTCCAGCGGCAGCAACCCGTCGTCGTCGAGGAAGAGCACGACGTCGACGTCACGCCCGTCGGGACCGAACAGGTCGATGCCGACGTTGCGGCCGCCGGGGATGCCGAGGTTCTCCGGGACGGCCACGCCGCGCACACCCGCCGGGAGGTCCGGCAGGGGCGCGCCGTTGGCCACGACGGCGACCTCGACGACCGGACCGCGCTGGGCGGTGACGGAGTCGAGCAGGGCCTTCAGCTCCACGGGGCGGGTGCCCTGGGTGATGACGACCGCGCCGAGCTTGAGGTCCTTGGGTTCTGGCATGTCACTCACTTGAGCCGGCTGGACAGGACGATGCTGAGCAGGTGCAGGGCGGTCTGCAGCAGCGCGATCGCCGCCAGCACGACCACCGCGAGGCGGGTGAAGAAGAGGTCGCCGTGGATCGCGTCCGCGATGCCCGCCGCCAGCATGACGAGCGACGCCTCGACGCCGCCGATCAGGCGGTGGAACTTCAGCGCCGACGCGATCTTCCGGGCCTTGGCGACGCCGGCCGCGCGCGGCGCCGACGCGGAGTCCTCGACGGCGGTGAGGCCGCGGCGGATGCGGGCGACGTCGACGAGGTCGGTCTCCGCCTTGATCAGGATCGCGCCCAGCGCGGCGAGCGTGCCGAGGAACGCCCACAACCAGGCGCGGGCGCCGTGCTGCTGGAACAGGTCGGCCGCGCGCAGGCCGAAGCCGGTCAGCAGCGCCGCCTCGGAGAGGTAGTGCCCGATCCGGTCCAGGTAGACGCCGGTGGTGGAGGTCTGCTTGCGCCAGCGGGCGAGCTCGCCGTCGACGCAGTCCAGGCCCAGGTAGATCTGGATCAGCAGAGCGCCGAGGACCGCTCCCCAGAGGCCGGGCACCAGCAGCGCGGCGCCCGCCAGCACACCGGCGGCCATCATCAGCCAGGTCAGCTGGTTCGGCGTGACCGGCGCGTTCACCAGGTGCCGGGACACCCGGGAGGAGATCCGGCGCATGTAGAGGCGTCCGGCCCAGTGCTCGCCGGAGCGCCGGTCGAGCAGGCCCTCCGGGTGCGCGACGGCGCGGAACTCCGCGAGGGAGGGCTTGCCCGGCTTGCCGGCGTTCATGGCACCGTCCTGCTCAGGAGCAGACGTCTTTGACATAGGAGTGGTACGCGTCCCGGATGGCGGAGGGGGTCAGATCGAGGTGTTCCAGGATGGTGTAACGCCCCGGGCGGGTCTGCGGCGCGAAGTGCACCGCCTGCACGAACTCCTCCTCGGCGAAGCCGATCTGGTCCGCCGTCACCGGCAGGCCGTGGCGGCGCAGCGCCGTCACCATCTGTCCGGCCACCGGCAGGTCGCCGCGCAGGTAGGTGGCGAAGGCGGCGCCGAGCCCACACTGCTCGCCGTGCTGCCCCTTGCGTTCGGGGTAGAGGATGTCCAGCGCGTGGTTGATCTCGTGGCACGCCCCGCTGGCCGGTCGGCTGCTGCCGGCCACGTTCATCGAGATGCCGGTGAGCACCAGCGCCTCGGCGAGCGCGACGAGGAAGTCGTTGTCGGCGATGGTGCCCGGGTGGCGCAGGATGGTCTCGCCCGCGGTGCGGGACATCGCCGCGGCCAGACCGTCCACGCTCTCGCCGGTCTCGCGCTGGGACAGCTCCCAGTCGGCGATGCAGGAGATGTTGGAGACGGCGTCGCCGATGCCGGCGGCCACGTAACGCGCGGGAGCCTGACGGATGACGTCGAGGTCGACGATCATCGCGATCGGGCTGGGCACCCCGTAGGAGCCGCGACCGGCGTCGTTGTCGAGGGTGGAGACCGGCGAGCAGAGGCCGTCGTGGGCGAGGTTGGTCGCGACCGCGACGACCGGCAGGCCGACCCGAGCGGCGGCGTACTTCGCCACGTCGATGATCTTGCCGCCGCCGAGGCCGACGACCGCGTCGTAGTGGCCGCCCTTGATGTCGTCGGCGAGCTTGACCGCCGCGTCGAGGGTGCCGTCCCCGACCGTGAACCAGGCCGCTCCCGGAAGCTGCGGCGCCAGGCGCTCGCGCATGGCCGCGCCGGAGCCGTTGCTGACGGCCACGGCGATCCGGCCGGTGGAGGCGATGCCGGGGTTGGCCAGCACCTCGCCGAGGTGGTCGAGCGCGCCGGAGCGCACGTCGACCACCAGCGGCGAGGGGACCAGGCGGGTCAGTACCGGCACGCGAGCTCCCGGCCGCGGGCGAGGTCCTCGTGGTTGTCGACCTCGACCCAGTCGACCTGGCCGATCGGCTGGACGTCGATCCGCAGGCCGCGGTCGATCATCTCCTGGTAGCCGTCCTCGTAGTACAGCTGCGGGTCGCGCTCGAAGGTGGCCTGCAGCGCGGAGGCCAGGTCGTCGGCGGCGGACGGGTTGATCAGCGTGACGCCGATGTACTCACCGGTCGCGTCGGCCGGGTCCATCAGCTTGGTGATGCGGCGGGCGCCCTTCTCGGGGTCGACCGTGACCTTCATCTCCTCGTCGGCCAGCTTCTTGACCGTGTCGAGGGCGAGCAGGATGCCCGGCTGCTGACCGGCGGCGGTGAGCTTGGCGTTGGCCTCCAGCAGCGTCCGCTCGACCGAGGCCGGGTGGATGGTGTCGCTGTTGGCGAGGATCACACCCTCCTTGAAGAGGTCGCGCGCACACCACACGGTGTAGCAGTTGTTCCAGGTCTCAGCCTTGGGGTTGTCGACCAGGTGGAGTGTGACGCCGTGGCGCTTCTCCAGCGCGGTCTTGCGCTCGCGGATCGCGTCGGCGCAGTAGCCCACGATGATCGCCACGTCGCGCATCTCCACCTCGGCGAAGTTGCGCAGGGTGATGTCGAGGATGGTCCGCTCGTCGTCGACCGGCACCAGTGCCTTGGGCAGGGTGTCGGTGTAGGGACGGAGGCGGCTGCCCGCGCCTGCGGCCGGAACAAGGCCGATCATGTGAAGTCTCCAGGTTCAGGTGTCACGTACACGATGGGTTCGCCCCCACCCCATCGTGCCGATCATCATTGCGGACCGTGGCGTGGCCGGACAAGCCGAGGCGGATCCGGGGGCCTTTTGGGGCAGACTGTACCTGGCCCGAGATGAGGCCGTGACCGGCCCCAGATGGCGCGACCGAAGTGAAAGGTGATCCATGACCACCACCACCGTGACGACGACGACCGAGATCCTGCTCGAACTGGTCGACGAGCAGGGGCGGACGATCGGCACGGCCGAGAAGCTCTCCGCGCACCAGGCCCCCGGCCGGCTGCACCGGGCCTTCTCCGTGTTCCTCTTCGACGCCCAGGGGCGGATGCTGCTGCAACAGCGGGCGCTCGGCAAGTACCACTCCCCCGGCGTCTGGTCGAACACCTGCTGTGGCCACCCCTACCCGGCGGAGCCCCCGTTCGTCGCGGCCGCGCGCCGCACGGCGGAGGAGCTGGGCGCGGCACCGGTCCGCATGGAGCAGGCCGGCACGGTGACGTACGACCTCCCGGACGAGGCCTCCGGCCTGGTGGAGAAGGAGTACAACCACCTGTTCGTGGGCGTGGCCGAGCGGGCCTTCACCCCGAACCCCGACGAGGTCGCGGACACCGCGTTCGTCACCCCGGCCGAGCTGGCCGCGCTGCGCGCGCAGAAGCCGTTCTCGGTCTGGTTCGGCACGGTCCTCGACGCCGTGCTCCCGACGATCCGCGCGACCTTCCCGAACGCGGGCTGGTAGCGCGCCGGCAACGGAAGAGGCGCGCGCCGGGCACTCCCCCGAGTCCGCCCGGTGCGCGCGCCTCCCAGTGTTCTCGCGGGGACGGCACGGGGGCAAACGATTTGATGAGCCTCGAAACGTCGCGCCAGTTGCACCCCCAGGGGCGGTGCGACCTACGGGTTGGCCGCCAGCACCAGGTAGGCCGCCAGGATGGACAGGTGGACGCCGCCCTGGAGCGGCGTGGAGCGGCCGGGCACGACGGTGAGGGTGCCGACGATCATCGTGAGGGCCAGCAGCACCATGTGCGTCGGGTCGAGGCCGAGGACGAGCGGGCCGCTGAGCCAGATCGAGGCGATGGCGACCGCCGGGACGGTGAGGCCGATGCTCGCCATCGCGGAGCCCAGGGCCAGATTGAGGCTGGTCTGGACGCGGTCGCGGCGGGCGGCGCGGACCGCGGCGATGGTCTCCGGGAGAAGCACCAGCAACGCGATGACCACGCCGACGACGGAGGCGGGGAGCCCGGCCGCGGCGACGCCCTTCTCGATCGTCGGGGACTCCACCTTCGCGAGCCCGACGACGGCGACCAGGGCGACACCCAGCAGCCCGAGGCTGGTCAGCGCCTCGCGGGAGCTCGGCGGGTCGGCGTGGTCGTCGCCGTCGATGACCTCGCCCGCGCGGGTCAGCGGGAGGAAGTAGTCGCGGTGGCGGACGGTCTGGGTCAGCACGAACAGGCCGTAGAGGCCCACCGACGCGACCGCCGCGAAGGTCAGCTGGGTGGTGTTGAACTGCGGGCCGGGCGCGCTGGTGGTGAAGCGCGGCAGCACCAGGCTGAGCGTCGCGAGGGTCGCGACCGTGGCGAGCGCGGCGCCGGTGCCCTCGCTGTTGTAGACCGCGACGCGGTGCCGCAGCGAGGTGACCAGCAGGCACACGCCGACGATCCCGTTACAGGTGATCATGACGGCGGCGAAGACCGTGTCCCGGGCCAGCGTGGCGTTCTTCACCGGCCCGCCCGCCATCAGCGTGACGATCAGCGCCACCTCGATCGCGGTGACGGCGATCGCGAGCACGAGTGAGCCGAACGGCTCGCCGACCCGGTGGGCGATGACCTCGGCGTGGTGGACGGCCGCCAGCACCGCGCCGGCCAGGAAGACCGCGACGACGGCGACGAGAACGGCGGGCAGCGAGCGACCCCAGGTGCCGATCAGCAGGAGCAACGCGAGCGCCGGGAGGAAGACGGTCCATTGTCGGGCGAAACGGCGCAAACGATCACTCATGGTGATGAGCTTGCCATAACAGGACCTTCCGACCGGCACGACGGGCCGCACCCGCCACCAGCAGGAATCGACAGGAAAACTCAACAGGCAAACTTGCCATTTCTCCTGTCGACCTCATAGGGTTGTTATATGCCACCGATCGAGCCGACCCCCACCGAGCTCGCGGTCGAGCTCCACGCCGTCCTCGGCCTGCTCGCCCGCCGCGCCCGCGCGGCCACCGCCGCGACGGAGCTGACCGCCTCACAGCGCTCCGTCGCCGCGAGGCTGCTGCGGGAGGGGCCGGCGACCACCGCCGACCTGGCGCGGGCCGAGTTCGTCCGGCCGCAGTCGATGCGGATGACGCTCGGCGCCCTCGAGGAGCGCGGGATGATCGCCCGCACCCCCCACCCCACGGACGGGCGCCAGGTCCTGGTCGAGCTCTCCGAGGACGGGCTGGCGACCATCGCCGGCATCCTGCGCACCAAGCAGGACTGGCTCACGTCCGCGATCACGGCCGACCTCGATCCCACCCAGCGCGAGGCCCTCGCCACCGCCCTGCCGGTGCTGCGCGCGCTGGCCGGCACCGAGGCCACCGGGGCCTCGACACCCGGGCCGCCACCGCTCGGGGCCACCGGCGCGGGAGACGGAGCGTGAGCCCGGAAACCGGGCCACACGCCTCCACCCGTGACGTGCCCGGCGCCGGCGGCGCCGGCCCGGAGACCGGACACCGCGTCGCACTGCCGCGCGTCGGGGCTCAGGTGCCGCAGGCCCTCGACGTCCCGCGCCCGCCGGAGGCGGGCCGCGTCGGAGCGTCCAGTCGCGCGCGGCTCTCGCGCCACCCGGTGGACGCCGAGGCGCCGACGCCCGCGGCCTCGATCTCGGCCCCGGCCCCGATGCGCAAGCCCTTCAGCGGCGCGATGATGGCCCCGCTGCTCCTGGGTGTCGCGCTCAACCCGGTCAACTCCACCATGATCGCCACTGCCCTGGTCGCGATCGGTCACGCCTTCGGCGTCGGCGTCGCGCAGACGGCGTGGCTGGTGGCCAGCCTGTACCTGGCCAGCGCCGTCGGTCAGCCGACGATGGGACGGCTCGCGGACCTGATCGGGCCGCGCCTGGTGTTCCTCGGCGGGCTCGTGGTCGTTCTCGCCGCCGGACTGGTCGGCGCGCTCGCGCCCGCCTTCGGCTGGCTGATCGCCTCCCGCGTGCTGCTGGGCATCGGCACCTCCGCCGCCTACCCCTCCGCCATGGCGATGCTGCGCACCGAATCGCGCCGTGCCGGCGTCGAGGCGCCGCGCCGGGTGCTGGGGCGACTGTCGCTCGCCTCGCTGGCCAGTGCCGCCGTCGGCCCGGTGCTCGGCGGCGCGCTCGCCGCGACCCTCGGCTGGCGGGCGGTCTTCGCCGTCAACATCCCGGCCGCTGTGGCGGGGCTCGTGCTGGCCTGGCGCTGGGCGCCGGCCGATCCGCAACGGGCCGCCGACCGCGGCCGGATCAGCCTCGACCCGCCCGGCCTGCTGCTCTTCGCCGCGACCATCGCCACCACGATGCTCTTCCTGATGAACCTGGCCCACCCGAACTGGCTGCTGCTCGTCCTCGCCGCCCTGCTCGGCACGGCCCTGGTCCGCTGGGAGCTACGCGCGGACCAGCCCTTCCTCGACCTGCGCCTGCTCGGCCGCAGCCCCGGTCTGACGCGCACCTTCGTCCGCAGCGGTCTGACCTACCTGGTCCTGTACTGCATGCTCTACGGCTTCTCGCAGTGGCTCCAGGAGTCGCACGGCCTCAGTGCGTTCCACGCGGGCCTGATCGCGCTGCCGATGTCGGCGACCGCCGCCGTCTTCTCGCTCCTCGGGGCGCGGACGCGGACCCTGCGGGCGCCGCTGCTGGCGCTGACGGTCCTGCTCGGGATCGGGTCCGCGTTGTTGCTGGTCCTGGACGCGGGCACACCGATCGTGGTGCTGGTGCTGGTCAGCACGGTGTTCGGGGTCGGCCAGGGGCTGGCCTCCAGCAGCAACCAGGCCGCCGTCTACGCCCAGGCGCCCGCCGAGGGCACCGGCTCGTCGGCCGGTCTGCAGCGCACCTCGATCTACCTGGGCGCGATCCTCTCCTCCTCCGTGCTCGCGCTGCTCTTCGGCAGCCGCGCCACCGACGTCGGCCTGCACGGCATCGCCGTCGTGATGGGCGTACTGAGCGCGGCCCTGCTCCTGCTCACCCTCGCGGACCGCGCGCTGGGCGCGGACCGCTGACCCCCCGCACACACCGTCGCAGCCCATCGAGGCCCATCGAGGCCCATCGCCGAAGGAAGGCACCCCCCATGACCGCCACCACCATCGACCCGACCAGCGCACTGATCCTGATCGACCTGCAGCGGGGCATCGTCGCCCTCGCGGCCGAGCACGGCGTGGACGAGGTCCTCGCCAACGCCGAGAAGCTCGCCACCGCGTTCCGCGAGCGCGGCCTGCCCGTGGTCCACGTCAACGTCACCGGCGGCGCGCCGGGGCGCACCGAGCTCAGCCGTCCGGCCGGGCAGTTCCCGGCCGACTTCGCCGAGCTGGTCCTGCCCGTCGCCGAGGACGACGTCCTGGTCACCAAGCAGACCTGGGGCGCCTTCCACGGCACCGGCCTCGACGCGGCGCTGCGCGAGCGCGGCGTCACCCAGGTTGTGCTCGCGGGCATCGCGACCAGCGTGGGCGTGGAGTCCACCGCCCGGTCCGCCCACGAGCACGGCTACCACGTCAGCGTCGCGACGGACGCGGTCGCCGACCGCGATGCCGTCTCCCACGAGCACAGCCTCACCCGCGTCTTCCCGAAGCTGGGTGAGACCGGCACGACCGCGGAGCTGATCGCCCTGCTCGGCTGAGCGACCTGCCGAGGACCTCGGCCGGGGCCGATCCCGGACTAACCCCGGCCGAACTAACCCCGGCCGAGGAGGGGCATACCCGTCGCCATGATGGTCATGAACGGCACGTTCACGTCCAGCGGCAGCGAGGCGAGGTGGACGACCGTCGAGGCGACGTGCGCGGCGTCCATGACCGGCTCGACGGCGATGCGGCCGTCGGCCTGGAGGATGCCCTGCGTCATCCGCTCCGTCATCTCCGTGGCCGCGTTGCCGATGTCGATCTGACCCACCGCGATCCGGTGGGCGCGGCCCTCCAGAGCGAGCGACTTGGTCAGGCCCGTCATCGCGTGCTTGGTCGCCGTGTAGGCGACGCTGTTGGGGCGCGGGACCTGCGCGGAGATGGAGCCGTTGTTGATGATGCGGCCACCCGCCGGGTCCTGGTCCCGCATCTGCGCGAAGGCCCGCTGGGCGACCAGGAAGGCGCCGGTGAGGTTCACGTCGACGATCGCGCGCCAGCGCTCCGGCGGCAGCTCGGCCGCGGGAGCCGGGGTGCCGAAAGAACCGGCGTTGTTGAAGAGCAGGTCCAGGCGCCCGTAGCGGTCGGCGATCCCGTCGAAGAGCGCGGCGACGGCCTGCTCGTCGGTGACGTCGGCGGGCCGGACCCAGGCCTGGGCGATCTCCGCCCCGGTCTCCTTCAGCGCCTCCTCCCGGCGGCCGGTCAGCACCACCGTCCAGCCGGCGCGGCCGAGTGCCCGCGCCGTGACCCGCCCGATGCCCGAACCAGCCCCGGTCACCAGGGCGATCCGCCCCGCCGGCCGCTGGTCTTCCCCGTTGAACGCCTGCTCCATGCAGCTCCTCCCGTTGATCACCACGCTACCGCTTCGGTGGGGCGAAGCGGCGTGTCACTGGCGTGGCGGGGCCGTGAGCCAGGCCATAGGCTGTGCGGCACCCGAACAGTGATGCCGTCTCAGGAGGCACCGCCGCATGCCGCACGCGTCCCAGGGTCGTCACACCAAGCCCCGCACCACCGTCCGGCAGCGCACCGGCGCCGTCGCCCTCCTCGGCGCGGCGGCCGCCGCGGTCTCCCTGCTCGTGCCCGGGTCCGCCCAGGCGGCGCGCACGTCGTCGGCGGCTGGGGCCGACGGAACGACCGTCGCCGTGGCGCCGCAGTCGGCCACGCCGCACTTCCCCGTGCCGGTCCGGATCGGCAACGCACGGCAGGTGATCACCGTGCAGGCCCACGGCAGCTACGCCGTGGTGACGGCCTGGCAGCTGAACCCGATCGGCTGGCAGCGCGTCTTCTTCACCACGGCTGCCCGGATCGGCGCCCACGGGCTCGCCAACGGCGCAACCCGCAAGCAGGGCACCTACACCACGCCCACCGGCACCTACACGATCACGCGCGGCTTCGGCAACGGCGCGGCGCCGAGCGGGACGCGGATGCCGTACCACCGGGTGACCGCACAGGACTGGTGGGTCGAGGACCCGCAGTCGGCCTACTACAACACGATGCGGACGGTCCGGCCCGGCACCAACCCCGGCTTCCCGCTCACGGAGGCGGGCGACCGGGGCAGCGAGCACCTCGCCAACTACCCCGTGCCGTACCACAACGCGCTGGTCATCGACTTCAACATGCGCCCGGCCGTCCCGGGCCGGGGCGCGGGCATCTTCCTGCACGACCTGAACGCCTCGGCCGGGCCGACGGCGGGCTGCGTGGCCGTACCGGCGAGCGTGCTGACCCGCATCCTGCGGTGGATCAACCCGGCCGCGCACCCGGTGATCGCGATCGGCTGACGCCGACGCCGCGGGCCCCGGGGCGCGCGGCGTCAGCCGACGTAGCGGCCCGGGGCCTCCGAGGGGCGGGCGCCGAGGGTGCGGAAGGTGATGCCCGCCGCGCGCAGACGGTCGATCAGCGCCGTGCCGCAGGCGGCGGCCGTGGTCTGCTGACCCGCCGTCTTGGGCAGGTCGTCGTAGGCGAGGCAGAGGGCGGTCTCGGCCAGCATCTTGGCGGTCTCGCCGTAGCCCGGGTCACCACCGGAGACCTCGGTCCAGATCCGGCGGTCGCCCGCGACGCCGCTGAACCTGACGGTGAACCAGCTGCGGGCGCGCTGCTCGGCGTCCGGACCCGCACCGGAGGGGCGCAGGCCCTCCAGCCCGCGGCGGAGCGGCGGGATCTGGGCGCCGAGGGCGATCCCGGTCACGCCGAGGATGCCCGCCACGGCGATCGGGAGACGCTTGACGGCGGCGTAGTGGCCGTAGCGGAAGTCCGGCCCGTACTGCGGCAGGGCCGCCGCGCTGCGCAGGATGACCTGCTGGTCGATCGCCGGCATCGGCACGACCCAGGCCCGGGCGTCCTTGGACCAGCGTGGGCCCACCATGACACCGTGCACCTTCCGGCCGACCGGCCGCTCCTCCACCGCGCGCCGCGCCTTCGCCGCGCGGCCGGTCTGGACAGGCCGGGAGAAGGCGGTGAGCGCGGAGGCGAAGGTGCCGCCCGAGAAGGTGGCGGCGGCACGGACGTAGCCCTCGACGGTGACGGGGCCGTCCAGCTCCTCCCGGCCCGCGGCGCGGGCCAGTTCGCCGACGGTGTAGAGCACGCCGAGGTCGTGCGGCACGGAGTCGAAGCCGCAGGCGTGCAGCAGGCGGGCGCCGCTGGCCACGGCCCGGGGGTGGTACCGGGTGTACATGGCGTCGACGAACTCCGGCTCCCCGGTGAGGTCGACGTAGTCCGTGCCGGCCTCGGCGCAGGCGGCGACGAGCGGCTCGCCGTACTTCTGGTAGGGACCGACGGTGGAGATGACGACCCGCGCGGACCGCGCCACCTCGCCGAGTGCGGCGGCATCCGCACTGTCGGCGACGAGCACCGGCAGCTCGGGCAGTCCGAGCCGCTCCCGCACCGCCTCCAGCTTGGCGCGGTTGCGCCCGGCGACGGCCCAGCGACAGCCCTCCGGCGCATGGGCGGCGAGGTACTCGGCGGTCAGCCCGCCGGTGAAGCCGGTCGCCCCGAAGAGGACCACGTCGTAGGCACGTTCCGCTGCTCGCTCAGAGACCATGCCCAGCACTCTAGCGCTACCGGCCGGTAACGGGCCCGGTCTCGGGCACCGGCTTCCGCACGAACAGGCAGGCCTGCTGCCGACGCACACCGCAGCGTCCGGATGCCCGGGCCCTCGCCGGAGCCGTGCCAGGGACGGCTTGACATAGTTAGGTTAGGCAACCCTAAGTTAATTGCATGCTAGAGACCCGCTCCCTCCATCTCTCCTACGACCGCGGCCGCGCCGCGATCGTCTCCGATCTCGACCTCGCCCTGCCTCGCGGCGCCGTGACCGCGATCGTCGGGCCCAACGGGTGCGGCAAGTCGACGCTGCTGCGCGGGCTGGCGCGGTTGCTGCGGCCCGCGGCCGGGGCCGTGCTGCTGGACGGCGGCGACCTGCACCGCCTGCCCTCGCGCGAGGTGGCGCGGCGGCTCGGGCTGCTGCCGCAGCAGCCCGTGGCGCCGGAGGGGATCACGGTGGAGGGGCTGGTGCGGCTCGGACGGCACCCTCATCAGGGGCTGTTCGGCGCATGGAGCGCCGCCGACCAGGAGGCCGTCGAGCGGGCACTCGCCCGGACCGGGACGGCGGAGCTGCGGGACCAGCCGGTGGACCGGCTCAGCGGCGGTCAGCGCCAGCGCGCGTGGATCGCGCTGACGCTGGCGCAGGAGACGGAGCTGCTGCTCCTGGACGAGCCGACCACCTTCCTGGACCTGCGCCACCAGCTCGACGTGCTTGACCTGGTGACGCGGTTGCAGCGGGAGTCGGACCGGACGGTGGTCATGGTCCTGCACGACCTCGGCCAGGCCGCCCGCTACGCCGACCATCTGGTGGTGCTGCGCGCGGGCAGCCTGGTCTCGGCCGGGCCGCCGCGCGAGGTGCTCAGCGCCGAGCTGGTGGCGGCGGTGTTCGAGGTGGAGTGCCGGGTCGTCCCCGACCCGGAGACCGGCACCCCGCTCGTCGTCCCCGCCGCCCGCCACGGCGGCGCTGCCGCAGCGGCCTGACCCGCCGCCGCGACGACACCCGCGCCGCCGCCCCCGCACCGTCCGCCGCGCGTCACACCGTCGTCGAGCGGCGCTCCTTGACCAGCAGGCGGACCAGGTAGCCACCACCCAGCAGGCCGGTCACCACACCGACCGGCAGCTGGTGGCCCGGTATCGCCCGCTGCGCCGCCCAGTCCGCGAGGACGAGCAGCAGCGCACCCATGGCCGCCGACGGCAGCAGGTTCGGGCCGGGCGCGCGGGTCAGCCGGCGGGCCAGCTGCGGGGCCGTCAGCGCGACGAACGCCACCGGCCCGACGGCGGCGGCCGCCGCGGCCGCGAGCAGCAGCGCGCAGAGCAGCAGCACCCGTCGGGTGCGGGCGACCGGCACACCGAGCGCGGTCGCCGCGTCGTCGCCGAGTTCGAGCAGGCGCAGGGCGCGGCCGTGGCCGAGCACGACGAGCGGGCCGAGCAGCGCGAACACGAGAGCGACCGTGCCCGCGGCGGGCCAGTCGCTGCCGTCCAGGCTGCCGGTGAGCCAGAGCACCGCGCGGGCGGCGTCGGCCAGCCGGCCGCGGGTCAGCAGGTAGCCGTTGACGCCTGTCAGCACCGCGCCGAGCGCGATGCCGACCAGCACCAACTGCTGGCGCCCGCCCCGGGCCAGCAGCAGCACGGCTCCCCCGGCGGCCAGCGCGCCGAGGACCGCGCCGACCGGGACCGCCGCGGCCGCGGCGCCGCCGCCGCCGAGCAGCACGATCACGGTGAGGGCGCCGGCCGCGGCGCCCTGGGTGAAGCCGAGGATGTCCGGGCTGCCGAGCGGATTGCGCAGCAGTGCCTGGAACACCGCACCGGACAGCGCCAGGGCCGCGCCCGCGAGCAGCCCGGTGGCGACCCTCGGCAGGCGCAGGTCCCAGACCACGAAGTGCGCCGCCGGGTCAGCGGCGGCCGACCCGGGGTCGACCAGGGCTCGCACCACCTCCGCCGGGCTGATCGTCAGATCCCCCGCCCCGGCGAGCGCGAGGACGGCGACGGCGGGGGCCGCGAGCAGGAGCGCGAGCGTCACCAGCCGTGCGCGCCGGGCGGCGCGCTCCGCGGCCGCCCGCCAACGCGGACGAGCCGCGCGGCCGGCCTCGCGGGCCGCCGCCTCGGGCGCGCCCGGATCGGCCACTGGCGACACGTCGGCGCTCATGCCGCGCCTCCCCTGCGGCAGACCAGTACCAGCAGCAGCACGCCGCCGGCGACCGCGGTCACGACACCCACCGGCAACTCCCCCGGCCGGGCGACCAGACGGCCGAGGACGTCGGCGCCGAGCAGCAGGACGGGACCGAACAGGGCGCAGTAGGGCAGTTGGCGGCGCGGATCGGGTCCGGTGAGCCGGGCGACCAGGTGCGGGGTGAGCAGGCCGACGAAGACCAGCGGCCCGCAGGCCGCCGTCGCGGCGCCGCACAGCAGGGTGACCGCGACGGTCGCGGCGGCGCGGGTCACCGGCAGCCGGGCGCCCAGCGCCCGGGCGGAGTCCTCGCCGAGCGCCAGCGCGCCGAGCGGCCGGGCGAGGACGAGGGCCAGCGCCAGACCGGCCAGGACGAACGGCGCCATCGCCACGACCGTGCCCGA
Organism: Streptacidiphilus sp. MAP12-33; assembly: GCF_041261265.1. Classification (NCBI taxonomy): domain Bacteria; kingdom Bacillati; phylum Actinomycetota; class Actinomycetes; order Kitasatosporales; family Streptomycetaceae; genus Streptacidiphilus; species Streptacidiphilus sp. MAP12-33. The sequence continues at coordinate 107,615 of NZ_JBGCCA010000010.1, forward strand.
CCGGGCGGAGGCGAGCGAGCCGACGGTCCAGAAGCGCATGCGGTCGAGCGCGTCGGTGTCGAGCAGTTCGACCGCGCTGACGTAGGAGTACAGCGCGGCGTTGACGGCGGTCCCGGCGAGGACCAGGCGCGTGGGCGTGGCCGCGCGCCCGCCGCCGACGGCGTGCACCAGGACGGCGACGACGGCGGCTCCGGCGAAGGCGAACCAGACGGCCCCACCGAATCCCGAGAGCCCGAGGAACGCCGAGGCGGTGACGACGGCGGCCGAGGCGCCCGCATTGACGCCGAGCAGCCCGGGATCGGCGAGCGGATTGCGCGTCAGGGCCCGCATCACGCCCCCGGCGAGGCCGAGCGCGGCCCCGGCGAGCAGCCCGAGCAGCGTGCGCGGCAACCGCATGCCGTGCACGACGTCGTAGCCCGGGGCGGCCGGATCGGTGAGGCCCTGCCAGACGGCGCCCGGGGAGAGCGGCTTGGCGCCGAGCGCGAGGGAGAGGACGAGGACTGCGAGCAGCAGGGTGCCGGTGGCGAGTGGCAGCCGAAGGGCTCGGAGGCCGAGCGGGGGTGGGCCTGCGGTCAGCGCGGTCATGGGCGGAGGGCCTCCGGAAGGTCGGTGGAGCAGGGACTGGACACCCTGCCGGAAACTTAGGTTAGGCTACCCTAAGTTGACCTTGAGCCCCTGGGGCCGGTCCTCTCCCCTGCCTCCGCCTTCTCCTCAGAAAGCGTTCAGCGCCATGCCCGTTCAGCCTTCCCGCCGTACCCTGCTCGCCGCCGGCGGTGCCGCCGGTCTCGGCGCGCTCCTCGCCGCCTGCGGTTCCGGCTCCGGCTCCCGCTCCGGGGCCCGCAGCGGCGACGCCCAGGCGTCCGGCGGCGCCTCCGCCGGACCGTGGCGGTTCACCGACGACCGGGGCACCGCCGTCTCCCTCCCCCGGACCCCGACCCGCGTCGTCGCCTACACCGGCACGGCCGCCGCGCTCCACGACTTCGGCGCGGCCGACCGCGTCGTCGGCGTCTTCGGGCCGACCCGACTCGCGAACGGCAAGGCCGATCCGATGGCCGGCCGGCTCGACCTCTCCAAGGTGACCGTCCTCGGCAACGCCTGGGGCGAGTTCGACCTGGAGAAGTACGCCGCACTGCGCCCGCAACTGCTGGTCACCGGCATGTGGCTGCCCGGCCAGCTCTGGTACGTCCCCGACGCGAGCAAGGACAAGATCGCCGCCTTGGCCCCCACCGCCGGGCTCAGCATCGCCAAGGTGCAGCTGCCCGAACCACTGCGCCGCCACGAGCAGTTGGCCGGGCTGCTGGGCGCGGACCTCACCGCCGCGTCCGTCGTCTCCGCCAAGCAGCGCTTCCAGCAGGCCGCCGAGACGCTGCGCCGCACCGCGAAGGCACGCGGCGGGCTGCGGGTGCTGGCGGCCTCCGCCAGCGCCGACCTGCTCTACGTCTCCGATCCGACCGTCTACCCGGACCTGTCCTACTACCGCAGCCTGGGCGTCGAGCTGATCACCCCGGGCAAGGTCCAGGGCGGCTTCTTCGAGTCGCTGAGCTGGGAGAACGCCGACAAGTACGGCGCGGACCTGATCCTGCTCGACAGCCGCAGCTCCGCCCTCCAGCCGAAGGACCTCACCGGCAAGCCGACCTGGCAGCAGTTGCCGGCCGTCAAGGCCGGGCAGGTCGTGCCCTGGCTGAGCGAGGTGCGCTTCTCCTACACGGGCTGCGCGCCGCTGGTCGAACAGCTCGCCGGTGCGCTCGACCGAGCGAAGAAGGTCGCCTGATGGCCGCGACGTCCTCCGGATGGGACTTCCTCGACCTGCGGGTGCTGCGCGCGCAGACCCTCGGGCCGTCCATGCGCCGGATCGTCTTCGGCGGCCCGGACGTCGACCGGTTCCGCTCAGGCGGACGGGACCAGCGGTTCAAGCTGTTCCTGCCCCGGGAGGGGGAGGCGCAGCCGCTCGTCCCGACCTGGGCCGGCCCCGACTGGTACGCCGAATGGCGGCAACTGGACCCGGAGCGGCGAGCGGTGATGCGCTCCTACACCGTGCGCGCCCAGCGTCCCGGTGAGCTCGCCGTGGACTTCGCCCTGCACGACGGCACCGGACCGGCCGGCCGCTGGGCCGCGTCCGCCGCTCCCGGCGATCGGGCGCTGGCGCTCGGCCCCACGGACGCGGACAACGCGGGCGTCGACTTCCGCCTGCCGCAGGGCACCCGGTGGGTGCTGCTGACCGCGGATCTGACCGCGCTCCCCGCCGTCGCGGGCATCGTGGCGTGGCTGGGTGCCGAGCGGCCCGAGCTGCCGGTGCGGGCGTGGATCGAGGTGCCGTTCGAACGGGACCGCCAGGAGCTGGCGTCGCAAAGCACGGATGTGGACGTGCGCTGGGTCGCCCGGGGCGGCCTGCCGGGCGCGGTGCTCTCGGCGGACCGCCTGCCGGCGGGGACGCCCTACGCCTGGCTGGCCGGTGAGGCGGGGTGCGTGCGGGACCTGCGCAGGCATCTGCTGCGCGAGCGCGGGTTCGACCGAGCGCGGATCACCTTCACCGGCTACTGGCGCAGAGGCGCGAGCGAGGACGAACTCCTGGCCGCATAGCGGTCCCCTGCACACGTAGAGAGAGGTTCCCATGCCGCAGCACCCACAGGCTCAGCTCTTCGACTCCCGCTCCACCGACGCCTACCGGCACCTGGTCAGCAGCGGCGCCGACCTGGTCGCCCGCCATGTCCGCGCCGCCCCGGGCCCGTTCACCGGTGTCACCCCGCAGGCACTCGCCGCCCGGGTCGACGCCGTCGATCTCGACCGGCCGCTCGCGGACGCCGACGCCGCGCTGGAGGAGCTCGCGCGGCTCTACCTCCGCGACGCGGTCTGGTTCCACCACCCCCGCTACCTCGCCCATCTCAACTGCCCGGTCGTCCTGCCCGCCCTGCTCGGCGAGACGATCCTGAGCGCCGTCAACTCCTCCCTCGACACCTGGGACCAGAGCGCGGGCGGCACGCTCGTCGAACGGCGGCTCATCGACTGGACGGCGGGCCGCCTCGGTCTCGGCCCGCTGGCGGACGGGGTCTTCACCAGCGGCGGCACGCAGTCGAACCTGCACGCGCTGCTGCTGGCGCGCGACGAGGCGCTCGCGGGGGACCTGCCGCGGCTGCGGGTGCTCGCGTCCGAGGCGGCACACTTCAGCGTCGAGAAGTCGGCGCACCTGCTCGGGCTCGGCGCGCGGGCCGCACGGCCCGTCGCGACCGACGAGCGCCGCCGGATGGACCCGCGGGCCCTGGAGCGCGCACTGGAGCGGTGCCGCCGGGCCGGCGAGCTGCCGATGGCCGTGGTCGCCACGGCCGGGACCACCGACTTCGGCAGCATCGATCCGCTGCCCGCGATCGCGGCGGTCTGCGCCCGCCACGGCGTGTGGCTGCACGTCGACGCGGCCTACGGCTGCGGCCTGCTGGCCTCGCCGACCCGCCGCCACCTGCTGGCCGGGGTCGAGCGGGCCGACTCGGTGACCGTCGACTTCCACAAGTCCTTCTTCCAGCCCGTCAGTTCCAGCGCCGTCCTGGTCCGCGACGGACGCGCCCTGCGGCACGGCGGGCACCACGCCGACTACCTCAACCCCCGGCGGATGGCCGAACGCGGCATCCCCAACCAGGTCGACAAGAGCCTCCAGACCACGCGTCGCTTCGACGCACTGAAGCTCTGGCTCACCCTGCGGGTGATGGGCGCGGACGGGGTCGGCGCGCTCTTCGACAGCGTGCTGGACCGGGCGGCCGAGGGGTACGCGCTGCTGGCCCGCGACCCGCGCTTCCGCGTCGTGACCGAGCCGGAGCTGAGCACCCTCGTCTTCCGCTGGACCCCGCGCACCGACCTCGGCGTCTCTTCCGTCGACGCCGCCTCGGTCGACGCCGCCAACCTGCACGCCCGCGAGGCCCTCGCGGCGAGCGGAGCCGCCGTGGTCGCCGGGACCGTCGTGGACGGGCGGCACCACCTGAAGTTCACCCTGCTCAACCCGGCCACCACCACCCACGACCTCGCCGCCGTGCTGGATCTGCTGGACGCCCACGCCACCGCCTACCTCGCCGCCGATCAGGCCGCCTGAGCCGGAAGAGGACCACACCCATGACGGACAGCAGGACCCACGACTTCGTCGCCATCGGCCTCGGCCCGTTCAACCTGGGCCTCGCCTGCCTCAGCGCGCCGCTGGCCGACATCGACGGCGTCTTCCTGGAGCGCAAGCCGGAGTTCGACTGGCACCCGGGCATGATGCTGGAGCAGGCCGGCCTTCAGACGCCGTTCCTGGCCGACCTGGTCACCCTCGCCGACCCGGCCTCGCCGTTCTCCTTCCTGAACTACCTCAAGCAGCAGGGACGGCTCTACTCCTTCTACATCCGCGAGAACTTCTTCCCGCTGCGCAGCGAGTACGTCGACTACTGCCGCTGGGCCGCGTCCCGTCTCGGCTCGGTGCGGTTCGGACGGGAGGTGACCGCCGTCGAGCACGACCCGGGCGACGGCAGCTACCTCGTCCGCTGCGCCAACGGCGAGAGCCACCGCGCGCGGCGGCTCGTCCTCGGCACCGGGACGCCCCCGCACCTGCCCGCCGCCCTCGACGGGGTGGGCGGACCGGCGCTGCACAGCTCCCGCTACCTGGACCACGCCGAGGAGCTGCGCAAGCGCGAGCGGATCACCGTCGTCGGCAGCGGCCAGAGCGCCGCGGAGATCTACCTCGACCTGCTCGGCGACATCGACCGCTACGACTACGAGCTGGTCTGGGCCACCCGCTCGCCGCGCTTCTACCCGCTGGAGTACACCAAGCTGACGCTGGAGCTGACCTCACCGGAGTACGTGGACTACTTCCACGCGCTGCCCTCCCCCGTCCGCGACCGGCTCGGCGAGGCGCAGAAGGCCCTCTACAAGGGCATCAGCGCGGACACCGTGAACGCCGTCCACGAGCTGCTCTACGTCAAGTCCCTGCGGGGTCCGGTGCGGACCCGGCTGCTGACCAACACCGCGCTGACCGCCGCCCGCTACGACGGCCCGGCAGGCGCCTACGAACTGACCCTGCACCAGCGTGAGCAGGACGTGACGCACACGCTGCGCACGGACGGGCTCGTGCTGGCGACCGGCTACCGCTACCGCGAGCCCGGCTTCCTGGCCGGGATCAGCGACCGGATCGCCCGCGACGAGCGGGGACGGCTGGCGGTACGGCGCGACTGGTCCGTGGACGCGGCCGGGCGCGGCGAGATCCTCGTGCAGAACGCCGCGCTGCACACCCACAGCCTCTCCGACCCCGACCTCGGCATGGGCGCCTACCGCAACTCCGTGCTGCTTCGCACCCTCACCGGCCGCGAGGTCTACCCGATCGAGCGCCGCATCGCCTTCCAGGAGTTCTCCGCCGCATGAGCACCACCAGCACCACCACGGCCGTCGCCGACGACTTCACCTTCCGCCGCGTCGACCCGGAGGCCGACGCCGCCCTGCTGCACGGGTGGGTGACCCACCCCAAGGCGGTGTTCTGGCTGATGCAGGACGCCACCGTCACCGCCGTCCGCGACGCCTACGCGCCACTGGACGCCTGGATCGGCTGCTACCGCGGCCGGCCCGCCGTGCTGATGGAGCGCTACGACCCCGCCGACACCGAGCTGAACACCGTGCACCGGGCCCTCGCCGGCGACGTCGGCCTGCACTTCCTCACCGCGCCGACCGCCCGGCCCGTCCCCGGATTCACCCGCGCCGCGCTCGCGGCCGTGCTGCGGCACCTCTTCGCCGACCCGGCCGCACGGCGGGTCGTGGTCGAGCCCGACGTGCGCAACCGGGCGGTGCACCGGGTCAACGCCGCCGTCGGCTTCCGGCCGGTGCGCGCGGTGACACTGCCCGCGAGCGGCAAGCGGGCGCTGCTCAGCACCTGCACCCGCGAGCAGTTCCGGGCGGCCGGCGGGGAGCGGGAACGGGAGCCGCTGGCCCATCTGACGCCGGAGCTGTGGGCGCGGGCCAACCGCCAGCTGGTCCGCAAGGCGCTGGCGGAGTTCGCGCACGAGCGTCTGATCACGCCCGTGCCGCTGCCCGGGAGCGGCGGCTGGTTCGGCGTCGGCAGCGACGACGACACGGTGGGCTACCGGTTCCGCGCCGAGGTGCTGGCGCTGGACCACTGGCGGATCGAAGCCGGGAGCATCCTGCGCCTGCGTGCCTCGGACCGCGTCGAACTGCCGTTGGACGCGGCCGAGCTGGTGCTGGAGCTGCGGCGCAGCCTCGGGATCTCGGACGAGGTACTGCCGCTGTACCTGGAGGAGATCACCGGCACCCTCGCCGCCACCGCGTTCAAGCTCTCCCTGCCCGCTGAGGGCGCGGCGGAGCTGGCCGCCTCGGACTTCCAGTCGATCGAGGCGGCCATGACCGAGGGCCACCCCTGTTTCGTCGCCAACAGCGGCCGGCTCGGCTTCGACGCCGTCGACCACCTGCGCTACGCGCCGGAGGCGGGCGCCCCGGTGCGGCTGCTCTGGGTGGCCGTCCATCCCGACCACGCCGTGCGGTCGTTCGGGCGCGGCGTGGACCCCGAGGAGCTCGGCGCGCCGCAGCTGCCCGCCGCGCTCGCGGGTTACGTCGCCATCCCCGTCCACCCGTGGCAGTGGCAGCACCGGCTGGCAGTCTCCTACGCCGACGAGATCGCCCGCGGCCGGATCGTGCTGCTGGACCACGAGCAGGACGAGGGCCGCGACAGCCGCCTGGCGCAGCAGTCGATCCGCACCTTCTTCAACTCCGCCGCGCCCGACCGCCCGTACGTGAAGACAGCGCTGTCCGTCCTCAACATGGGCTTCACCCGCGGGCTCTCGGCCGACTACATGGAGCACACGCCGGCCGTGAACGACTGGCTGGCCGACCTCGTGGCCGCCGACGCCACGCTGGCCGGCTGCGGCTTCGCGATCCTGCGCGAGCACGCGGCCGTGGGCTACCGCCACCCGCGCTACCCCAAGGGCAGCGCGCAGCAGAAGCAGCTCGCCGCGCTGTGGCGGGAGAGCCCCGTGCCGCTGCTGGGCGAGGGTGAGCGCGTCGCGACCATGGCGGCGCTGCTCCACACCGACCGCGACGGCGCCCCGCTCGCCGGGGCCCTGATCGCCTCCTCGGGGCTGGCCCCCGAGGAGTGGGTGCGCCGCTACCTCACCGCCTACCTCACGCCCGTGGTGCACGGGCTGTGCGCGTACGGGCTCACCTTCATGCCGCACGGCGAGAACGTCATCCTCGTCCTGGACGCGGACGGCGCGCCGCTGCGCGTCCTCTTCAAGGACATAGCCGAGGAGATCGCCGTGCTGGACCCGGCCACCGCGCTGCCGCCGCAGGTGGCACGGATCCGCGCGGAGGTGCCCCCGGAGCTGTGGGGGCTCTCCGTGCACACCGACGTCTTCGACTGCTTCCTCCGCTTTCTCTCGGCGGAGCTGCACGCGGGCGGCATCCTGCACCAGGACGCCTTCTGGGCCGTGGTGGCCCGCGTGCTGCGCGACTACGAGGCGGCCCACCCCGAACTGGCCGACCGGTTCGCCGCGCTGGATCTCTTCTCCGAGCGGTTCGCGCTCTCCTGCCTGAACCGGCTGCAACTGCGGAACAACCGGCAGATGGTGGACCTGACCGATCCGGCCGGTGCCCTGCTGTTCGCCGGGACACTGCCCAATCCCCTCACAGGCCACTGACGACGGCCGGGTCCGCCGGCGCGTCCGGGGCGGCGGCGCCCTGGGCCGGCTGTTCCCGCTCGACCGCCTTGATGTGGCGCCGTGCCAGCCAGAGCGGCACGGCGCCCAGGACGCCGAAGGACATGTCGATCGGCAGCCACCACAGCGGCAGCCCGCGCAGCGGTCCGCAGACCGCGGCGAGCGGGATGATCCCGGCGCAGGCGATCAGGCCGAACTCCAGCACCCAGACGTTGCGGACGGGCTCGCGCAGCGGTCCGACGAAGGCCACCGCGATGACCAGGTGGGCGAAGGCCAGCCAGTCGGTGCCGTAGGCGAGGAACGGGTAGTCGCGCCCGGTGGCGACCAGACCCGCGTGGACGCTCCTGGCCCACTCGACGACGGACGGGAAGTGGCCGGCGAGGCCCGCGAGCGGGGAGCCGCGGTCGCTCGCCCACCACACCAGCCAGCCCGACTCGCTGACGAGCGGAAAGGCGGTCAGCCCGGCCAGCACCAGTCCGGCCATGAACAGGACGATCCACACCCGTGCGCGCCGCAGGCGCTCCTCTTGGCTCATGCGCCCCATCATGGACCTGTTTTTGAACGCGTTCAACTCCGCTTGGCCGAGAGCCCGCGATCGAGGACGGCCAGCAGCAGGACCGCCAGGCCGCACAGCAGGACCAGGAACAGCCACGGCAGCGAAACTCCTTGTGCCAGCAGCAGCGTGAAAAGCGCCGGGGCCGCCGTCTGGCCGGCCGTCCAGGACAGCTGGTACACCGCCAGGTACCGACCGCGCAGGTGCGCGGGCGCGAGTGCGACGCTCAGCTCCTCCCGGAACGGCGTCGCCACCGTCTCGGCCAGGTTGTAGAGCCCGGTCGCGCACACCAGTCCCACGACCACCGCCCACCCGGGGACGGACGGCAGCACGGCGAAGACCCCGCACGCCGCGCCGTAGAGCAGCGCGCCCCAGCCCACCACGCGGGTGGGCCGGAGCCGGCCCAGCCACGCGGCGACAGCCGTCTGCGTCAACACGACCTGGGCCCCGTTCGCGACCAGCAGCACCCCCGCGATCCAGGCCGGGCCGTGCAGACCCCGCGTCACGAACACGGCCAGCAGCAGCGGCAGGACGAGGGAGGGGAAGACGAAGGCGAGGTTGACCAGGACCAGCAGCATGTACCGGCGGTCCCGCAGCACGGTCCCGTAGCCACCGCCGGCGCTCCCGTTCGTGGTCGGCGCCGGAGCCGACGGGCGGGCGCCCTCGGCCGGTCCTCCGAGGCCCGGCCGCCAGAAGGCGAGCAGCAGCGCGGCCACGGCGTAGCTGACGGCGTTGACCAGCACCACCGCACGCAGGCCGGTCACCCCGCCCGTGCCCACGGCGAACGCGCCGAGCGCGCCGCCCGCCGCCAGTCCGGCGTTGCGCAGCGTGTGCAGCAGCGCGAACCAGCGGGGCCGCTCCTCGGCCGGCGCGGCCAGGGCGACGAGCCCGGTGCTGGAGGTCCAGTAGCCGACGGCCCCGATCTGGGCGAGCCAGGCGACCACCACGATCTCCCAGAACCGGTCGCTGACCAGGAAACCCGCATACGCGACCGCGGAGACCGCGTTCCCGGCGAGCGCCACCCGCCGCGGCCCGAACCGGTCGACGAGCGGACCGACCACGACCGCCGTGGGCGAGGCGACCAGGCGAGCCAGCGTCAGCGCCGCGCCGACGGCGATGAGCGGGAGCGTGGTGGTCGCACCGAAGTACACCACCACAAAGGTGAGGACGAGGCCGGTGCCGAGGCTGTCGACGGTGGCGGCGCCCAGGAGCCGTCGGTTGCCCGACGTCGACGGCAGACCGAGCCTGTCGCGCAGCGAGCCGATGGTGCCGGTGTTCCCGGTGATCAGAGTGGACATGCTGGCAGGGCCTTTCGGCGGACGTGGTCAGATTCGCCCACGAGTCTTCGGGCCGCTAGGGTCCGTGCCCAGAGATTCCATGCCGGTCGAATCCACCACCGGTCGGCCGCCGGCTTCGCGAGGGGGACGCGGTGCTCACCCTCGACTTCTCGGCCCGCGACCTGGCCCGGGTCCGGTTCGCCTACACGCCGCTGGGCGAGACCGTGTCGAGCCTGCGCGCCCTGAAGGACCCGGGGTCGCGGCCGGTGCACCTGCCGTGGGCACGGCGCACCCAGGCGCTGCTGACGGAGCGGCAGGTCCGCTTCGAACTGCTCTCGGCCCTGGTCCGGGTGCCGTCCTCGTACATCCCCGACTTCCTCACCCCCGTCCCGGAGACGGGCAGCCCGAGCCTCGAGGACGAACTCGCCGCCCTGCGGTCCCTGCCTCCCGCGGCGTTGCGCACCGATCTGGGCCGCCTCGGCCACCCGTTGCCGCCGCTGGTCGAGGAGCTCCACCGCGAGCCGGCGTCCGGCCTGCCCCGGCTGGCCGACGAGATCCGCGCCTACGCGGAGGTCGCCGTCACACCGCACTGGCCACGGATGCGGCGGCTGTTGGACGCTGAGATCCTGCGCCGTGCCCGGCTGATGGCGACGGACGGCGCCGCCGGCCTCTTCTCCGACCTGCACCCGATGGTGAGCTGGGAGAACGGGCGGCTGCACGTGGCGCACCGCACCTACCACCACGACCGCAGCCTGGAGGCCGGGCTCGGGCTGGTGGTGATCCCGTCGGTGTTCGTCTGGCCCGAGTGCTTCTCCCAGACCAACCCGCCACGGCAACCGGGCCTGACGTACCCGGCGCGCGGCGTCGGCTGCCTGTGGGAGTCCGGGCCGCCCGCCGCGCCCGACGGACTGGTCCGCGTCTTCGGCCGTTCCCGCGCGGCGCTGCTCGCCGCGTTGGACACCCCGCACTCGACGACGGAACTGGCGGCGCGCACGGGCATGCCGGCCCCGACGGTCTCCCATCACCTCAAGGCCCTCCAGGCGGCGCGCCTGGCCACGGCCACCCGGGTGGGCCGCAGCGTGCTGTACCTGCGCAGCCCGGCGGCGGAGTCGCTGTTCGGGGACGCCGACGCGGGCTAATCCGCTCAGCTCGTCAGCTCGTCAGCGTCCCGATGAGGATCGAGGTCCACCAGGCCGCCTGCGACACCAGGGCCGCCGCACCGGCCCGCCACAGCAGCCGCGTCGGCAGGTCGCGCCACCGCCCGGCCCGCGCGAGGCCGGGGACGGAGCCGCGCAGCGCGTGGGCGAGGACGCCGTTGACGGCGGCCACCGGGGTGGCGACGAGGTTCACGTCAAGCGGGTCCGAGCGTACGCCGCAGGAAGCCGTCCACCGCCGTCAGCGAGGCGGCGGCGGTGGGACCGGTGAGCAGGTCCACGCCGTGGGCGGTCCCGGGCAAGGTGAGCACCCGCGCCGTGCCGGGCCTCGCGACGGCGTCGAACCGCTGGGCGGCCGCCGCCGAACCGTAGGCGTCGTCCGCCGCGGTGAGCAGCAGCAACGGACAGGGCAGCCGGGGAACGTACTGCGCCACGGCGACGTCCGGCAGCAGCGTCTCCTCGGCGGAGAGGGAGACCACCCCGGCGACGGCCGGGCCGGTTCCCGCCGCCGCGACGATGGACGTCTTCGCCCCCTTGGACGCGCCCAGCAGCACCACCGGACCCGCGCCCCCGGCGCGGGCCGCCGCCACCACCGCCCGCAGTTCGTCGGCGGGCGGCGCCCCCGCGTAGTCCCAGAGCAGCACCCGGTAGCCCTCCCCCGTCAGCCGCCGGGCCAACGGCAGCCACGCGCACAGCACACGGTCGCTCTGGTTCGACATCACCACGGTGCGCCGCCCGCGTCCGAGCACCGCCACGGGCAGGGCGGCCGACGGGCCGTGCACGACGAGCGTCGCGATCGGCACCCCCGGCCCGAACGCGTCGGCCGTGACGCATCCGTCGAGCGCGGCTGCCGTGGCAGGAGCGGACAGGACGGTCACTGTGGGCGCGGAACCGGCTCCTGGCGACGCGCCGCCCGCGGCGCACGCGGCGCAGAGGGCGAGAAGCAGGGCGGAGGCGACGACCGAACGGGCACGTGCACGACGAGTCATCCGAGGCTCCTGGTGAGGAAGGCGGCGAGCGCAGTTCGCAACGAGGACGGTGCCGGGTCGGCGAGGAGGTCCCAGCCGTGGCCGGAGCCGGGCGGCAGGACCGTCAGCGAGCGGAGCCGGGCCGGGGTGCCGAGCACCGCGAGCAGGTGCCGCAGGGCGGGGACGGTGACGTAGGGGTCGTCCTGGGCCACGGCCAGCAGGACGGGCAGGCGAACAGCGGCGGCGACGCGCAGGGGGCGGTCCAACTCGTCCGGGGAGAGCGCGGCGACGGCCCGCAGCCCCGGGAAGGGACGCGCGGCGAAGGCGAGGGCCTCGGCGCCGCCTGCGGACGCCCCGAGCAGCACCTCCCGGGTGGCGCCGTCGCGCCGCAGCGCCGTCAGCGCGGCGGCCGTGTCGGCGTCGGGGTCGGCGTCGGGGTCGACGGCGCCGGACGAGGCCGGACAGTCGCTCCCGCCCTGGCACCGGTCGTCGAAGAACAGCACCCGGTAACCCGACGCCGCCAGCACCTCGGCGTACTGGAGCCAGCCGCACTTGCCCCGGCCACCCGACTCCGGGACCAGCAGCACGCCTCGCCGGCCGGTCCCGGCCTCCAGCGCCGCGAGCCGCACCCCGTCGGCCGTCCGCACGGTGAGCGCTCGCACCGTCGCGGCGCCCGACGGTACCGCGCCGCAGGGCAGCGGCCTGGCGACCCCGGGCGCGGGGCCCGCGGTCCTCCCGGCGCACCCGCACAGCAGCAGTGCGCACAGCGCGAGCGCGCAACAGGCAAGAGAGCACGGCTTGGTGGGCATGTCCCGAGACTGGCGCGGCCGCCGCCCGGGCGGCGATAGTTTTGGACGGCGCCGAAACGGAGCCGAACGAACCGGACCAAGCGGGCGAGCCGGACCGAGCGAACGGTGGCGGGCGGTGCTGAGACTCCATCTGACCGCGGACGACCTGGCCCGGGTGCGCTTCGCGCCGCAGCCCGCGCCCCTGGTCGAACTGAAGCTCTCGCTGATGATGCTGCGGCGGAACGACGGTGACGCCCTGTTCGGACGGTGGCGGCGTGCCCTGCGGCGGGACCTGCCCGTGACCACCCGTCCGCTGTGGGACCTCGTCTCCGGCGACCTCGGCCCGCCGTTCCTGGATCCGGTCAGCACCGGGCTGGACGAGGGGCTGGCGGAGCTGCGGGCCACGCCGCCGGACCTCGTCCGGTCCGGCGTGGAGCGGGTCCACGCGGATCGCGGGGGCACGCCCGCGCCGTGGGTGCGCGGGCTCGTCGACGGGGACGAGCGGGCCTGGCGCCTGCTCTGCCGGGCCTTGGACGACGCCTACCGGACGGTCCTCGCGTCCGGCTGGTCGACGACCACCGCCCGCCACCGCGCCGAGTTCGCCCGCTACGCGCTCACCGCGGCGGAACACGGCGTCGCCGCCGCGCTGCTCACGCTCGTGCCGGGATCACGGTTCCAGGACGGGGTGTGGGAGTGCCCGGCCACCTACCACCGGGAGGTGCGCGCCGAGGGCCGGGGCGTGATCCTGCTGCCGACCTTCCACTGGACCGCCGTACCGCTGGTCGCGGACCTCCCCGGGCGGCCGGTCCTGTTCGTCCACCCGGCGGGCCCCGGGATCCCCGTCGTCCCGGCGACGCCGGACGGGGACACCCTCGCCCCGGTGCTGGGCGCGACCCGCGCCCGGGCCCTGCGCCTGCTCGGGGAGCCGCTCAGCACCAGCGCGGTGGCCCGCGGCCTCGGCATCAGCATCGGTTCGGCCTCGGTGCACGCCACCGCCCTGCGCGCGGCCGGGCTGGTGAGCTCGGTCCGCGACGGCCGCGAGGTGCTGCACGCCCGCACGCCGCTCGGCACGCTGCTGGCCGGCCCGCCGCACCTGATCGAGCCGCGGGACGAGCGGCCAGGGCGCTGACATGCCGTCGGGGCGGACGGCCGCGGGTGGGGCCGCGGTCGTCCGCCCCGGGGTTCACCGAGGACCGAGGGGGGTCAGCCCGCGGTGAAGGCCGTCAGGCCGTTCGGGGTGCCGAGGCCCGTGGGGCCGTCGTAGCCGGTACCGGCGGTGCAGAGGTAGGACGGGTCGCAGCTGCCGTTGCTGCCGGAGGTGACGTCGTTGAGGGCGTCGGTGTGCAGGTAGGGGTACTGGGCGGGGTAGTCGCCGCTGCCCGGGGCGCCCGCGTCGGCGTAGACCGCCGCGATGATCGGGGACGCGGCGCTGGTGCCGCCGTAGACCTGCCAGCCCGAGGCACCGTAGCTGTCGTAGACCGCGACGCCGGTGGCCGGGTCGGCGACGGCGGAGACGTCGGCGATGGTGCGCTTGGCGCAGCCGGTGTCGGTCTGCCAGCTCGGCTTGGGGTCGTAGGCCGAGCAGCCGGAGCCCGTGCCCTCGGTGCTGGAGGTGGACCAGACGCTCTCGCTCCAGCCACGGCTGCTGGAGTCCCTGGTCAGCGAGGTGCCGCCGACCGAGGTCACGTACTGCGAGGCGGCCGGGTACTCCGCGCCGTAGGCCGAGTCACCGGCGGAGACGGTGATGGCCACGCCCGGGTGGTTGAAGTAGCTGTCGTCGGCGGACAGGTCGCTGGAGTCCTCGGAGCCGCCGTAGCTGTTGGAGACCTCGGTGGCGCCGAGCGAGACGGCCTCGTTGACGGCGGTACCGAGGTCGCTCATGTTCGCCGAGTTCGCCTCCACCAGGATGATGTGCGCGTTCGGCGCGACCGCCGAGACCATGTCGAGGTCGAGGGAGATCTCGCCGGCCCAGCCCGAGTCCGCGCTGGGATAGTTGGTGCCGCCGCCCTGGTCGGCCTTCTGGAAGCAGCCGTTGTCCGTGGTGCAGGCCGGAAGACCGTACTGGGCACGGTAGGTGGCCAGGTCGGACTCGGCGTTCGGGTCGTCCTGCGCGTCCACGATGGCGATCGTGGCTCCGGCGCCGCCGTTCGCGGGCAGGTTGTAGGCGCTGAGCAGGTCGCCCGGACCGTAGCCGGAGGGGGTGGCGGCGGCGGTCACGGCGTGCGCGGCGAAGGCGTGCGGCTGCGCCACGTCGGTGCGTACCTCGGCGAGGCAGGACATCTGCCGCACGTGCTTGGGGGCGGCGCACAGGTGCCTGGTGTGCACGTGGTGCCGGGCGGCGGCCTGCGGCGCCACGGAACTCGCGGACGCCGACGGGGCGATGGTGATTCCCCCGCCGACCAGCGCGGCGACGGCGAAGCCGGCGGCCGCGAGCTGCTTGCGGGGTATGGAGGCCTGACGCATGGGGGTTGGGATCCTTTCGCGTGGCGTGGGCATGCCAAACAAGCGCGCACAGCTCGGGCATGCCGGAACCAGGGAGGGTGGATTTGTCACCACAAGGTGGGGTGTGCCTTGCGGGTCCAGACAAGCAGTGCGTCATCTGACGCGTCAACCAGCATTCTGAGGATTTTCAGAGGAAGGCCGTCACACCCCGGTTACCCCCACGTAAAGCCGCTGCTGAGCGGCCGTCACCACGGGCGCTGGGCTCCCTGTGAAATTTCTGTGTGATCCACAGCGGTCAAGGACGCTCCTGCCGGCCCGGTCAGGACGACCGCTCTCCCAGGATCGCCAGTACCGCGGCCGCCATGCCGGCCTCGCCGCGGGCGTTGGGGTGCATGGAGCCGGCGGGTGCGGTCGGCAGGAGGGGCTCGATCCAGCGGGTCGCGGCGGGCGCGCAGGCGTCGTGGCCCAGGGAGGGCGTCCAGGTGTCGACGAAGCCGGCCCCCGCCGCACGGGAGCGTTGCCGCAGCATCGCGTTGAGGTGCTGCTCCTTGGTGCGCAGATAGGCCACGTCGCCGGCCGAGATGGCCAGCGAGGCGGCGCAGGAGGCACCGTCGGCGGGCAGGATGTCCGGGTAGCCGACCACCAGCAGCCGGGCACGGGGGGCGCGCCGGTGGATCTCGGCCAGGACGCCGGCCAGGTGCTCCCCCGCCGCCGTGATCCGCGCCTCGACGCTGTCCTCGCCCCCGGCGGTCAGCTGCTCGCGGCAGGGCGTCTTCCGCAGCAGACCGGCGGTCACACAGCGGCCGACCAGGTCCGCGAAGCCGATGTCGTTGCCGCCGATGCCGAGGGTGACCAGCCGGGTGGCCGGGGTCAGCGCCGAGAGCTGGGCGGGGTTCACCCCGTCCGCGGTGACCTGGCGCCGGGTCAGCTCGGCGACCTGCGCGCCGCTGCAACTGACGTCCCGGAAGGCGGACGGCGCGAGGCGCAGCCGCGCGGCGAGCAGGGCCGGGTAGGACTGGCTGGACCGGGCGCAGCCGGTGGGCGTGCCGGTCGGCTCAGGGATGCCGGGGCCTGCGGTGTAGGAGTCGCCGAGCGCGACGTAGGGACCGGTGACGAGGGGGGCCGGGGAGGCGGTGGCCGTGGGCTTCGGCGGCGCCGTGGGGGCCGCGGCGGGACGCCCGGAACCCGCGCACGCGCCGAGCGCGGCGCACAGTACCGCCGTCACCACGGCCGCACCCGCCCGTCGTATCCGCACCTGTGACCCTCCGCCGCTCCCCCGCCACGGCTGCTCCGCGGTCGGAGCACCCACCCTACGTCGTCGGCTCCGGGAACCCCGGGAGCTCCGCGACGGGCAGGCGCAGCGCCAGCAGGGGTCCGTGCTGCTGGGCGCCGTAGACGTCGCTCTCGCCGACCGCGCCCGAGGGCAGCGGGCGCCGGAGGTTGATCTTCACCGCGCGGGCCGGGTCGTAGTGGATCGGCTCGCCCACGTCCGCGACCGGCAGGCCGTACAGGTCCGCCACGACCTGGCGGTCGATCAGGCGCTCCCGCTTGACCAGTTCGTACTGCGCGCGCGTGGTGAGGATGATGTCGAGGGTGAGCTCGAACGGCCCCGCGTTCTTGCTGCGGACCACGTCGGCCAGCTCCGAGAGGGGCGCGGTCCGGGTCGGCTCCAAGGTCACGGCGCCCCCTCGGGCAGGTCGGTCCAGTGGACGGGGAAGGCGCGGGCCAGGTCGGCGACGTCGTCGACCCGCAGCAGGTGGTAGATGCTCCACTCGTACACCGCGCCCGCGTGGAAGTCGGAGGGCGAGTACGGGAAGGCCAGGTTGCCCGCCGTCGACAGCCGGCCCGGGTAGCCGAAGTGGAGCATCGTGGAGCGGGCGAAGGCGCACAGCGTGTCGGCCAGCGCCTGGGTCCGGGCGACGGCCTCGATCACCAGGCCGACCTCGTGCCCACCGACGACCGGGTGCGGCTCCAGCGCGCCCATGCAGCCGTCGCGGCCGTAGACACGCACCAGCAGCTGGTACTCCTCCGGCTTCAGGTCGGGGAAGTTGTCCGCGACGCGCTCCCGCACGCCCGCGACGACGGTCTCAAGCTCGCGGATGAAGACCGGGTCGCGCGCGCCGGCCAGGGAGACGGTGCGGAAGCCGCGCAGCCGGGCGCCCTCGAGTTTGAGCGTGTAGGGGGCCGGCACGTGACGGGAGCCGGTCACCCGGACGCCGCGCTCGCCCTCGGGGCTGAACGCGCAGTCGGTCAGGTCGAGATGGCCGCCGGGGCCGGGCAGGTGGCAGGGGTCGCTCTTCTCGTAGAGGGTGTGCGCGGCGACCGAGGTGGGGGTGCAGCGGCGGTCCGGCGAGAGCGGCTCGACCACGAAGTGGTCGCGGCGCAGGGTGCCGAGCATGCAGTCGCTGCCGCTGCCGGGCACGGCGGCGATCGCGGCGCATTCGAGGATCTTGCCGAGGTGCAGGGCGAGGCCCTCGTCGAAGCCGTGCAGCAGCGGCAGCGCGGCGAAGACGGCGGGATCGTAGGCGCGTCCGGCCAGCACCAGGTCGGCGCCGTCGCGCAGCGCCTCGACCAGGGGCTCGGCGCCCAGCTGGGCCACGATGTGGGTACTGGCGCGCACGTCGTCCTCGGTCAGCTCCGGGCCGAACGGCACGGCGCCGATCCGCTCCGCGCGCAGGGCGTCCAGGACGGCGTCCTGCTCCACGTCGGACGCGATGACGGCGGTGCGCAGCCGCAGTCCCCGCTCGGCGGCGATCTCGTCGGCGATCTCCCGCAGCCACGCCAGGTGCGGCGCGGCTCCGGCGCCGCCGGCGGAGCCGACGACCACGGGGATGCCGAGGCTCCGGGCCGCCGTCAGCATCCGTTCCAGGTCGCGCCGGACAGCGGTGCGGTCGGTGAACGACTCACCGGCGCCCAGGTAGTAGGGCCCGGGGTCGGTGGATCCGGCGTCGGCCGCGATGACGTGCGGGCGCCGGGCGAGGCCCGCCGCGAAGGAGGCGTCGGGGAAGCCGTAGCCGAGGATCGCCGTCGCGGCGAGGATCCGGATCTCCTCCGGGCCGTCCGCGCCGCCAGCCGCGTCCGCCCGCGTCGGTCCCTGGTCCACGCGCTGCCGCCTCCGTCCTCCCGGGCGCCGTCTGCCGCCCGTCGTGCGGCCAGCATAGGCGGGTGCCTCGGTGGGAGGTGGGGAGGCGGCGCGTCGCGGATGCCCGGACGGGCACGCGAACGGGGAGGACGGCACGGCCACGGTGCGGGCGTGCCCGCGCTGCGGGGCGGCGTCGACGCCGGACGCCGACGGGAAGGTCCGGCACGGGCGCGGGCCCACAGGCGTGGTGGACGTGCCCGGCCCGCGGCCGGATCAGCCGCCCCGATCGCCGTCAGGCGAGCGCGGCGAGGACCTGGGCACGCAGGTCGTCGAGGTCGAAACCCTGTGCCCGCAACAGCACGGCCGCGGGGCTCGTCTCGGTGCGCAGCAGGCCGAGGAAGAGGTGCTCCGGGCGGATCTCGCGGCTCCTGGCCGCGAGGGCCTCGCGCAGCGAGAGCTCCAGGACCTTCTTGGCGTCGGCGGTGAAGGGCAGGTGCCCCCCGCTGACGCGGGCACCCTGACGGCGCCGGTCGGCCGCTCCGGCGGCGCCGGAGAGGGCGCCGGCCCCGAAGACCGTCTCCACCTTCTCCCGCACCGCGTCGAGGTCGATGCCGATGGTGTCCAGGGCCTCGGCGTCCAACTCGGCGGCCTGCGGGCTGTGAGGGGATCCGACGGCGGCGCGGGCGGCCGTCAGGTCGAGCCCGCCCTGCGCGAGCACGGTGGCGACGGTGCCGCCGGGGAGCCCGAGCAGACCCAGCAGCAGGTGCTCGGAGCCGGTCGTCCGGCTGAAGAGCATCCGTGCCTCCTCCTGGGCGAGGACCACGGTGCGCCGGCAGTCGGCGGTGAACCGCTCGAACATCTCAGTCTTCCTTCCTGCGGCCGAATCGGCTGCCGCCGCCGTGCTTCTTGTGGACCGCCTGGCGGCTGACGCCGAGGCAGTCGGCGATCATCTGCCAGGTCCATCCCTGCGCCCGGGCGTTGCCGACCTGCAGGTCCTCCAGTCGTTCGGCCAGCTCGCGCAGGGCGCGCACGGCCTTCAGCCCCACCGCGGGATCGCGGCTGCTCGCGGCGTCCGCGAGCGTTCTCGTCTCGCTCATGTCTGTCAATGTAGGTTGACACCGGATGCCTGTCAACTATGGTTGACGACAGACTGCGGGGCCACCGGTCGTCTCGACCAGAGGCCCCGCGTCGCCACCTGTGCGACCGGGGGTGCGGCCCGCCAGGAGCCCACCGCGCGGCGTTCCGCCGTCCGCCGGCCCCAGCCGCGCCGGACCGCCCACAGCGCCGACAGCACCGCGCCGCCCGCGACGACCGACCAGGGCGAGAAGGACACGACCGGCATCGGGATGCCGAACGACAGCAACCCGCCGACCGAGGCCAGACCGAGCGCCGGCACGCCGGTGCCCGCGCGACGGGTCATGGCCACCTCCGCGACGATCGGCAACACCCGGACGAACGCGGCGAGCACCGCCATGACCTCCGGGTCGTGCACGACGAGCATCAGCCCGTACGGCACCAGCGCCAGCAGCGCGACGCCCACCACCGCGCGGCGGTCGGTCCGGGACACCGGGCCGAGGACGTCGCGCGGGGCCGCCGGACGCGACCTTGTCGGGCGGGCATCGACCGCGTGAGGATGAGAGCCTGACGTTCGATCAGAGGGGGCCATTCATGCGGGACGTCGCGATCGTCGGAGCCGGGCAGGCCGGTCTGCAGCTGGCGTTGGAGCTACAGGCGGCGGGGCAGCGGGTGACCGTCGTCGCCGAGCGGACGCCGGAGCAGGTCCGGGCGGGCCGGGTGCTGTCGACGCAGGCGATGTTCGGTCCCGCGCGGGCGCTCGAGCGCGCCGCCGGGCTGGCCCTGTGGGACGGTCAGGCGCCGGACACGCGGGGGCTGCACGTCGTGGTCGGGGCCGAGGGCAAGCCGATGCTGTCCTTCGACGCCGCGGTCGCCGCTCCCGCCCAGTCGGTGGACCAGCGCCTGAAGACCGCCGCCTGGCTGGAACTCTTCGAGGAGCGCGGCGGCCGCGTCGAGTACCGGCCGGCCGCGCCGGAGGACCTCGCCGCCCTCGCCGCGGGCAACGAGCTGACCCTGGTCGCCGCCGGACGGGGCCCGCTCGCCTCCGTGTTCGCCAAAGACGCGGCGCGCAGCCGCTTCGAGGAGCCGCAGCGGCGCCTCGCCTGCGTCTACCTGCACGGCGTCGGCACGCCGGAGGACCTGGCCGACACCGCGGGTGACCCGGCGCGCATCCACGTCGTGGCCGGGGCCGGCGAGCTCGTGCTCCAGCCGGGTCTGACCCTGTCCGGCCCGTGCCTGATCCTGCTCTGGGAGGCGGTGCCGGGCGGACCGCTGGACGTCTTCGGCGACGACCCCGGACCGGCGGAGACGCTGGCCCGCACCCGGGAGCTGGTCCGGCTCCATGTGCCGTGGGAGTACCAGGCGCTGGCCGACGCCGAGCCGACCGACGCGGGCGGGTCACTGGCCGGGGCGGTGACGCCGGTGGTGCGGCACCCGGTCGCGCGGCCGGGCGGCGCCGAGGCCCGGCCGGTGCTCGGCATGTCCGACACCCTGGTGACCAACGACCCGATCACCGCCCAGGGCGCCAACAACGCCGCGCGCTGCGCCGCCCAGTACGCGGCCGCGGTGCGCGAGCACGGTGACCGGCCCTTCGACGAGCCGTGGATGCGGGCGCTGTTCGCCGGGTACTGGGACCAGGTGGGGCGCCACACGGTGGACTTCACCACGACCATGCTCGGCCCGCTGCCCGACCACGTCCAACTGGCCTTCGCCCAGGCCGCCGCGGACCCGCGGGTGGCGACGCGGCTGGCGCAGACGTACGCCGACCCGGCCGACTTCTCCCGCTGGCTCGGCACCCCGGAGGCGACGGCGGCGTATCTCGCCACACTGTGAGCCGCTCGCCCGGCGGGAGCGCCGCGGCGACCAGCGCCCAGGTCTCCCGCGTGCGCCGCGCGGGCGAGCAGAGGCCCGGGAGAACCGCACGCCGCACACGCCGCGGCGGCCCGCTCACCCCGCCCGGACGGCTGCCGTCTCCGCCACCAGCCGGCCGTCGCTCAACTCCAGGACCCGGTCCGCCAGTTCCATCAGGTTCGGGTCGTGGGTGGCGACCAGGACGGTGACGCCCTCGCTGCGCACGACGGCGCGCAGCAGCTCCATCACCTGCCGACCGGTCTCCGAGTCCAGCTGACCGGTCGGCTCGTCGGCGATGATCAGGCTCGGCTCGTTGGCCAGCGCCCGCGCGATGGCCACGCGCTGCTGCTGGCCACCGGAGAGCTCGCCGGGACGCTGGTCGACATGGTCGGCCAGCCCCACCATCGCCAGCAGCATCCTGGCGCGTTCCTCACGCTCCTTGGCCGGCATCCGGCGCAGCCGCATCGGCACGCCCACGTTCTCGGCCGCCGACAGCACCGGGATCAGCCCGAAGGACTGGAAGACGAAGCCGATCCGGTCGCGGCGCAGGGCGAGCCGGCCCTCCTCGTCGAGAGCCGCCAGGTCCGTACCGTCCAGCTCCACGCGACCCGAGGTCGGCACGTCCAGCCCGCCGACGAGGTTCAGCAGCGTGGTCTTGCCGGAGCCGGACCGGCCCTTGAGCGCGGTCAGTTCCCCCTTCGCAGCGACGAACGAGACACCCCGCAACGCGTGCACCGCCTGTGCCCCGCCGCCGAAGCTGCGGTGCAGATCCTCCACCACCACGGCCGCCTGCCCTGTCATCCGGGCTCCCTCCCCTGCCACCCCTGTGAGTGCTCACATTTGCGCATCGGTTGGCCGTCCCGCGCAAGCCCCCTCTTCCGTGTACGGACCCCACTCTGTCAGGATCACCGGCTGTGCCGCACGGGGGCGCCGAACGGAGGCGTGCCGGCACGACGGGGAGGAGTGCGATGCTGGGCTTCGTGGGGCGCCGGCTCCGCGGGCGGTTGCCGCTCACGGTCGCCATGCTGCTGACGGTGCTGATCACCACCACGGTGCTGACCTCGCTCCAGGCCTTCGGCAGGTCCGTCGGCGACGCGGCGGTGCGCCGCGCGCTCGCGGGTCCCGGACACGACCGCACCACCGTCCTGGTCTCCGGCGACCAGGGGATCGGCCAGCGGGCCGGTGAGGACGCGGCCGTCGCCGCCTTCGCACACACCCTCTTCGGACGCTTCCCGGTGAGCGTCGAGACCGTCGCCCGCAGCCGCTCGTACGGACTGCCGGGGGCGCCCAGCTCGGCCGGCAGCGACGCGGACCTGACCCGGCTGGCCGCGCTCGCGCCCGACCGGGTCAAGCTGCTCGACGGCCGCCTGCCGAAGCCCGTGTCCGGGCCCGGCGCGGTGATCGAGGTGGCCGTGCCCCGTGCCGAGGCGACCCGGCTGCGCCTGGACGTGAAGGCCCTGCCCGCCCGGGTCCGGCTGGCCGACCGCTACGGCGGCGCCCCGCTCACGGTGACCGTCACCGGCGTCTACCGTGCCGTCGACTCCGCGGCGCCCTACTGGGGGCTCGATCCGTTCGGCGGACGCGAGATGGAGCTCAACGGCTTCGCCAACTTCGGCCCGATGCTGGTGGACGACACCGTGTTCACCACCCGCGCCGTGCCGGAGGACGGACGCAGCTGGCTGCTCGACCCCGGCCTGTCGACGGCCGGAGCGACCGACCTGCAGACCCTCGCCGCCCGCGTCGACACGGCCTCCACGGACCTCCAGCGCGGCACGTCCCTCACCGTGCAGACCGACCTCGGGACCGAGCTCGAGGACCTGTCGGCCGGAGCCCAGTCGGCCTGGGCCGACGAACTGATCGGCCTGCTCCAGCTCGCGCTGCTGGCCGTGGTGGCGCTGCTGCTCGTGGTCCAGCTGGTCAACGCCCGACAGGCCCCGGAGGACGCGCTGCTGGCCGCACGCGGCGCGACCCGGCGCAGGCTCGGGCTGCTCACGGCCGGTCAGGCACTGCTGCTGGCGCTCCCGGCCGCGCTGCTGGCCCCGCCGCTGACGCCGCCACTGCTGCGCCTGCTGAACCGGAGCTACGGCCCGCTGGCCCAGGTGCGGGTGGACTCCTCGCTGACCTGGCGCTCCTGGCTGGTCGCCGGGGTGTGCGCGGCCGCCTGCGTGGTGCTCACCGCGGCACCGGCGCTGCTGCGCGGCGCGACCTCGGGCCTGCTCCGGCGCGCCGGAGCGCGGCAGGCACTGGTGGGCGGTGCCGCCCGGTCCGGCGCCGACCTGGCGCTGATCGCCCTGGCCGTGCTCGCCTACCAGGAGCTCGACCAGCACGGGACCGGAGCCGGCAGCGGCCTCGGCATCGACCCGGTCGCGGTGGCCGCGCCCACCCTGGTGCTGTGCGCCGGGACCGTCGTCGTGCTGCGCCTGCTCCCCCACGCGGCGCGCCTGGGCGGTCTGCTCGCCGCACGCGGCAGCGGCCTGCCGGCCGCCCTGGTCGGCTGGCAGCTGTCCCGGCGCCCCGGCCGGACCACCGGACCGACGCTGCTGCTCGTCCTCGCCGTCTCCACCGGAGTGCTGGCGCTCGGTCAGCACGCCTCCTGGAACCTCTCGCAGTCCGACCAGGCCTCCTTCGCCACCGCCGACGGCCTGCGGATCTGGGGTTCCACCCTGCCCGCCCTCGGCCAGGGTGGCCGGTTCGGCGCGCTCCCGGACGGGGACCGGATCCTCCCGGTCACCCGCACCCAGGTGACGCTGCCCGGCGGGGGCGAGGGCGAACTGCTCGCCGTCGACGCCGCCGGGGTGTCGGCGCGCCTGCGGATCCGCAGCGATCTGCTGTCCGGGCAGAGCGAGCAGGCCCTGTTCGCGCCGCTCACCGCACCGGTGCCGCACGGTGCGTCGGCGGGCATTCCACTGCCGGGCCGGCCGGCGCGGATCGACGTGCGGGTGCACCTGAACCTGGCCACCTTCACGGACGACCCGCAGCCCTACGGAGGGGTCGCGGTGAGCGCCGCCGAGCAGCCGGGACCCGCGGTGCTGCTGCAACTGCGCGACCGGTTCGGCGCGGTGCACGTGGTGCCACTGTCTTACCCGCCGTTGCAGGGCGACGCGACCCTGACCGCGGATCTGAGCGGGCTGGCGGGTGCCCCGATGGGTTCCATCGCCTGGCCGCTCACGCTGAGCGGCATCCAGATCCAGCTCACGCCGATCCCCGGCGTCTCCGTCTCGGGCGAACTGGCTCTCAACCGTGTCGCGGTGGCCGCGACCGGGAGCGGTACGGCCACGGCCGTCGCCGTACCGACCGGGTTCGCCTGGTCGCCGTACAACGCCGTCGACCCGGGCCTGCCCGAGCCACCGAAGTACCCGCCGCTCGCGCTCCAGCCCGGCCCCGGGCTGGTCCAGGCCCAGTACAGCACCGCCGACGAGCCGGTGAACGCGACGCTCACCCCGGTGGGTGCCACCACCGCGCCGACGGACGGCCAGAGCAGCGACCAGGCACCGCCGTTGGCGGCCCTGGCGACGCCCGGCTACCTCAGCGCGGTCGGCGCCAAGGTCGGGGATGTCGTGCCGTTCGCCTTCGGCGGCACCACCGTGCCCCTGCGGATCACCGGCGAGCCGCAGGCCGTGCCCACGGCTCCGGACGCCGCCCTGGTCGTCGATCTCGCCTCCCTCGACCGGCGGTTGGCCCAGGTCGGCACGCTCCCGCCGGAGCCGACGGAGTGGTGGCTGCCCGCCGCCTCGGCGCAGGACCGAGGGCCCGCGAGGGCCGCCGCGGCGCTGCGGTCCGCGCCGGGGACGCAGAACCTGGCGCTGCACGAGGAGGCGACCGCCCAGCTCACCGACGACCCGCTGGGCGCAGGACCGCAGGTGACCCTGCTGGTGCTGGCGGTGGTGGCGGCGATCCTCGCCGCGATCGGCTTCGCGGCCGCGACGGCCGCGGCGGCCTCCGAACGGGCCAGGGAGCACGCCGTGCTGCACGCCCTCGGCTGCTCGCGCAAGGCACTGGCCCGCGCCGCAGCGGCCGAACCGGCCGTGCTGATCGCGCTCGGGACGGCGGTCGGGCTGGCCGTCGGTGCCCTGATCGTGCGCCTGGTCGTCCCGTTGGTGGTGCTGACCCCGACGGCGCAGCGGCCGGTACCACCGGTTCAGGTCTCGCTGCCGTTCGGGCAGACCGCCGCACTGGTCGCAGCCATCACGGTGGTGCCGGTGCTCACCGCCTTCCTGAGCGGGCGCCGCAGCGCGGCCACCCGCACCCGCCCCCTGGAGGAGCTGTGACCGCGCCCGTCAGGTCGCCGTGGGTCCGCACCCGCCTGCGCACCTCCCCACTGTCGTCGCTGCTCGCCGCCGTGCTCGCGTTCGCCGCCGTGTTCCTGGCGGCGGCCCTGCCCCGGGCGCTCGACCGCTCGGCCGACCAGGCGCTGCGCGCGACCCTGCTGGCCGTCGACCCGACGCAGACCCAACTGCAGGCCTACGCCAGGCCCGAGGTGCAGGACGGACTCGGGCGCGCCCAGGACCTGGACTCGACCTTCACCGTACTGCGCGGACAGCTCACCCCCGACCTCCCCCTCGACGCCCCGAACGCGGCGTACGGCGAAAGGTCCCGGAACCCGCGCACGCTCACCGGTCGGGGCCTGGCCAGGCCCGACGGCCTGCCCCCGCGGCTCGACCTGCTCTACCTGGCCCATGCCGACGCCCACGTACGGCTGGTGAGCGGCGCCTGGCCGAGCGGCGGCGTCACCGCCGGCGTCGTACCCATCGCCCTGGCGAGCTCCACCGCCAGGACTCTCGGTGTGCGCCTGGGCCAGCTGCTGGACTCGGACGCGCAGGGCGGCTTCAGCCTGCGGGTCCGGGTGGTGGGCCTCTACACGGCCGACGCCCCCGGGGACCGCTACTGGGCCGGCCTGTCCTGCGTCGCGCAGGCCTGTCTGAGGACCACGCCCGGCCAACCGGACCCGCTCCGCTACTGGCAGGCCTCCGCGCTGGTCGCCCCGCAGGCGCTGGACGCCGTCGGGGCGTGGGGCAACCTGCTGCCCGTCGACTTCTGGTTCCTGCCGATGGACATCGGGACGCTGCGCGCGGACCGGCTCGCGGACAGCCGCACGCAGCTCGACGCGTGGCTGAGCGGCCCGCTCGTGGCGGCTGCCGCCGAGGCCACCGGACGCGCCGACCTGAGCGTCACCACCGGGCTCGGTGACCTCTTCGACTCCTTCACCGCCCGTCAGGCCGCGGTCCGGCCGCTGACCGCCGTGGGCCCGGCCGGGCTGGCCGGGGTCGTCGCGGTCGTGCTCGCCCTGGCCGCCGGACTGACCGCCGGCAGACGCGAGTCGGAGCTCCTGCTGCTGCGGGCCCGGGGCGGCTCACGCTGGGGCCTGCTGACGCGCCTGCTGGGCGAGGCCCTCAGCACGGTGGCGCCCGCAGCGGTGCTCGCCACCGTCCTCGCCCTCGTCCTGCTGCCCACCCCGCGCTGGTCGGCGGCCGTGACGGCGGCGCTCGGCGCGGCGCTGGTGGCCCTGCTCGCCGTGCCGGTGCGGGTGCTGGCCCGCGACGCGCTGTCGCTGCGCCCCGCGCGGAGCCCGAGGGGGCGCCGGACAGTGGCCGAACTCGCCCTGCTGGCGGCGGCCGTGGGGGCGGTGCTGGAGGTGCGCCGACGCGGTGTCGCCGGGCTCGACCCCTTGCTGATCGCGGCCCCGCTGCTGATCGCCGCCGTCGGCGCCGTACTGCTGGCGCGGTCCCAGCCGCTGGTCGTCGGCGCCCTGGCCCGGGCCGCGGCCAGGGGCCGGGGAGCCGTCGCCTTTCTGGGCCTGACCCGGGCCGCCGGTGGGAGCGGCGAACGACGCCGCGCCTCGGTGCTGCCGCTCCTCGCACTCACGCTCGCGGTGACCACGGCCGGTTTCGGCGCCACGACCTTGCGGACCGTCGCCGACTCCCGGACCTCGGCTGCCAGGCTCGCGGTCGGCGGCGACGCCTCGGTGGTCGCCCCGCCCGGAGGGACGCTCCCGCCCGCCCTGCTGCGGGCCCTGGACGGGCTGCCGGGCCTGCGTCTGGGCACCGCGCTGTGGGAGCAGGACCACGTCTACCTCCAGGCCGGCGACGCGGATCCGAAGCAGGTCACCGTCCTCGCGGTGGATCCGCGGTCCTACGCGCAACTGGCCCGGTCCATCGGCAGTGGAACGTTCGACCCCGGGACGCTCACCGACCCGCCGACCGCGGCCGACGCGCCCCTGCCGGCCCTGGTCAGCCCGGATCTCGCGCAGTTCGCCAGGTCGGCGGGCGCCGTCCGGCTGACCCTGGACGACCTGAGCGCGCTGCCGCTGACCGAGGCCGGGGTGGTGAACGGCAGCCCGGCGGTGGCCGCGAACAACTCGCTCGTCGTCGTCCCGGCCGGACCCGCGGCCGCGCGACTGCCCCGGATCGGCCACCCGAACTGGTGGTTGGGACTGGGCACGATCGACGGCGCCCGGGTGCGGACCCTCGCGCCGGCCGACGACCTGGTGGACACCAGCGCCGCCCACGCCGCGGCGCTCGCAGCCGATCCGCTGCAGGCCGCGGCCACCCGGATGTTCTGGGACTGCACCGTCGCGACCTGGTGCTTCGCGATCCTGGCGGTGCTGCTCGCGCTGGTACGGGCGGCCGAGGACCGGGCGGCCCTGCTGGCACGGCTGCGCACGATGGGGCTGCGGCCGCGTCAGGGGCTGCGGCTGATCCTGGCCGAGGCGCTGCCGCAGACGCTGGCCGCGGCCCTCGGCGGTGCGCTGGCCGCGGCCGCCGCGGTCCTGCTGCTGGGGCCCAGCATCGACCTGTCCCCGCTGATCGGCACGGCGGTGCCGACGGGCCTGGCGCTGACCGCGCCACCGATCCTCACCCAGTCGCTGATCGTCGCGGGCCTGGCGGCCCTGGCCGTCCTCGCGGAGGCGGCCGTCCACGGCAGGCGGCAGATCACCATCGAACTGAGAGCAGGAGACGGCCGTTGAGCAACACCCAGCCCCCGACCCTGGACGAACTGCGCGACCGGGCCCTGGCCGCGGCCCGGCCGGACAACTACGGCGCGGGTGCGGCGATCGCCTGCGACCGCCTGGTCCGCATCTTCCGGGCGGAACGCATCGAGGTGCAGGCCCTGCAGGGGCTGGACCTGGTCGTCGACCAGGGTGACCTGGTCGCGCTGGTCGGCGCGTCCGGCAGCGGCAAGTCCACACTGCTGAACATCCTCGCCGGACTCGACCTGCCCTCCGCGGGCGGCGCCACCGTCGCCGGGCGCGACCTGCTCACCATGACGGCGAAGGAGCGCCTGCGCTACCGGCGCGAGGTGGTCGGTTTCGTCTGGCAGCAGACCGCCCGCAACCTGCTGCCGTTCCTCACCGCCGCGCAGAACATCGCCCTGCCGCTGCAGCTCGCGCACGGGCGCCGCGCGAAGCGCCACCTGCCGCGCGTGCACGAGCTGCTGGACGCCCTCGACATCGGCGACCTGGCGCACCGCCGTCCGGCCGAGCTCTCCGGTGGCCAGCAGCAGCGGGTCGCCATCGCGGTGGCCATGGCCAACCGGCCTGCCGTGCTGCTGGCCGACGAACCGACCGGCGAGCTGGACTCCGAGACGGCGGGCGGCATCTTCGAGGCCTTCCGCACCGTCAACCGGGAGCTGGGCGCGACCGTCGTCATCGTCACCCACGACCCGATGGTGGCCGGGGAGGTCCGGCGCACGGTCGCCGTCCGCGACGGCCGCACCAGCAGCGAGGTGCTGCGCCGCACCGTGGTCGAGGAGGACGGCACGGAGTCGGTGAGCGAGCGCGAGTACGTCATGCTCGACCGGACCGGCCGGGTCCAGCTCCCGGCCTCGTTCCTCAAGGCGCTGGGCATGGAGCACCGGGTCGCCGTCGATCTGGAGTCGGACCACATCGCCGTCCGGCCGGACGACCACGTGGACGACCGGCCGGAGGAGCCAGAGGACTGACGCGCGGCGGGTCAGTGCTCGTCGAAGACCCGGTGGACCCTCACCTCGGGCTCCATCTGGGCCAGCGCGTCGACGCCGGGGCCCTTGGGGGCGGTCGCGGCGGCGGCCTTGAGGATGGCCGTCACCTGCGCGGCCAGCGCGTCGACCTGGCTCTTGATCTGCGAGATGGGCGCCGTGGACTTGCCGAGTGCGTCCAGCTTGCGGTGGATCACCGCGAGTTGGCGCTCGGCGGCGGCACTGAGGGTGAACGGGCGCGGCGTGGAGACCACGAACTGGTACGCCCCGGCGAGGGTCTGGCAGCCGTCGCAGTGGATGTTCTCGGCGCGGCTGAGGTTGACGGCGTTGAGGTGGATGTTCGTCCCCGCCATCGTGACGATCTGGAAGGAGAGCGCGACCGAGCGGCACGGGTCGCCTGCCGAGCAGTAGGCGGAGACCGCCATCGCCTGGTTGCGGGCGCTCGCGGCGTACAGCGCGCCGTACTGGTGGACCGTGAAGGAGTCCTGGAAGCGGGTCTCGTGAGCGCGGTTGGCCAGGGTGTGGGCGCCGTCGTTGGCCACGGCGACGCCCTCGTTGGCGCTGCCGGCGGCCTGGGCCGCGCCGGCGGTGGCGCCGATGACGCCGAGACCGGCGGTGGCGAGCAGGCCGACGCGCAGGGCGCGGCGCGCAGCCCCGGCCCTGATCCGGGTCTTGCGGTGCTGGTTGAGCTCCATGGGAGTGCTCCTCGCTGAAAACGGGCTGCGGGTTGGTGGATCTACCGGAGCGCCGGCCCTCTAGTGGGTGCTAGTGGGTGGCGCCCGTCGCGGCCGTCGTGGGCGGGGGAGTCGCCGTGGCGGACGTGGAGGGTGCCGCGGTGGACGGGGCGGCGGTGGCGGTCGTGGTGGGACCGGTGGTGGGCTGTGCGGTGGGGGTGGAACCGGTGGGCTTCGCGGTCGGGGTGGGCTTGGCCGTCGTGGGACGGGCGGTGGTCGGCGCGGACGTCGGGGTGGTGGACGGCTGCGCCGTCGGCGAGGCGGAGCCGCTGGGCAGCGGCAGTCCGCCGCCGCGGGCGTGCCCGGAGCTGGAGCCGGGGCTGGGCGTGGCTCCGCCGCCGGTGCCGCTCGGGTGGTGCCGGTGGGTGGGGGGCGCGCTCGGGACGACGGTCGGCACGCCGGGCTGCAGCACCGGGACGATCGGTGGCTGCGGCGGCAGCGGCTTGGGCGTCAGGCCGACGACCCACGCGCAGCACAGCCCGCCCGCCGCGACCAGGCCAACGGCGCACAGCCCGGCCCGAAGCCGGGGCCGCCCGGCGGTGGCGCGGCGGGCCGCGCGCAACAGGCGGCCGGCCAGCCGCACGGAGAGGTAGGCCATGCCGGCCAGCGGGCAGACCAGCATCAGGCAGCCGAGCAGGCCGACGGCGCCGGTGGCGAACTGCCCGTGCGTGAACGCGTCCGCGGTGCCGGAGAGTTGTTCGGTCAGCGAGCGGATGCCGGTGGCGAGTATCCGGGGCAGGTTCCACAGCGCGTAGCCGAGGTCGCCCAGCAACAGCGGCACCATGGTGCAGACCCAGGTGGTGACGATGACGCGGGCGGAGCGCTTGAGGTCGGTGACCTCGGGCGGGGTGGGACGGCCCGGGACCATGCTGAGCAGGATCGGACGGATCTTGCCGTAGAGGTCGGGGATGCCGGCCAGGTCGCCGAGGATGTAGTAGCCGTCGAGGCGGACGGCGGGCATCAGCTGTTCCAGCACCTCGAAGTGGCCGAGGTAGACGGCGCTGAGAAAGAACGGCTGCCCGGTGAGGAAGAAGCAGCCGGTCAGGGCGAGCATGAAGACGACGTTGAAGTAGACGCCGCCGAGGTCGGTGCGGATCCGGCCGGCCCGGCCGATCCGGTACACGTCGGTGACGTCGGTGTACATCGAGGGCCAGATCAGGAACAGGCCGCAGCCGATGCAGCCGGGTCTCGCGCCGCCGTAGCGGCAGGCGGAGGCGTGCCCGAACTCGTGGAAGACCAGCGAGCCGACGGTGAGGGCGAAGACCACCAGCAGCAGCACGGGCTGGTCCAGCACGTGCAGCACCGGCGTCATGGCGCCGTAGTAGCCGAACAGCCACACGTCCATCGCGACCGCTCCCAGCAGCACGGCCGCGACCACGGCGGGCCGGTGCAGCCAGGCCAGGGAACGGCCGATGCGGGCCACGCGGCGCTCGTTGAAGAGCACCCGGTGACCCTTGAGGGCGAGCAGCAGGTCCGAGCGGGGCGCGTCGACCTCGTCGTGCTCCTGGTCGTACGGGACGCTGACGCCCAGCGGGATGAGCTTGTTGTCGATCAGGTAGGCGACGTTCTCCTCGCTGACCTCGCGTCCGTACAGGCCGCTGACGCGGTGCGAGATCCGCTCGGTGTCGCGCTCCCCGTCGATCGCGCCGGCGACCAGGTGAAGCAGCCGGGACAACTGCACCACCTGACCGTCCCCACGGCGCGCGATGTACCGCGGCTCGGTGAAGCCCGAGCCCTGGTACTCGCCGTGCAGCCGCAGCCCGGCCGAGAGCCGGGGTACGGGGAACACCGGACCTGGCAGGCGCGGCGGCTGCACGGACGTGGCGAAGCCACCTGGACCGGGGACGACCGCGACCTCGGTCTCCACAGTGACTGTCATCTGGGTGTTTCCTCCCCCGTGGGCGCGGGCCGGCTCCTCCCCCGAGCCGACCCGCGCCGCGGTCGTGTGTGCTGCGGTGCGGTGCGGTGCGGACTACTGCGTGAACTGCTGGGTGGTGCGGTGCCGCTCGACTACTGCGAGATGACGATCGACTGGCTGGCCTCGGACTCCGCCGTGGCCGCGTGGGAGCCGACGTTCAGCGCGGTGGAGTGGTTGTGGGCGTTGACGGTGGCGACGTGCTTGGTCACGTTGACCGTCTTGGTGAAGTTGAACTTCAGCCGGCCCAGCGCCTCGCGGCCCGGGAGCAGCTCGGCGGACTCGGCGTCGAGCTCGTGCATGTCCATGCTCATGGTGATCTCCTTGGTTCTCGTCGTGCGGTGGGTGGTGGATGGTGAGCGGGGACTACTGGTGGATGCTGATCGACTGCGAGGCGTCGGACGCGGCGGTCGCGCCGTTCGAGGCGACGTTCGTCGCGGTCGACGTGTTGTGCGCGTTGACGTGGACGACGTGCTTGGTCACGTTGACCGTCTTGGTGAAGTTGAACTTCAGACGGCCCAGCGCCTCGCGGCCGGGCAGCAGCTCACCGGACTCGGCGTCGAGCTCGTGCATGTCCATGCTCATGGTTCCCCCTCAGGGTGCGGTGACGGGTGGCGTCCGATCGTCCAACTCGATCGGACGCCTTGTCCAACGAGATTGGACACTAGTCGCCCCGGAAGCGCCCTCGCAAGGGTTTCGATGGCAACGCTCTGTCACAGACTCGTAACAGAGAGAAATGTGCAGGTGGGCGGCCATGCAGGCGCTCAAAGAGGCGTGATCGCCCTAGAATCGGGGCCGCAGGACCGCCGGCCCGCCCGGTTCGGGCGGAGCACGAGGGAGGGAGCAGGGTGTCCAACGCGGCGTCCAACGCGTCCAGCGCGTCCAATGTGTCCAACGCGCTGCAGGCGCTCATGCGCGAGCGACTGGACCGGCAGGGCTGGTCCTACGGCGACGTGGCGCGCCGTGGCGAGATCCCCCGGTCCACGGTGCACCACCTGGCCACCACCGAGCGCCTGGTGCGGATGCCGCAGCCCGCCACCCTCGAGGGCCTGTCCCGCGGACTCGAGCTGCCCCTGGACACCATCCGCCGCGCGGCGGCCGAGGCGTGCGGCATCCACCTCTACGAGGCGGCCCCGGACCCCGAGGTGGACGTGCTGATCGCGAGCGTCCAGCAGCTCTCGCCGGAGAACCGGCGCCATGTCGCCGCCCTGGTCGAGTCCCTGCTCGAGCGGAGCCGTCACCCGGAGGGTGAAGGTTCGGACTGAGGTCGGATATTGACGACCGGCAGGCCGAAACGGTTCCGCCTACGTCCGGGTTCGACCGGAATGAGCGAATTCGGCGATTGCCAGGGGCGAGGCCCCGTCCGCCCGGCTAGGTTCATCGCCAACAGGGGCCTCCGAACCACCGGTGGCCTCCTGCCGCTCGATGGCAACAAGGCCAGGGGGGTCACGTGCTGGTCGTGCAAGGAAGCCCCACCACCGCGGTGGTCCGGGGCCGCACCGGGGAATCCGTGGTGCTGCTCTCCGGGGAACTACCCTCCGAACTGACCGAGGACGCCCTCGGCCGCGTCCTCGACATGGCCGCCGCCGTCCTCGACCACGAGGAGATACTGCTCTTCCGCCGCTGCCTCGACGCCCTGCGCCGGGGCGACATCAGCCGCAGCCGCCGCATCGAGATCGACGGTGCGGTCCTGACGGTCTGGCAGGACTGATCACCCCTCCGCCGCGACGCGGACGCGCACGGGGTCAACCGAACGGTTGACCCCGGCATCACGGCGGCACATCCACCTCGATGCCACCGCCTGACCCGAGAGGCCCGGGTGAAGCCCACGTCGACGCGCAACCGTCCGCACCGCGCCGCCGGGGTCCTCGTGTGCGCGGTGCTCGTCGGCCTGCTCACGTCCTGCTCCGCGGGCAACGGCCCGACGGACGAGCCGTCGACCGTGGCCTGCTCGCGACCGGATTCCCAGGACTCGCAGGCGACCGACTACCTGGGGCTGACCGAGTCTCAGGCCCCTGCACAGGCTGTCGGCCGGCAGAAGCTGCTCGACATCATCGGCCGGGACGGCACCTGCCAGGCGGCGATGGATCTCGACATCAGCACCAGACGCGTGCAGGTCCACCTCGACGACGGCAAGGTCACCTGGGCGAGAGCGGGTTGACCCGCTTGAGACGGAGTTGGCCCCCTGGTCGGGGACCAGGGGGCCAACTCGTTCATACTGTGCGCGAGGGGGGACTTGAACCCCCACGCCCCGAAGGGCACTAGCACCTCAAGCTAGCGCGTCTGCCATTCCGCCACCCGCGCTGGTGGCCTGCGCGGTGACCCGCGCTGACGTGCACAACAATACCAAGAAAACAGACTGCTCCCGACCACCCCGACCACCGATCGAAACCAGTCGCAGCCAATCAATTAGGGTGACAGAACGTGCTTCTTCGGTCACTTTGTGCGCTGACGCCGCCCGGTGGGCAGGACAAGGCTGTGATAGGACGACTTCTCTGCCCAGGAGCGCCGACCACTGCAACCCGAGGATGGCGGAACGAACCATGCATGTCCGCGGAGACCAGCCCTGCGAACCGCCGCGCGCGACCGGAACAGTCCAAGGAGGGCCGGATGTGACGCCTCCCGGTGTCGAGGGCGTGTGGCGCTTCGCCGCCCCCGCCGTCGACGTCACCGTCTCGCACGCGCGGCACGCCGTCCGGGACCTGCTGGTGGCCCAGGGGATCACCGGCCCCGGCTACCAGGAGCTGCTGGACGGGGTGCTGCTGATCGTCTCCGAGCTGGTGACCAACAGCGTGCGCCATGCCGCGCTGCTCTCCCCCGAGCTGGTGGTCGAGGTCGTGCTCTCCTCCGGCTGGGTCCGGCTCTCCGTGGAGGACAGCCACCCGTACCGGCCCAAGGCCCTCTCCGAGGACTTCAACCGGCTGGGGGGCCGGGGGCTGCTCCTGGTCAAGGCGATCACCGCCGAGGCGGGCGGCAGCTGCGACGTCGAACGCACCAACGGTGGCGGCAAGGTGGTCTGGGTCGAGCTGCCGCTCCAGCGCGGCCGCTGACCGCACGGTGCTGACCGCGCGGTGCGGATCGAGCTGCCGCGGCTCGCACGGCCGTCGGCTCAGACGACCGAGCGCCACCAGTGGTCGAGCTTGGGCGGGGAGGCGACCTCGAGCCGTTCCCCCGGACGCGGCACCGCCAGCCGCACCCCCGCCGCGTCGGCCGCCTCGCAGAGCCGCTCCACTGGCTCGGACCAGTCGTGGAGGCCGAGCACGAACGTGCACCAGTGGACCGGGACGAGCAGCTCGCCCCGCACGTCCAGATGCGTCCGCAGGCCCTCCTCCGGCGTCATGTGGATGTCGGGCCAGTGCTCGCTGTACGCGCCGATCTGCACCAGCGTCAGGTCGAACGGGCCGAACCGCTCCCCCGTCGCCCGGAAGCCGTCGAAGTAGCCCGAGTCGCCGCTGTAGAAGACCCGGCGCTCCTCGCCGAGGATGGCCCAGGAGCTCCACAGCGTGCCGTTGTTGCTGAAGCCGCGCCCGGAGAAGTGGTACGCCGCCGCGCACACCAGACGCAGCGCGCCGACCTCGACCGTCTCCTCCCAGTCCAGCTCGATGATCCGCGAACGCTCCACACCCCAGCGCTCCAGGTGCGCGCCGACGCCCAGCGGGACGACGAACGGCATGGTCTGCAGCCGGGACAGGGCCCGGACGGTGTGCATGTCGAGGTGGTCGTAGTGGTCGTGCGAGATCAGGACCGCGTCGATCTCCGGCAGCCGCTCCAGCTCGATCGGCGGGTTGTGCAGACGGCGCGGGCCGACGGACTGGGACGGCGAGCAGCGCTCGGACCAGACCGGGTCGAGCAGGATGCGGTGGCCCTCGATCTCGACCAGGGCGCTGGAGTGGCCGAACCAGGTGACGGCCAGGTCCTCGCTGGCCTGCTGCGCGACGTCGCGCACCAGCGGGATCGGGCGGGACGGTTTGCGCTGCTGCTTGCCGAAGAGCAGCTCGCGGGCGACGCCGCCACTGTCCGGACGGGAGAACTCGCCCGTGCGCTCCGGGCCGGGCGGGTTGTGGAAGGTGCCCTCCCGGTACTGCGGGGACGCCTTGAGGCGCTCGCCACGGCTGCCCGACGTCGGGTCGCCGCCGAAGGCGACCGGCACCTCGCGTGCCGCCCAGGCCACCGCTGCCGCGCCCGCCGCGCCGACCCCTGCGGCGATCCTGCCCGCCCGGTTGAGTCCCATGCCCCGACCCTCTCCTTGCTCCCTGTTCCGGCGGACCGGCGTAGCCGCCCCGCACTGCGGCAACGGTCCACCGGAAGCCGCTGTTCCCCGGCCGCCGCCCGATTTCGTGATCACCACTGTGACCTGCACCGCTACCCACCCGCCCGGGGAACGAACCGGAAACCGGTGGCGTGACCATCCCCACGCGTGACAGGCCGGGGCGCTTCGGGCACTCTGCTGCCATGGATCACCACCCTCATCCCCTCGACGGTGGTTCCACGGCCCCCGTGTCGGCGACCCCGACCACGGCGGACCTGGAGCTGCTCGACGAGATCCAGCAGCGTGTGCTCTGGCTCGCCACCCGCATCGTCGACTCCGCCAACCACGACCGCGCCACCGGCGACGGCGTGAAGGTCGGCGGGCACCAGGCGTCCAGCGCGAGCCTGGTCAGCACGATGACCGCACTCTGGTTCGCCCACCTGGACGGCGCCGACAAGGTCAGCGTGAAGCCGCACGCGTCGCCGGTCTTCCACGCCATCCAGTACCTGCTCGGCAACCTGGACCGCTCCTACCTGACCACCCTGCGCGCCCGTGGCGGCCTGCAGTCCTACCCGAGCCGCACCAAGGACCCGGACCCGGTCGACTTCTCCACCGGCTCCGTCGGCCTCGGCCCGGCCGCCCCGCTGTTCGCCGCCGCGACCCGCCGCTACGTCGACGCGCACTTCGGCGCGCGTCCGGCCTCGCGCTTCGTCGCGCTGATGGGCGACGCGGAGCTGGACGAGGGCAACATCTGGGAGGCGATCGCCGACGACGCGACGCAGGGCCTGGGCAAGGCCATGTGGATCGTCGACTTCAACCGGCAGTCGCTGGACCGGGTCGTGCCGGGGGTGCGGAGCGCGCAGTGGATGGCGCAGTTCGCCGCCGCGGGCTGGCACGTGGTGGAGGTCAAGTACGGGCGGCGTCTGCGCGCCGCGTTCGCGCGCCCGGGCGGGGAGGCCTTGCGCGCCTGGATCGACAACATGCCGAACGAGCACTACCAGTCGCTGTTCGGCCTGCCGGAGCAGGACGTGCGCAAGCAGTTCCTGGACGGTGCGCCGCAGGCGGTCGCCGACTTCTGCGCGGTGATCCCGGACGCGGAGCTGGCCTCGCTGGTGACCGACCTGGGCGGTCACGACCTGGGCTCGCTGCTGGAGGCCTTCGCGGAGTGCGACGCGGTGACCGACCGGCCGAGCGTCGTCTTCGCCTACACCGTCAAGGGCTGGGGCCTGCCGACGGCCGGCAACCCGCGCAACCACTCGGCGCTGCTGACGACCGCTCAGGTCGACGAGCTGCGCACCGCCCACGGGCTCACCCCCGCCACGGAGTGGGACGCGCTCGACCCGGCGACCCCGGCCGGCCGCCTGGCGGCCGAGCGGTCACGCTTGTTCACGCGCCCGGCCGCTCCGGCATTCCCCGCGCCCGCCGTCCCGGAGTCGAGCGGGGTGCGCACCGGCAAGCCGCTCTCCACGCAGGAGGCCTTCGGCCGGGTGCTGGCGGAGCTGTCGCGGCAGCCGGAGCTCGCGCCGCTGCTGGTGACGACCGCGCCGGACGTCGCCACCTCCACCAACCTGGCGGGCTTCATCAACCGCACCGGTGTCTTCGCGCCGGTCGAGCGCCGCGCCTGGAACAGCGACCCGGTGCTGCGCTGGGCGGAGGGCCCGACCGGGCAGCACATCGAGCTGGGCATCAGCGAGATGAACCTGTTCCTGCTGCTGGGCCAGCTGGGCCTGTCCTGGGACCTGTCCGGCCAGCCGCTGGTGCCGGTCGGCACGGTCTACGACCCGTTCGTGCTGCGCGGCCTGGACGCGTTCATCTACGCGGTCTACTCGGGCTCGCGCTTCATCGTCGCGGGCACGCCGTCCGGTGTGACGCTGGCCCCCGAGGGCGGCGCGCACCAGTCGACGATCACGCCGTCGGTGGGCCTGGAGCTGCCGAACAGCGTCACCCTGGAGCCGGCCTACGCGGGCGCGCTGGACTGGCTGCTGTGCGACGCGGTCGGCCAGGTGGCGCGCGGGGAGGGCGGCGCGCACTACTTCCGCCTCACCACGCGTCCGCTGGAGCAGTCCCCGTTCGACGCGGCGAAGGCCCGCCTGGGCGAGAAGGTGCTGCGCCGGCAGGTGCTGGCGGGTGCCTACCGGCTGGTGGACGCTCCGGTGTCCGGCGACGCCCCGGTGGTCCGGCTGGCGGCCTCGGGCGCGGTCCTGCCGGAGGTCCTCGCGGCGGCCGCCGAGCTCGCGGAGGAGGGCATCGCGGCCCACGTCATCGACGTGACCTCACAGGACCTGCTCTACGCCGAGTGGCAGCGGACCCTGCGCTCCGGCTACCGCACAGCCCGCACCCCGGACTCCCCCGGCGCCCTGCGCGCGGCCTTCGGCTCCGGCCGCGCGCCGCTGGTCACCGTCCACGACGCGGCCTCCCACTCGATGGCCTGGCTCGGCGGGGCGCTGGGCGTCCCGACGGTGCCGCTGGGCGTCGACGCCTTCGGCCAGTCGGGCACGGTCGGCGACCTGTACGAGATCAACAGCCTCGACTCGGGCTCGATCGTCAACGCGGCACTGGCGGCGCTCAGCCTCGCGGAGTAGTTCCTGTTCCGGGGGTGGACGATGGTCCGCCCCCGGTCACGGGGAGGCGCTAGCCTGCGAGTGACACACGTCACGCCCTGATGCCACATGGAGGAGAGATGAGCGCACTGCCCGTTGACGACTCCCCCCTGGACGACGTCTGGGCGGCACTCGCGCACGTCGAGCACGACCCTGCCCTGGCGGGATTCCGTGCCGAACTCCTCGATGGGGTGATCTTCTTGTCCCCTCCCCCCGTTCCGGACCACGAGCGCATCATCACGCGCCTCGCCACTGAGGTCGTGCGCCATGATGCGAAGGGTGAGTTCACCTTCTGGGCCGGCGGGAGTGGTCTGCTCACCGAGTCCGGCAGCGGCGTGCGACCCGATCTGATCATCACCGACACGGACGCGTTCAGCGGCGCCAGGAGCGAGTACAACCCCGTGGCCGGGGAGCCGATCCACCTCGTGGTGGAGGTGACCTCCACGAGCACCCGTGACCAGGACTACCGCCGTAAGCGTCAGATCTACGCCGAGGCGGGCATCCCGTACTACCTGATCGTCGACCGCCAGCAGCGGATCTGCCTGCTCCACCGGCTTCCCGATGACGGTACCCGGGCCTATGACGAGCCCGTCGCACGCGTTCCCTTCGGCCAGCCGTTGTCGCTACCGGCCCCGCTCTCGTTCGACGTCGACACCGCGCAGTTCGGCTGACCGACGCCCGGTAGGCTTACGGGCCTGATGACTGCCACTCTCGTCGCCAAAGATCTTGCCGCCGGACACGGTGAGCGCGTGCTGTTCTCCGGACTGGACCTGGTCGTCGCCCCCGGCGACGTGGTCGGGTTGGTGGGGGTGAACGGCGCGGGGAAGTCCTCGCTGCTGAAGCTCCTCGCCGGGGTCGACACCCCGGAGGGCGGGAGCATCGCGCTCAGCCCGCCCACCGCCACCGTCGGCTACCTGCCGCAGGAGCCGGACCGCAGGCCCGGTGAGACGGTCGGGCAGTTCCTGGCCCGCCGGACCGGGGTCGCCGACGCGCAGGTCGCGCTGGACGAGGCGACGCAGGGGCTCGTCGACGGGACGCCGGGCGCCGACGACGCGTACGCGGTCGCCCTGGACCGGTGGCTGGACCTGGGCGGCGCGGATCTGGAGGAACGCGCCGAGGCCGTCGCCGACGAGCTGGGTCTCGCCGTCGGCCTCGACCAGGAGATGGCGTCCCTCTCCGGCGGCCAGGCCGCCCGCGCCGGGCTCGCCTCCCTCCTCCTCTCCCGCTACGACGTGTTCCTGCTCGACGAGCCCACCAACGACCTGGATCTGGACGGCCTGGAGCGCCTGGAGTCGTTCGTCCAGAGCCTGCGCGCCGGCACCGTCGTGATCAGCCACGACCGCGAGTTCCTCACCCGCACCGTCACCTCGGTGCTGGAGCTGGACCTGCACCAGCAGCAGGTCAACCACTACGGCGGCGGCTACGCCTCCTACCTGGAGGAGCGCGACCGCGCCCGCCGGCACGCGCGCGACGAGTACGAGGAGTACTCCGACACGGTCTCCGGGCTGGAGGCGCGGGCGCGGATGCAGCGCTCCTGGATGGAGAAGGGCGTCAAGAACGCCCGGCGAAAGAACAACGACAACGACAAGCAGGGCCGGGCCTTCCGCAGCGAGTCCACCGAGAAGCAGGCCGCCAAGGCCCGCCAGACGCAGCGCATGATCGAGCGGCTGGACGTGGTCGAGGAGCCGCGCAAGGAGTGGGAGCTGCGGATGGAGATCGCCGCGGCGCCGCGCGCGGGCGCGGTCGTGGCGACGGCCCGTGGGGCGCGCGTCAAGCGCGGCGCCTTCGCCTTCGGCCCGGTGGACCTCCAGGTGGACTGGGGTGACCGGATCGCGGTCACCGGCCCGAACGGTGCGGGCAAGTCCACGCTGCTGGCGGCCCTGCTGGGCCGGCTCCCCCTGGACGAGGGCCACGCCGCGCTCGGCCCGGGCGTCGTGGTGGGCGAGGTGGACCAGGCCCGTGGGCTCTTCCTCGGTGACCTGCCGCTCGTGGAGGCCTTCAGTGCGGCGGTGCCCGAGCTCTCCCCCGGCGACGTGCGCACCCTGCTGGCCAAGTTCGGCCTCAAGGTGACCCACGTGCTGCGACCGGCGGCGACGCTCTCCCCGGGCGAGCGCACCCGCGCGGCCCTCGCGCTGCTGCAGGGCCGGGGCGTGAACCTGCTGGTGCTGGACGAGCCGACGAAC
This sequence comes from Streptacidiphilus sp. MAP12-33, assembly GCF_041261265.1. Lineage (NCBI taxonomy): Bacteria > Bacillati > Actinomycetota > Actinomycetes > Kitasatosporales > Streptomycetaceae > Streptacidiphilus > Streptacidiphilus sp. MAP12-33. The sequence goes on from NZ_JBGCCA010000010.1 coordinate 148,111, forward strand.
CATCTGGACCTGGCCGCCATCGAGCAGTTGGAGTCCGCGCTCGCCTCGTACAACGGCACGCTGCTGCTGGTCACCCACGACCGGCGGATGCTGGACGCGGTGGAGACCAACCGCCGCATCCATGTGGCGGACGGGCGGATCAGCGAGAGCTGACCCGCCCGACGCGGGCGGCTGCTAGCGGGCGGAGGCCGGGCCCGGCACGTACTTGTAGCCGACCCGACGGACCGTCACGATCCGTGCGCGGTAAGCCTCGCCGAGCTTGCGGCGGAGTCGGGCCACGTGCACGTCGACGGTGCGGCCGTCGCCGATGTGACCGTAGCCCCAGACCGCCTCGACGAGCCGTTCGCGGGTGTGCACGCGGTGCGGGTAGGCGGTGAGGTGGGCGAGGAGCTCGAACTCCAGGTAGGTGAGTTCCAGCGGTGCGCCGTCGAGGTGGGCGATCCGCCGCTCCGGGTCGACCGCCAGGCCGTCCGGCTGCGAAGCGGGCGGAGCCACCGGAGCCGGGGCCGTGGTCGCGGTCGTGGCCGCGGTGGGTGCGGCGAGGCCCGCCAGCGCGGGGGCGACACCCTCCGGAACCAGGAGCAGGTAACCGACGAGCGGGGTGCCGTCGGCCGCGCCGAGCGGGAGCTCACCGACCAGGTGCGGCGGGAGCCGGTAGACACCGGGCTGGGCGGTCTCGTCGGGCCGGACCGCACGCAGGCGCGGGACGGTCGGCAGGGCGGCGGGGCTGAGAGTGGAAACAGACATGACAGGACTCGATTCGCGCAGGACGGACGGGTGGGCGTCTGCGCGCCAAGGGGCCTGAGAAGAGGAAAAAGACGTGGACTCAGGCCTGCGCGCCGGTCGAGCGGCGACAGGTCTGGTCGAAGTGGAACTGCTGGCGCGAGGGCCAGAACGGTTCGAGGACGATGTCCATGCGGACATTGAACCAGATCGTGGCCGCGAACGCTCTTCCCTTCTTTCTGACGGACTGTTAGATACAGCCGGAAGGAGCCGCCACCTGCACGGAGGAGCCGCCGCGTGTCATCCGCACCCGAGAACGTCGACTCAGCACCGAGACCCGAGCCCACCGGGGAACCCGAAGCCACCAACCGCCTCGACGGCGCCTCGCGCCTGCGCATCTTCGGGGTCATCCTCGTCGTCGTGCTCTTCGCCGAGATCGCCGCGCTGCAGTACACGATGGTCGCGTCCGCCGCGCGCCAGATCGCACCGAGCTTCCCGAGCGTGGGCGCCAACATCAGCTGGATGGTCATCATCTTCGGCCTGGTGGGCGGCGCCACCACACCGATCCTCGGCAAGCTCTCCGACCTGTGGGGCAAGCGCCGCACCATGCTGATGACGGGCGTGTCCTTCGCCCTCGGCACGCTCGTCTGCGCACTCACCCACACCTGGTGGGTCTTCCTGGTCGGCCGAGGGCTGGAGGCCGTCGCCATCTCGGCACCGACCGTCGCCTACGGCCTGTTCCGCGACATCCTGCCGCGCCGTTACATCCCCGCCGCCATCGGCGTCATCGCCACCGGCCTCGGCATGTCGGCGCTCGCCGCTCCGCTCATCGGCGGCGCGCTGATGGACGCCTACGGCTGGCGCTGGCTCTTCTGGTTCCTGCTCATCTTCGTCTGCGTCATGATGCCGCTGATGTGGATCGTGGTACCGGAGTCCTCGCTGCGCACCCGTCAGCGGCTGGACATCGGCGGCGCGCTGTTGCTGGGCGGCGGGGTGGGACTGGTCCTGGTCTACCTCTCCAACGGCAACAGCTGGGGCTGGGGGCGGCTGGACTCGCTCGCCTACCTGCTGGGCGGCCTCGCGGCGCTGGTCGCGTTCCTGCTCGTCGAACGCGTCGTCGCCGAGCCCATCATGGACCCGAAGCTGCTCTTCTCCCCGCGCGTGCTGGTCATCCTCGGCGCGGCCACGCTCGGCAGCATGGTCATCGGGATCCAGGGCTACAGCATCCCTTACATGCTGCAGACGCCGACCCAGTCGCAGTTGCACGCGCAGATCCTCGGCGTCGCGCTCTCGGGCAGCGGTGGTCAGACACTGCCACCGGCGATGGCCCCGTTGTTCCACACCATCTTCAACTCCACGCTCGCCTTCGGCCTCGGCGCGACGTTGCTGGCCTACGGCTACTACTCCGCCGTCTACTCGGGCGGCGTCGGCATGCTGTCCGGCGCGGCGTCGGGCGAGCTCGCCCGCAAGACCGGACCGCGGCTGCCCCTGGTCATCGCGATGGCGATGTTCACCCTCTCCACGGTGCTGTACGCCTACTTCCCGCACTCCAAGTGGCAGTACGGGCTCTTCGCGGCGGTCTTCGGGATCGGCTTCGGCGCGTTCTACGCGGCCTGCCCGAACCTGATGATCGAGGCGGTACCGGCCCGTCAGCAGGGCATCAGCGCGGGCATGCTGGGCGTCGTCAACAGCCTGGCGACCGCCGTCGGCACCGGCGTGCTGACGGCGTTCCTCTCCGGGCACCCGCTGAAGATGGAGGTCCAGATCCAGGGCCTGCCGGAATCCGCGACCGGCGGGGGCTTCCACCCCATCCCGCAGCTGTACGCGTTCTCCGGCTACCAGCAGGGCCTGCTGGTAGCCGCCGGATGCGGCGTGGTCGGGCTGATCGTGGCCCTGCTGATGCGGCACGGCCGCAGCCCCGCGACCGGCGGCGAGGCCACCGACCAGGGCGTACCCGCCCAGCGCACGGCGGTCTGACGGCCCCGGCTCACCGACCCGACCGGGAGGGGCGCTGAGGTGGTCGAGCAACTGCGCGACCGCGTCGGCGTCGTAGGCGTCGTAGGCCGGCCACGAGGAGTCCGTAAGAACACGAAGAGTCCGTAAGAAGGTGCGAGTCGCCGGGGTAGAGGAAAAACTCTGCCTCGGCCTCCTCCACGCAATTCCGGGTCGTCCGGACCGACCGACGACGCGGCGCCGGCCGTCCCCCTCACTCGACGCGGATCAGGCCGCCCTGGGGGTCGATCCGGTCGGCGCCAGCGTCGTCGAACCAGACGCCGCCCGACGCCAGGTAGCGGAATCGGTGCTCTCCGGGCGGGAAGGAGACGCTCACCGTGCGGGTGCCGTCCCGGCGCCGGACCAGCTCCGCCGCGCCCGGCTGCCAGCCGTTGAAGTCGCCCACCACGCTGACGATCCCCGCCGGCTCCGCCGCCGGCAGGCGGAACGTCACACGGGTTTTGCCGCCGAACAACCGCGTCCGCGAAAGCATCGCGACGCCTCCCTCCCGGTTCGCCGCACGAGACCTTCGGTCGCTCGTCCGTGCGTCGGGCACCAGCATGGCCGAACCGGCGTCCACGTGAAAGGCGGCCTGTGGCCTCCCGGACGCCCCGCCACCTGGTTACTCACCGGTCATCACCCCGGTCGTCACCGCACCTCCCGTTCCCGGGCGATTCTGGTTACCCTTCGGTAATGACCGCTGAAGCCTTCTACCTCCCGCTCGGCGAGAACCGCTACGCCGCCACCGCCGCGACCCGGGGGCCCTGGTCGCCCGACTCCCAGCACGCCGGTCCGCCCGCCGCGCTGCTGGGCCGCGCCGTCGAGCAGCGGCCCGGGGCGCGGGAGGGGTTCCGGGTGGTGCGGATGACGTTCGAGATCCTGCGTCCGGTGCCGCTGGGCGAGGTCACCGTCGCGGTCCGCGAGGCGGAGGCCGGGCGCAGTGTGGAGCGGGTGGAGGCCGAGCTCCGCGGAGCGGACGGCCGGGTGGCGATGCGGGCCGGTGCGCTGCGGATCCGTGTCGGGGAGCCGGGCACCGCGCCGAGCATCGAGCAGCCGGTGACCGTGCCGGGGCCGGAGGACTCCCCTGCCATGACCTTCCCCCTGCCGTGGGACGAGGGTTACCACACCTCGGTGGAGATGCGCTTCGCCCACGGCTCCGCCACCGAGCCCGGCCCCGCCTGCGCGTGGTTCCGGATGCGCCTGCCGCTCGTCGCGGACGAGGAGCCGTCCGGGTTGGTCCGGGTGCTGGTCGCGGCCGACTCCGGCAACGGCGTCTCCGGCGAGCTCGACATCCGCCGCCACGTCTACGTCAACCCCGACCTCACGGTGCACCTGCGCCGTCCCCCGGTCGGCGAGTGGGTCGGCCTGGACGCGCGCACCGCCGTCGACGAGGCGGGCATCGGCGTCGCGGACGCGCAACTGCTCGACGCCAAGGGCGTCATCGGGCGCTCGGCGCAAAGCCTGTTCATAGCCCCCCGCTGAGGCCCATGGTCTCTGCCCCGGCGGAATCGTCGACCAGCCGCCCGCGGGCGGTGTCGCCCTGCTGCGGGGTCCGGAAGCGTCTCGGCAGCATCATGGTCATGGCCGTCCGGTCCGGAGCGATGAGCAGCGGGAAGGTCGACCCTCTCAGCACCCTGCCGGGGAGATGTTTGCGGGCGGCGATGATGACGGTGCAGTGGACGGTGGCTCCGCCGGTGAGACGGCGGGGCACCTCCCACTGCACCTCCCGGTCCAGTTCGTTGGCGAGCATGCGCGAGAACGCGGCGAGTTCCGGGTCCTCCTGTTCGGTCCCCTTCAAGCGGTACAGCTGCCGCGCGAGGTCGAGGAGAAGACCGGGGCTGTCGTCGAAGGCCGCGGCGTCGGGGCTGTAGATCACGACGGCCGGGTGGTCCTGCCGCCCGGGAGCGAACAGCAGGCTGTTGGCCTGCACGAGCGCGCCCCAGACCAGGCGGCCCTCCGCCAGCAGCACGTCCTGGGCCTTGAGGATCTGTGCCAGCAGATCGTTGCGCCCCATCCAGAACGGCCTGAAGATGCGCAGATCGAGCTTCTCCCCCCAGGAGAAGCTGCGAGGCGCCGCTCCGAGTGAGGCTCTGCACTGGTCGATGACGCTTGCTGATCTTGTCACGGCGCAGAGCGTAGCCAGCCGAGGCGGCCAGGCGGCGAACGACGGGGAAAGCGTCAGGCTTCGGGGACGGCGGGCCGCAGGCCTGCAGGGTGACAGCCACGGCTCGGGGCCCCGGTGGCACCCGGCGTCGACGAGATCACGGCTCCCGGAGTGACGGTCAACCCCGCCGACAACAGCTACGGCGACTTCGAACCGCGGGCCGACCAGCGGCACCGCTGAGGGCCGGCGCAGCCGAGCCGGAGCTCAGCGATGACGCTTCGCCTGACGGCGCAGGCGGATCTCGGTACGCCCGGCCGCGGCCAGCTTCTCGTAGCCGGGAGGGGTGACGGTGTAGGCGCACTGCCCGCACACGTAGCCGCCCTCGGGCCCCAGCTGGACCGCGGCCCCGCACCACACACAGTTCGTACTGTCGTAGTCGTCGGGGCTCGTGGTCATGTCCGGAGCGTAGCGGGTACGTCCCGGGCCCGCGCGGGAGTCGTCGTAAGGTGTGACGGGCGCGTCGCCGCGCGAAGGGACGACGGCGGACGACGGCGCCCGCGAACCGACTCCGTGAGGAATGAGCTCCCAGGTGATCATCACCACCGTGAACGTCAACGGCCTGCGCGCCGCCTCGGGCAAGGGCTACGTCGAGTGGCTCGCGAACACCGAGGCGGACGTGGTCTGCCTGCAGGAGGTGCGCGCCGAGACGAAGCAGCTCGCGGCGGAGGTCGCGGAGCCGGCCGGGTGGCACGTGCTGTGGGCGCCGTCCACGACGGCGAAGGGCCGGGCGGGCGTGGCGGTGCTGTCGCGGGCGGAGCCGGAGCGGATGAAGATCGGCTTCGGCTCGGACGAGTTCGACGGCTCCGGCCGCTATGCCGAGATCGACCTGCCGGGCCTGACCGTCGCGAGCCTGTACCTCCCCTCCGGCGAGGTCGGCACGCCCCGCCAGGACGAGAAGGAACGGTTCATGGCGGAGTTCCTCGACCACCTGAAGCAGCTGCGCGAGCGCGCGGCCGGGCAGGGTCGCGAGGTCGTCGTCTGCGGCGACTGGAACATCGCGCACCAGGAGGCCGACCTGAAGAACTGGAAGGCCAACCAGAAGAACGCGGGCTTCCTGCCCGAGGAACGCGCCTGGCTCTCCCGGGTCTTCGACGAGCTCGGCTACGTCGACACCGTCCGCAGCCTGCACCCGGACGTGGCCGGGCCGTACTCGTGGTGGTCCTACCGGGGCCGCGCGTTCGACCAGGACAGCGGCTGGCGCATCGACTACCTGGTCACCACTCCGGGCCTGGCCGGGCGGGCGACCTCCGGTGTGGTCGAGCGGGCGAACTCGCACCCGGAGCGCTGGAGCGACCACGCGCCGGTCACCGTCACCTTCGAATGGAACCCGCCGGTCTCCTGACGCCGGATCAGCACCGGGACGCGCGCACCGCCGTGACCGCCACGGCGGTGTAGCGCATCGTGAAAGCGCCGCCCATCGCGTCCACGGCCTCCGCCACCCCCGCGAGGACCTGCTCCAGCCGGTCGGCCGGAAGGCGGGTGTGGCCGCCGGTGGTGGGGAGCTGGTCGAGCCAGTCGTCCCGGGTCCAGGTGCGCTCCCAGTCGAAGTGCCACTCCTCGGGCGCGCCGAAAGCGCCGCTCGCGCGGATGCCGTCGGCGGCACGGGTGGTGAGGGCCCCGTAGCGGGCCTCTCCCGTAGCGGACCACTGGCCCGCGGCCAACGAGCCGGGCAGCACCCGCCGGTAGACGGCGCCGAAGGCCTCGGCGAGCTCGGGCGAGGGCCGGTCGACGTTCCAGAAGGCGGCGAGGCGGCCACCCGGCCGCAGCGTCAGCGCCGCACGCTCCGCACCCGGAACGGGGTCGATCCAGTGCCAGGTCTGCCCGGAGACCACCGCGTCGAAGACGCGGCCCGCCGGATCCCAGTTCTCGAACCGCGCGACCTCGACGTCGAAACCGTCGCGCTCGCGGGCGAAGGCGGCCATCCGGGCGTCGGCCTCGACGCCCAGCACCGCGCAGCCGGCCGCACGGAACTGGCGGGCCACGATGCCGGTGCCGATGCCGACGTCGAGGACGGATCGCCCGGGGCTCGCGTCGAGGACGGCGGCGACGAGGGCGTCGGGGTAGCGCGGGCGCGCGCGGGCGTACCGCTCCGGATCGACGCCGAACGACTCGGCGATCTCCCGTGCCCGGTGCGGTGGCTGCGAGGGGGGAGCCGTCCCCTCCGAAGGTAGGATGGGCATGTGCCCACTATGGGTGGGCACATGCCCACTCGTCAACCAGTCACCGCCCCCGTCACCATCACCATCACCATCACCGAGGAGATCCGCCGTGCCAACAGGAGTGGCACTCCGCGATCCGCGCCGTCAGCTGTTCGAGGCCGCGGAGCGCGTCCTGCTGCGCGACGGCCCCAGCGCGCTGACCAGCCGCGCCGTCACCACCGAGGCCGACTGCGCGAAGGGCGTGCTGCACCGGCACTTCCCGGACTTCGACGCGTTCCTGGCCGCCCTGGTGCTGGACCGCGTCGCGCGGCTCGACACGACCTCGGCCGGTCTGCTCGCCGCGGTCGGACAGGGCACCGTCGTCGGCAACCTCACCGAGGCGCTCACCGAGATCCTCGGCCCCGTGGCCGTGGCGGTCGTCGGTCTGACCGTCTCCCGCGACGGCCTGCGCGCGCTGCTGCGGGAGACCCGACCGACCGGCGTCCCGCTGCTCAGCGACGCGACCGAGGTCCTCGCCTGCTACCTCGCCGCCGAGCGCGAGCTCGGCCGCCTCTCCCCCGCCGCCGACGTCGACGCCCTGGCTCCCACTCTCATCGGCGCCGGCCACCTCCTCCTCGCCGACCGCACCGGCACCGCGCCGGACGCCGAGGCGCTGCGACGGGTCGTCGCCGGCGTGGTGGGCGCGTCCCTGGCCTGCCCCCCAGGGAACAGGCCTGCCCCCGGGGAACACCCCGGATCGCTGTGAGCAACGCCACCACCGCTCGTGGGCACATTCGCCACTCCAACCCGTGGTGGCATGGCAGGTGCAGCTCATAGAGTGTGCGCAATCTCCGCACAGGGGGGCGGACCAGGCAGGCGGAGGCACAGCATGCACGCAGGACGACGGATCGGCACGCTCGCCGTACTGGCCCTCACCGCCCTGGCCGCCACCGGGTGCTCCAGTGCCCCGAAGCCGGTAGCCAAGGCCGCGCCCGCACCCCACGTGGGCGCCGCACAGACGTCCGCACTGGCGGTGGTCGACGACTACGAGCGCTCCGGCGCCGCGGTCAAGACCGGGCAGCCCAAGAAGGCGGACCCGGCCGGGCTCACGGCCTACCTCGCGAACGCCCAGGTCGCGGCGCGGCTCCAGGGCAGCGGCGGGATCGGCGCGCCGCTCGGCTGCGGCGCCGCGTCCGGGCACACCGTCGTCGACGGAGCGATCGTGGGCACCCCCGCGCCACACGGCGACGGGCTCGCCGTGCCGGTCAGCCTCTACACCGGCACCCGGTCCGCCGCGCGACTGACCCTGGACACCGACGCGACCGGGCGGATCACCGACTTCTCCTGCGGACCGGCCACCGACCCCGGCGTGCCCGGCAGCGCGACGGTCGTCGGCTACTACGGCGGCGCGACCGCCGCGTTCGGCACCTCAGGCTCGGACGCCGCGCTGGCCCGGCTGCGGCAGCAGTACCTCGCCCCCGCCTTCGCCTCCTTCACCCGCCCCGAGCTGGACGGTGACCAGACGACCTGCGCCGAGGACGGTTCCCTCCCGTACTGGCACGCCGTCTACGCGCCGGGCCGGACCGGCACCGGAGCGCAGTGGTACTTCTGGCCCGGCGGCGGGAGCGGTCAGGTCATCATGTCCGTGGCGGTGGACCGGACCGCGCCGCGGGTCGACTGGGTCTACTGCGTCGGCCAGCTGACGCCCCAACTGCCGCCGGCCCCGTACTCCGACGACCAGGTGCAGTCCTACGTCGGCGGTCTGCTCGACGCCTACGCCTACCTCCAGGAACTCAAGCCCTACGGCGCCGACACGTCCGCGATCGCCGGCTACTTCGCCTCACCCGCCGCCTACCGCACCGCCGTCGCGTCGACCGGCGCGCAACCGCTGGAGTGCGCGGCGAGGGCGGCGGCCAGCGTCGACTCCGACGCCGTCCAGGTCAACGGCACGACGGCGGTCGTCAAGCTGACGGCCAATCCCACCGCGCACGCGCTCACGCCCGGCGAGCACGCGCTCGGCCACCCCGTCGTCACCCTGGACCTGCGGACGATGAAGATCGCCTCCGTCACCTGCGCCTGACGGTGACGCCTGGTTGAATGACGATCAGCCGTTGCCTTCGAGCGCCGAGGAGCCGATCACCCGATGCCCACGCACCTGATCGGACCCGCCGACGTCGAGGCGGCCGCACGGCGGATCGAGGGCAGGGTGAGGCCGCTGCTGGTCACGCCCGCCGAGTCCGCCGAGTCCGTCATGCCACCGGCCGGTGGGGCGACGCGGCCCGGCTCGGTCCGGCTGAGCCTCGCGCTCGAGTTCCTGCAGCACACCGGCTCGTTCAAGGCACGCGGCGCGGCCAACCTCGCGGCCGTGCACCTCGCCGGGGGCGACATGCCGGAGGCCGGCGTCACCATCGCCTCCGGCGGCAACGCCGGTCTCGCCTGCGCCTGGGCCGCGCAGGCCACCGGGACGCGGGCGACGGTCTTCCTGCCCGCCACCGCGCCCGCGGTCAAGGTGGCCAAGCTGCGTGGGTACCACGCGGACGTCCGGCTCGTCGGCACGGAGTACGCCCACGCGTTGGAGGCCTCCGTCGAGTTCGCGCAGAAGACGGGCGCGCTCCTCTCCCACGCCTACGACAACCCCTACGTCGCCGCCGGCGCCGGCACCCTGGCCCTCGAACTGCTGGGCCACGCCCCGGACGTGGACACCGTCGTGGTCTCCGTCGGCGGCGGTGGGCTCTTCGCCGGGACGGCGGCGGCGCTGACCGCACGCGGCGTCCGGGTGGTCGCCGTCGAGCCGGAGCACTGCCGCGCGCTGAACGCGGCGCTGGAGGCGGGCGAGCCGGTGGACGTCGACGTGGACTCGGTCGCCGCCGACGCGCTCGGCGCGCGCCGCACCTCGCGCACCGCGTTCGAGCTGGCCCGCGGCCCCCTGGTGACGAGCGTCCTGGTGCCGGACCAGGAGATCACCGCCGCCCGCCGGGCCCTGTGGCAGGAACGGCGCATCGCCGTCGAGTCGGGCGCGGCCACGGCGCTGGCCGCGCTGCGCTGCGGCGCGTACGTCCCGGCCGAGGGCGAGCATGTCGCGGTGGTGCTGTGCGGGGCCAACACCGACCCGTCGGATCTGACCTGACGGCACGGAGCGCACCCAGCGCACAGTTCGCCGGCCGGCACCTCACCGGTGCCGGGCTGACGGTGCCGGGCGGGGCCTTTCCGGGCCGCCCGCGCCGGGCTATCCGTGCCGGGCCGCCCGCGCCGGGCGGTCCTGCCGGGCGGTCAGCGCCAGGCCGTGGCGACAGCCTCGCTGCCCGCTGCCCGGGCCAGGTCGGCGATCGCGTCGCTCTTGACGAACCACGCCGCGCCGAAGGCGAACACCGCGACGGACTCGCCCGCGAAGACCGGGGTCACCCCGCCCGCACCGGCGAAGTGGACGAGCCCGGTGACGATGATGCCGACGATGCAGGCCAGGATCACGACGCCACAGACCAGGTAGACGCGCTGCCGCAGAGGACCGTCCGGCTCGGCCGGGTCCCGGAAGAGCCGCAGGCAGAAGACGGCGAGCGCGGTGAAGACCAGGGCGGCGGAGAAGGTGTGGACGCCCCCCAGCACCTTCTGCGTCGTCGAGGCGACGGCCACGACAGACGCCGGCGGCTCCATCGGGCACATCGCCACCACCACGGCGAAGAACCCGGCCACCGAACTCCACAGGTCCTCACGGCGGTTGTGGCGGTAGCAGAGCAGGATCACGCCGATGGCGCACAGGCCGCCGACGAAGACGTTGCGCATGTGCGTGTAGTAGGAACCGCTGAGGGAGTCCAGCAGGCCCAGGTGCGCGGAGATGATGCTGTTGCCCACCGGGAGCACGATCGGCAACGCGAGACCGACGACTCCGACGCCGACCCGCAGCCGCTTGACGGTGGTGGCGTCCTGGTCCGTCGGAACCGCCCGAACCATCTGAACATTCGTCATGCGCGCTCCCCGGAACCGACTACCGCAGATGGCGTCACCTGGCGAAACGTGACACCGTCCTCCGGTGATACGCGCGGGGCGCGACCGGTGTCAACCGGCTGCACCGGGCCGACCTTCACAGGCGCGCCTTCATGCTCTCGCAGACCCCGTGCGCCTCCGCGATCTCGTGCGTGCGGCCGTCCGCGTCGCGCAGTCTGCAGCGGTAGCGGCCGAAGAGCTGGAAGTAGTCGATCGCGAGGACGCCCAGCTGGTGTTCGACAGCCTTGCGTCCCTCCGGCTCGAAGACCACGTCGAGGCGACCGTCGGCGGAGGCGATCCGCCAGGGGGCGCAGAGCGACGCCGACTCGGGCGTGAGGCGCAGGGCCTTCAGCCGGCGGGTGCGGCCCGTGTACGCGTCCAGCGGGTTGGCCTCGACGAGCCGGGCGGCGAAACGACCGAAGTGCCGGGCTCCGCCCTCGACGAGGCGGTGCGGAGCGGGTACGACGGGGGCCGTGTGGCGGGCATGGCCGGTAGCTTGCCCAGGGCCTGCCCGCAGGTCAACGGCGTGCGCGGAAGCCACATCGGACATTCGGGCGACATCCGCGAAGAAGTTCCCCGAAACGCCGTAAGAGCACGCGGCCGACCCACTCTCTCCTGCTGGGCCGCTGCGGCGGCGGCCCGGAAGGGACGGACGACCATGCGCATCACGCACGACCTGATCGCCTACCAGGTCCTCTCGGACCGGCGCAGCCGCGCGGTGGCGACCCGGCTCGAGTACGACGCGGACCACCCGCTCGAGCTGCGGATGGTCTTCCACACCGACCGCCGCGACCCGGTCACCTGGACCTTCCCCCGCTCCCTGCTCCTGGACGGCCTCGGCCGTCCCACCGCCTCCGCCGACATCCGCATCCAACCGGGCGGCCACGACCGCCGTCACCTCGTCTCCCTCCTCCTGACCGGCGAGGACGGCATCGCCTTGATCGAGGCCCCGGCCGCGGAGCTCGGCGCCTTCGCCCTCCACTCCCTCCGCCTCACCCCCCGCGACCCCAACCCACCGAGCCCGCCCCAGCCGATCTCGTGGCCGGGCAGGGACGCGCGGGCCGGCTCGTCAACGAGTTCCACACCGTAGCCGGTGGCGGCCGCGCGCGGCAGCCGGATCGAGGGACGCGAACGGCATCATCGGCCCGAACGGGACGGCCGCGCCAAGGCTGGGATGGGCCAACGGCCCGGACCGCCTCCTGAGCGTCCACCGCTGACCCAAGGGGTCCGAACGGCCGGTGGCCCCGCCGGGCTGTGACGGTCGTGCGGGCAGCAGAAGCCCCCCGTGCAGCGGCTTGTGCACGGGGCGTTGTCATTCGTTCGGGTAGCGGATGAGCGAACACGGATGCGATCACTGTGGGCGGGTCGCAGGCTGGGGCGCATGACCGAACCGTCGCCCACCGAGCACCACCACGCCCACGTCGTCGTCCACCCCGTCACCTCCGACGGCGTCGGCCGGCAGTTCCGGCGGGTGGACATCCTCGGCACCCAGGTAGGGAAGGCGTACACCCTGCAGGACGTGACGGAGTTCTGCCGGCGGGCGGGCCTGGACACGCTCGACTTCGAGGCCTACGACCTGGTCCAGTGGATCGGCGGCGGCCCCGACGTGTGGGAGCAGATGTCCTGAACGGCGCCCCCGAGCGGGCCCAGGCAGCACCCGCTGCTCCTCGTCCACGCCGGGCGCGCGCACCCCGTGACGCAGCTTCAGCAACCGCATCCACTCACGCTCCCGCGCCCGGGAGTGGGCTCCGCGCGCCGTAGACTTCGGCCTTCGAGCGCTGCCATCGCGGGAGGAGATCGTATGCAGGACCCTTCGGACTCGGTGGAGAGCCCCGAGCCTGAGGCTGGGCCCGACGGCGCGGAGGGCGCCGCGGAGGACGGTGCGGGGTTCGAGGCGACACGGGCGTCGACGGTGCTCGCGGAGGTCGTCCCGGGGGTGGCCGCCGTCTTCGGGGAGGTGCCCGCTGAGCTCAAACCGTATCTGCTCGACGTCGGGCTCGTGCCCGCCGCCGACCGGACGCGGATAGCCGGCGTGCTCGCCTCGATCGGGAACTCGGCGACCGTGGCCCGCGCCCTCGGGCCCGCGCTCACCGGAGCGCAGGGGCTGTACCGGGTCAGCGGCGCCACCCAGTCCCTGCTGAACGCGGGCGCGACGCTGGCCGTCAAGGACGGTGCGAACCTCGGGGCGGTGATGTTCCAGGGCCGCATCATCGCGCAGGCCCGCTGGGTGCCGGCGAACGCCGTGAGCGTGGCGCAGACGGTGGCGACGATCGGGCCGGCGCTGGCCACGCTCGCCCTGCAGATGCAGCTCAACGAGGTCACCGGCCTGGTCCGGACGAACATCGCGCTGACGAGCCAGGTCCTCGCCACCATCCGCAAGGACCAGTGGCACGAACTGACCGGGCTCGTCGACTCCGTCGACCGCACCGTCGACCAGGCGCGAACCGCGGGGGCGGTGCCGCTCTCCCTGTGGCAGAAGGTCGCCGGCCACGAGGCGCTGCTGCTGAAGCAGCTCCCGCTGTACCGGCAGAACGTCCGCGACCACATCGCCCAGATCGACGGAGCCGACGACCCGCGGCGACGCCGCGCCTACCTCCAGGGGAACGCCGAGGCCATCGCCTTCGACGCGCACGCCCTGCTGTCCACCCTCAAGGCGTGGATCGGATACCAGTCCCTGCACGCCGCCCGGGCGCGGGCCGCCGCCGCGGAGGACGCGGGAGAGGCGCGGCTGGTCGAGGACATCGCCGAGCGCACCGGCAAGGAGCTCGACGTCGCCCTCGCCGAGACGACGCGGCTGCTGGACTCGCTGCGGCGGGAGCTGCGCGTCATCGCCCATCTCCCCGGTCGCGACTCGCTTCCGCTGCTGGGCCGGCGCGGTGACGCGCTCGCGGCGCGCCGGGTCTCCGCCGGGCTGCTGGAGGCGATCGAGCCGCTGGCCGACGCGCTGCGTCCGCCCGCCCCGCCGCTGGAGGCGCCCGACGTCGTCTGCGCGCCGCCGTCGTTCGACCCCGAGCCGTACCTGCGCGTGCTGCGCTGGTTCCTGGAGGAGGACGAGACCCTGCGGGTCCTCGCCTTCCCCGAGCAGCCGGACGCCGGCGACCCGTTCTCCGCGATGCTCGGCGGGGCCAAGGAGCTGCTGGCGTCGGCCAGGGACCGGACGGCCGCGACGAAGACCATGGTCGCGGTCACCGACCGGCGCGTCGTGACGGCCCGGGCGGGCGCCTTCCTCGACGAGGGCGAGATCCGCCAGGACCTCCCGCTCGACCAGGTCCGCTACGTCCGGGCGACGACCCCACCGGACAGGGACAAGGGCGGGCGCCCGGCCGTCGATCTCATCACGCGCGACGAGAACGTCCGGTGGTTCTTCCACTCCGACGTCGACACCGCCGGCGTGGACGCGCTCGCCGCGGTGCTCGCCGAGTCGATGGCGATCCCGGACGGTGAACGCCAGGCGCTGCTCCGGCGGAGCCACCGGCGCGCGCTGGAAACCGCCGAGGCGGGGTAGGGAGCCCGACGGCCCCGGTCGGCGGGGAGCGCCGGCCGGGGCCGTCAGGAGCGGGTGGAGCGGGTGGCGTCAGCCGGTGAAGGCGGTCAGCCCGTTCGGGGTGCCGAGGCCGGTCGGGCCGTCGTAGCCGGTCTCCGCGGTGCAGAGGTAGGCCGGCGAGCAGGACGCGGTCGAGCCGGTGGTGACGTCGTTCAGCGCCGAGGTGTGGCTGTAGAGGTTCGCCGCCGGGACGCTGCTGCTGTGCGAGCCCGCGTCGGCGTAGACGCCGGCGATCAGCGGGGCCGCGACCGAGGTGCCACCGTAGACGGACCAGCCCGAGGCGCCGTAGGTCTGGTAGACCGCGACACCGGTGGCCGGGTCGGCGACGGCCGAGACGTCGGCGACGGTCCGGTGCGAGCAGCCGCTGTCCGTCTGCCAGCTCGGCTTGGGCTCGTAGGCCGAGCAGCCGGAGCCGGCGCCCTCGCTGCTGGAGGTGGACCAGACGCTCTCGCTCCAGCCACGGGTGTTGGACGCCTTGCTGAGCGAGGTGCCACCGACGGCGGTGACGTACGGGGACGCCGCCGGGTACTCCACGCCGTAGCCCGAGTCACCGGAGGAGACGGTGATGGCGACGCCGGGGTGGTTGAAGTAGGTGCTGTCGTAGGAGGTGTCGGCGGAGGACTCCGAGCCGCCGTAGCTGTTGGAGACCTCGGTCGCGCCCAGCTTGACCGCGGTGTTGACGGAGGCGCCCAGGTTGGTCATCGAGGCGCTGGTCGCCTCCACCAGGATGATCTTCGCGTTGGGCGCGATCGCGGACACCATGTCCAGGTCGAGGGAGATCTCCCCGGCCCAGCCGGAGTTGGAGCGCGGCAGCTTGCTCGTGCCGGTCTGGCCGACGATGGTGAGGCAGCCGCTCGCGGTGGTGCAGGCGGGCAGGCCGTACTGGGAGCGGTAGACCGCCAGGTCGGACGCGGCGTTGGGGTCGTTGTAGGCGTCGACGATGGCGACGGTCTGGCCCGCGCCGCCGTTCGCCGGAATGCTGTACGCCGAGCGCAGGTCCGAGGGGCCGTAGCCGGAGGGGGTCGCGTTCGGGGTGATACCGGTGGCGTGGACGTGCTCGGCGATGCTGGTGACGTGCAGGGCGTTACAGAAGACGTGACCGGGTGTCAGATCCACGGCGCACGACCGGGCCCAGGACGCGCCGTGGGGGGACGCGGCCTGGGCCGGCGCGGCGGCCACGAGGGCCGAGACGCCGAGTGCGACGGCGGTGGCAACGGCGGATATCGACGAGGTGCGCAACGTACTGCCTCCTGTGGGGAGTCGGGCCTTGACGTAGCGGAGGAAAGCAGAGAAGAGCGGTGGAACTTCTGAACACCCTCTGAAGTGGTGTCAACGGCGAGAACCGTAGCGGCGGTGTCGGCGGACTGACAAGGGATGTGCAGGAGATGAAACCGACGTTTACTCGCGCGCAACAGGACGGCCGGGTACCACCCCCGGGGCGGCATGTCGCACTTGAGGGGAACATGGCCGGTTCGCGCCTGCGCCGGGCGCTCCAGTTGCGGGGATGCTGAGCCAGTCCAACACCTTTCCCTCACAAGGAGGTTGCTCATGCCCAGTGCCGCCGCCGCCCACCCGGGCCGGATCGTCGACGCCTGGCTCGCGGGCGCGGAGTCCGCGTTCGGCAAGGACAACCCGGCCGGCCCGCTCTTCGTGGGCGGGGGCGCGGCCGAGGCCGCGTTGACCGACAGCACCGACGCCCTGATGGCGTTCTGTTCCAGCCCCACCGGCTCGTTCCACAGCTACTGCTGCTGAGCCGGCTCCGGCCGCGCGTCCTCGGGCGCGCGGCCCCCGCAGGTGGACGACCGCTCCGCACCGGAACCACGTTGGACAGCCCCGGGAGAGGACCCATGGAGGAGGACTGGTTCGCCGCGCCGGTGGCGGCCCTGGCCGCACCGCTGCTGGACCGCTTCGCGATGGAGCTCGACGCCGTCGCGGGGCACGACGCGCCGGAACTGGCGGTCGTGCGCGAAGCGGCCGAGCGCTCGGTGCTCGCGCTGCTCCAGGTGAAGCTCAACCGGGTGTTCCTGCTGGAGCTGCAGGCCGCCTCGATGGAGGGACGTCTCGGCGCCGGCGACCCGCGCGAGCGCTGGCAGGCGTATCTGGAACTCGCGCGCACGCCCGCCTACCTGGCCGAACTGGCCGGCCGCTATCCGGTCCTGCACGAGCGTACGGACGCCGTCGCCGCCCGCCACCTCGACGCCGTCCTGGACCTGGCCGGCCGCCTCACGGCCGACCGGCCCGCGCTCGCCGACCTCCTGGAGAGCCGGGACCCCGGGGCCCTGCGGGGGCTGAGCCTCGGCGCCGGGGACCCTCACCGGGGCGGGCACGCGGTCGCGCTGCTGGACTTCGCGCACGGCCGGATCGTCTACAAGCCGCGCCCGACCGAGGTCGACGCCGCGCTCGCAGGCTTCTTGCGGGAGTGCGGCCCGCACGAGGCCGGCCCGGCGCTGCGCGTGCCGCGGACCCTCGTGCGCGACGGTTACGGCTGGGCCGCCTTCGTCGCCCACCGCTACTGCCAGGGCGACGCCGAACTCGCCTCCTTCTACCGATCCCTGGGCGGCTGGCTGGCGGTGATGCGGCTGCTCGGCGGCACCGACCTGCACGCCGAGAACCTGATCGCCTGCGGCCCCGAACCGGTCGTCGTCGACGCCGAGACGCTGTTCACTCCGGACCCGCCGACCGACCCGAGCGGACGCGGCGAGGCCGTCGACCTGGCCTACCGGCTGATCCGCGGGACGGTGCTGCGCACCGGCATCCTGCCGCTGCGCGCCGACGGCTACACGCTCGCCGGGGTGGACATCTCCGCCGCCGGCTCCCTGCCCGGCCAGAACCCACGCATCCGCGTCCCCGTCATCGCCGACGCCGGAACGGACGCCGCACGCCTCGCGGTGGACGTCGTCGACCTGCCGCGCACCGGCAACCACCCGAGCCCGGACCCCGTCCTGATCCGTCACTGGGACCAGGTCGTCACCGGCTTCCGGGACTTCACGGCACACCTCGCCGCGCTCGACGCCGCCGGGCGGCTCGTCCCGGCGCTGGACCGCTTCCACGGGACGGTCGTGCGGCTGCTGCGGCGCCCCACCCAGGCCTACGTCGAGATCGGGCGGATGCTGTGGCACCCGGCCTCGCTGCACGACCCCGCCGCCGCGCTGGAACGCGGGCGCGACATCATGCGCCGCAACGCGGCTGCGCTTCCCGGCGCGCCGGGCGACCTGGCCACCGTCGACGCCGAGATCGCCGACCTGCTCCTCGGCGACATCCCCGTCTTCACCTTCGCCGTGGACCGGGGACGGCTCGACGCGACGCTCGCCGACTGGCGCGCCGCAGACCTGTGGCGCGAGGAGGACGTGATCCGCAGCGCCCTGGTCGGCGCCTATCTGAACGAACGTCAACTCCCGGCCAGGGTTCAGGTTCCGGCGCGCAGGCCGCACGCCGGCCGGCTGGACGCGCGGCGCCGCCGGATCGCGGCGGAGGCCGTCCGCACCCTGCTCCGGCACGCGGTCGCCGGCCCGGACGGCACCACGACCTGGATCAGCCCGGTCCTGATGCGCGCGGGCTGGGCCATCCGCCCGCTCACGGCCGACCTGTACAGCGGACAGGGCGGGGTGGTGCTGGCGCTGGCCCAGTACCGGGCCGAGACGCTGGCCGGGCGCGCCGACGAGGTGTCAGAGCTGGAGCCCGCCCTGCGCGGCGCGCTGCGGGTGCTGGCCGCCACCGAGGACCGTGTGCCGACGACCGAGCTCGGGGGCTTCCTGGGGCTGGCGGGCCAGGCGTGGACCTGGGCCGCGCTGCACGGCCTGGCCGACGATCCGCTCGTGCGGGCGGCGGCCCCGCTGGACCGGGCCCGCGCGCGGGCGGCGCTGATCACTCCCGAGGCGATCGCCGCCGACCAGGAGCTCGACGTGCTCAGCGGCACGGCCGGGGCGATCGTCCCGTTGCTGGGTCTGGCCGAACTGACGGGAGAGGAGCAGTGGTTGGTCACCGCCGCGGCCGCAGGACGCCACCTGGAGCGGACCACCCACCTGGACGGGCGCGGCGCCCGCTGGTCCACGCTGCTCACCCCGGAGGGCATCGGCGGCTTCGCGCACGGCTCCACCGGCTTCGGCTGGGCGTTGTCCCGGCTGGCCACGTCGCGGGCCGGCTCGGCCGCCGACCGGGCGCGCTGGCGCGCACTCGCCGGTCAGGCCCTCGCCTTCGAGACATGGCTGTTCGACGCGGAGGCTGGTGCCTGGCGCGACGCACGGATCGGCAGCCAGACCGACTTCCCGACGGCCTGGTGCCACGGCAGCACCGGGATCGGCCTGGCGGCCGCCGACCTGCTGCGGCGCGACGGCGGCCCGGAGCACCGGGAGACGGCCCGCCGCTCGCTGCCCGCGACCCTGCGCGAGGGCTTCGGCTGGAGCCACACCCTCTGCCACGGCGACCTGGGCCTGCGGGAACTGCTGGGCACGCTCGCCCATGTGCTGCCCGACCACGACGGCCCCGATCCGGCGTGGGCGGACGCCGAACTGCTCAGCGGGATCGAGGAGCGCGGCCCGGTCGGCGGCATCGCCAAGGAGGCCTTCGCCCCGGGCCTGATGCCGGGACTGGCCGGTGTCGTCAACGCGCTGCTGCGGATGAACCCGGAGCACCGCGTGGTGTCGCCGCTGCTCCAGGACCTCACCCTGCCGCAGCGGTGAGGTCCTGGAGAGTAGGCCCCTGGCCTACTGCCAGGGGCCGGGCGCGGGCGGCGCGACGACGGTGGGACGGTCGTCGCAGGTGATGGTGTTCGGCAGCTCCCACGAGCCCAGCCAGGGGCCGGTCGTGCCGCCGCCGGTGTTGCCGCCGAGGTCGGTCAGGGAGAACTCCGAACCGGCCGGGGTGAAGTGGAACGACCCGCAGTTGTTCACCCCGACGGCGCCCACGTTGCGGGCCACCACGTTCTGGAAGGTGGCGTTGCCCGCGGCGCGGGCGCTCACCACGTCCGTGCCGGTGCCGTCGACCCGGATGTCGCTGAAGTGCACGTTGGTGATGGAGTACTGGTCCTTCACGCTCCAGTCGGAGACCATCATGATGGCGTCGTAGGTGTTGTCGAGGAAGTCGTCCCCGGTCACCTGGACGTTCGCGTCGAGGCTGTGCTCCAGCGCGTAGAGCCAGATCGCGCCGAGCCCGATCTTCCAGTTCAGTTCGAAAGTCCCCGCGCGGACGGTGGTGTTGTCCGCGACCGAGATCGTGCCGGCGAACGGCACCGCCCCGAAGCGGGTGCCGAGCTGGATCGCGGACCCCTCCCGGATCGGGTCGGCCACCAGGTTGCCGGCCACGGTCAGGTCCGAACCGCCGTACAGGGCGATGCCGTTGGCCAGGACCGGCGTCTGCACGGTGTTGTGGGCGACGAGGTCGTTCGCGTCGGCGGCCGGGGCGGACCACAGGGCGATGCCGTCGTCGCCGGTGTTGCGGACGAAGTTGTTCGCGATCAGCGAGTCGGTGACGCCGCCGTGGAAGTTGATGCCGTCGGCGATCTGGTCCGCGATCTGGTTGTTGGTGATGCTCAGGTTCTTCATCGGACCGTCGAGCCAGATGCCGACCTTGGTATGGTGGATGTAGAGCCCCGAGACCGAGGAGTCGCTGAACGCGCCGCCGACGCCGTTCACCTGGTCGGTGTCGATCCGCTCGCGCACGTCGCCCTCGATGGCGAAGTCCCGCAGGTGCACGTCGTGGCTGCCACCGGCGGAGGCGTCCTTGCCGTAGAAGCCGACGCCGGTGTGGACGGACCCGTCCGGCGCGGGCGTCGGCAACGTGACCTGGTGGCCCTTGATGACGGTGTACCAGTTGCCGGCGCCCTGGATCGTCACGTGGTCCACGATGATGTGCCGGTTCACCTGGTACGTCCCCGGCGGCACCCACACCGTCCGCCCGGTCCGCTGCGCGGCGGCGACCGCCGCGTCGAAGGCGTCGGCGGAGTCCGTGGCGCCGGTCGGGTCGGCGCCGAAGTCCCGCACGTCGAGGGAGTGGTCGGGCCGGCGGAGCGGGGCCGGCACGTTCTGGGTGTCCAGCACGTCGATCGTGGTCGTCGCGGCCGGGCTCCCGGCCGGCACGGCGAGCCGGATCACGTCACCGGCGCGGTAGGTGTGGTCCAGCAGCAGCCGCTGCTCGTCGTAGAAGTGGCTGGGCCGGAACGGTGTCGGGAAGACGGGGGCCGGGGTCGTCTGGTCCGGCACGCAGCTGCACTCGGTGGTCCACCAGTCCGGGTTGAGCGGACCGGCGTTGGGGTCGTTGCTGAACGGGTACTCGTTGTAGAGCCAGGCGTACTGCGAGGTCAGCGTCATCGTCTGGCGGCGGTGGCCGTTGACGGTGACGTCGAGCGGCGCGGTGATGCCGCCGCCGCCCGGCGCGTCCGGGATGCTGTAGCGGACCGTGATGGCGTTGGTGTCGGCCGGCAGGGTGAAGTCGACGTACTGCCCCGGCGTGAGGGACACGGCCTTGCGGCCGGTCGCCTCGGAGGCGAGGGTGTAGGGCGTCGTGTCCGGACC
This sequence comes from Streptacidiphilus sp. MAP12-33, assembly GCF_041261265.1. Lineage (NCBI taxonomy): Bacteria > Bacillati > Actinomycetota > Actinomycetes > Kitasatosporales > Streptomycetaceae > Streptacidiphilus > Streptacidiphilus sp. MAP12-33. The sequence goes on from NZ_JBGCCA010000010.1 coordinate 169,162, forward strand.
GATGACCGTCCCGTCGGTCGTGGCGTTGAACGCGTTCTGCTCGGCGAACCCGAGGTTCGCGCCGCGGCCGCGCACCAGGGAGGGGTCGATCCCTGCCTTGGTGACGACCGGCGCGGGCGCCGGCGCGGCAGCGGCCCGGGCGGTGCCCGTCCCACCGGCGACGGCAAGCAATCCTACGGCGACGGCGAGAGTGAGTTGTCTCTTCCTGTGCATCGTGCGGCTCCTATTCAGCAGAGTTGCGGTTGCACTCACCTCAGGGGCGCGGGGCTGTGTCTGATGAACCGCAGGCGCGACACGCCACCCACCCACGTACGCACCGAACGAGCAGGGCCATCCGCACGCCGGTGGTTGCTCGCGCAGTTCCCCGCGCCCCTTGGGTGAGTGCAACCCCGTCAGTTCACAGGCGCAGCCACACCGCGGTGTCGGCGGGAAGCGTCGACTCGCCGTGCAGCCCGTCGCTGGCCAGCAGCACGGTTCCGGTCAGCGGCAGGGTGACCGCCTCGGCGGAGAGGTTCACCACGCAGGCGAAGCCCTCTCCCCTGCGGAAGGCCAGCACCCCCTCCGGTGTCCCCTCCAGCCACTCGAAGCCCGAGTCGCCCAGCTCGCGCCGCAACCGCAGCGCCGCCCGGTACAGGCTCAGCATCGAGCCGGCGTCGGCCGCCTCCGCCTCGACGGTGCACTCCTTCCACGCCTCCGGCTGCGGCAGCCACGGCACCGCGCCCGCGCCGTCGGGGCTGAAGCCGAAGGGCGCCTCACTGCCCGACCAGGGCAGCGGCACGCGGCAGCCGTCCCGTCCGGGGTCCGCCGGGTTGCGGCCCTTGCGTTCCCACATCGGGTCCTGGCGCAGGGCGTCGGGGATGTCCTCGACCTCCCACAGGCCCAGTTCCTCGCCCTGGTAGATGTAGACCGCGCCGGGCAGCGCCTGCGTCAGCAGCGCGGCCGCCCGCGCCCGGCGCGTCCCCTGGGCGAGGTCGACGGGGCGGCCGTGCTGGCGCGCGTAGATCGCGAACGAGGTGTCCTCGCGCCCGTACCGCGTCACCACCCGGTCGACGTCGTGGTTGGAGAGCACCCAGGTGGGCGGCGCGGCCGCCTCCCGGTGGAACCTGAGCGTGTCGTCGATGACGGCGCGCAGCCGGTCCGCCTCCCACGCGCACTCGAGATAGGGGAAGTTGAAGACAGTGTGCATCTCGTCGGGGCGCAGGTAGCGCGCCATCCGCGCCTGGTCGGGCAGCCAGACCTCGCCGATCAGGACGCGGTCGCCGCCGTACTCCTCGGCGACGCGGCGCCACGCCCGGTAGACGTCGTGGACCTCCTCGCGGTCGGTGACGGCCCGCTCCTCCGGATCGCTGACCGGCAGCTCCGGATCCTTGATCAGCAGCGCGGCGGAGTCGATGCGGAAGCCGTCCGCGCCGCGGTCGAACCAGAAGCGCAGCACGGACTCGAACTCGGCCCGGACGTCCGCGTGGTCCCAGTTGAAGTCGGGCTGCTCGGGGGCGAACAGGTGCAGGTACCACTCCCCCGCCGTGCCGTCGGCCTCGGTCACCCGGCTCCAGGTGGGACCGCCGAAGAAGCCCTGCCACTCGGTGGGCGCCAGCTCCCCGGACTCGCCCCGGCCCGGGCGGAACCAGAACCTGGCCCGTTCGGGCGAACCGGGGCCGGCCGCGAGCGCGGCCTGGAACCAGGGGTTCTGGTCGCTGGTGTGGTTGGGGACGATGTCGATGACGACGCGGATGTCCAGCGCGTGGGCCTGGCGGATCAGCTCCTCGGCGTCGGCGAGCGTGCCGAAGAGCGGGTCGATGGCCCGGTAGTCGGCGACGTCGTATCCGGCGTCGGCCTGCGGGGAGGCGTACCAGGGGTTGATCCAGATCGCGTCGACACCGAGTCCGGCGAGATGGGGCAGGCGCGCACGCAGCCCGGCCAGGTCGCCCACCCCGTCGCCGTCGCCGTCGGCGAAACTGCGGGGGTAGATCTGGTAGATGGCGGCGTTGCGCCACCACGGGAGCTCGCGCTCTCCGGTTTCGGGCACGACGAACCTGCTTTCTGGAAGGCATGGGGAGGCATGCGAGGGGGAGCCGCCGTCCCGGCCCGCCCCGGTCAGGGCGGAGACGGGCCGGGACGACGGGGATCACACGCCGGGCGGCACTGGCCGGCGGGCCGGGACACGACAGGCCGAGACACGACAGACAGGGGGCACGGCAGGCGGGGGCTGCGGGGCGCGGCAGGGGACTCAGCCCTTGAGGCCGCCCGCGGTGAGCCCGGCCATGATGTTGCGCTGGAAGATCAGGAACAGCGCGATGGCCGGGATGGACGCCAGGAAGAGCCCGGCGATCAGGGAGTTCTCCGGCATCGAGGTGGCCGCGGTGTTGACGCCGACATTGAGCGTCTCGTGCGAGGGCACGGTGATCAGCGGCCAGAGGAAGTCCTTCCAGACCGCGACCAGACCGAAGATGGAGACCACGCCGAGGATCGGACGCGACAGCGGCAGCACGACCGACCAGAGCACCCGCAGCGGTCCAGCGCCGTCGATGGCCGCGGCGTCGAGCAGTTCGTTGGGGATGGAGTCGAAGAACCGCTTCAGCAGGAAGACGTTGAAGGCGTTGGCCACCGTGGGCAGCCAGATCACCCAGGGGGTGTCCTGCAGGTTCACGTGGATCAGCGGCAGGTCGAGCACCGTGAGGTACTGCGGGATGACCAGCGCGGCGGCCGGGATCATCATCGAGGCCAGCATCATGCCGAGAATCACGTTGCCGAGCACGGGCCGCAGTTTGGACAGCGAGTAAGCGGCGGCAACGTCGAAGACCAGCTGGAAGAGCAGTGCTCCGCCGGCGTAGATGACGGTGTTGAGCAGCAGCTGGGCCATGCCGAGCCGGGACCAGGCCTCGGAGAAGGCGTGGGTGCTGGGGTGGCTCGGGAAGAGCGTCGGCTGGGTGCTCACCAGCTCCTGGGAGGACTTGAAGCCGCCGGTGGCCATCCAGTACAGCGGCCCGATGAAGACCACCGTGGTGACCAGCAGCACCAGGGTCAGCACGATCCAGTAGACGCGTCGGCCGCGCGGCTGGGTCAGCCGGACCGGGGAGATGAGCGTCCTGGTCGCCGAGGTGGGGGCGGTCGTGGCCATCTCAATCCTCCTGTCCGCGGCGGTCCAGCCAGAGGTAGACCGCCGAGAAGCAGCCGAGCACCAGCAGCATGATCACGCCGAGCGCGGCCGCGGTGTTGAACTTGTCGTAGTTGAACGCGTAGTTGTAGAGCAGGTAGACCACGGTGGTGGTCGATCCCTCGGGTCCGCCGCCGGTGAGCACGAAGGACTCGGTGAACATCTGCATGGTCGCCACGACCTGGAGCATCAGCATCAGCGAGAGGATCAGCCGGGTCTGCGGCACGGTGACGTGCCAGATCCGCTGCAGCAGGTTGGCGCCGTCGAGCTCGGCGGCCTCGTAGAGCTCACCGGGGATGCCCTGCAGGGCGGCCAGGTAGACCAGGGTGGCGCTGCCCATGTTGCCCCAGGTGGAGACGAGCACCAGCGAGGGCATCGAACTGCTCTTGGAGGCCAGCCAACTGGACGTGGGCAGGTGCAGCGCGTGCAGGACGTGGTTGAACAGGCCGTAGCCGGGGTCCATGAAGTACTTGAAGAGCAGGATGCCGGCCACCGGCGGCAACATCACCGGCAGGTAGACCAGGATCCGCAGGTAGCCCTGCGCGTGCCGGAACTCGTTGATGACGATCGCGGCCACGAACGGCGCCGCGAAGCCGAAGAACAGGGCTATGCCGGTGAACTCCAGCGTGTTGCGCCAAGCCGACCAGAACTCCGGGTCTGCGGTGATCTGGCGGTAGTTGGCAAGGCCGACCCAGCTGGTCTCTCCGTAGTGGACCCGCTGGAACGACATGACGATCTCGCGGATCATCGGGTACCAGGTGAACAGCACGAAGCAGAGCAGCGCACCGATCAGGAAGGCGTGGGCGCGCAGGTTGCGCACCAGTGCGCGGCGCAGGCTCGCGAAGCGCAGGGGCGGGGCGTCGCCGTCCGTTTCCAGACGGTCCTGACCTCGCGTCAGGGTGGCAGCCATGAAGGACTCCTCGTCAGACGTGCCGGTCGCCGGCCGGGCCGCAGCGGGGAGGAAGCGGGCCGGCCGGACGACACGTCACTGGTTCGCCGGACTCACTGGTTGGCGAGGATCTGGTTGGCCTGGGACTCGGCGGTCGACAGCACGTTGTCCAGGTTCGCGTTGGGGTCGGTCATCGCGGCCGACATCGCGGTGTCGAGGATCTTGTAGAGCTGCTGGGCCGCCGGAGGCTCGTTGATGCTGCTGGTCGGGTTGCTGACGTAGGGGTCGTAGTTCGACAGCGGCAGGTTGCCGTTGGTCTTCAGCGAGGTGGTGATCGCCTGGATCTGCGGCGAGGAGGCGCTCCAGAAGTACGGCTGCGGGATGGCGATCGCGACCGGGTCCTTGCTGGAGGCGGCGAGCGTCGCGGAGCGGGAGAAGTTGAACTGGCCCGCGTCCGGGGTCAGGTACTCGAAGTCGATCCAGGCGATCTCGGCCTTGATCTGGTTCGGGGTCTGGCCCTTCTTGAAGTAGTACAGGTCACCGCCGCCGAGGCTGTTGCCGGGGCCGGTGGCGCCGGGCATCGGGCCGAGGCCGAAGGCGTTCTTGTCCGCGCCGAGCACCTCGATCAGGTGCTTGACGACGTCGGGCGCGCCGATGAACATGCCGACCTTGCCGGTGGCCAGCGGCGGGAAGGCGTCGGCCCACTGGGTGACCGGGGTCGCGCCGATGCTGTGGTCGGTGAAGCGCATGTCGTGCAGACGCTGCAGCACGGCCTTGCCCTGCGCGGAGTTGAACGCGGCCTTGGTGCCGGAGGAGTCGACCATCTGGCCGCCGAGGCTGTAGATCTCGGAGGCGAAGTGCCAGCCGCCGGTGTTGCCGCCGCTGTAGTCCTCGTAGCCGGTGATGCCGTTGCCCAGCGCAGCGATCTTCTTGGCGTCGGCCTGCAGCTCGTCCCAGGTGGTGGGCGGCTGGTCGGGGTTGAGACCGGCCTTCTTGAACAGGTCGCGGTTGTAGACCAGGCCGGTCGAGTAGTAGTTGATCGGCAGCGAGTAGACCTTGCCGCTGACGCCGAGGTTGTTCTTGACGCTGCTCAGCATGGACGAGTAGCCGGGCACCGTCGCGTCGTTGACGTACTGGCTGATGTCGACGGCGTCGCCCGAGTTCAGGGTCTGGCCCTGGTCGGTGAAGTAGGCGTGGAACGCGCCGGTCTCGTCGTGGGCCTTGTACTCGGCGGTCTGCTGCGCCGGCACCTCGCACTGGCCGACGTACGGCTTGGCGTCGATGGTGACGTTCGGGTACTTGACCTTGAACAGGGCCAGGTCGTCCTCGTAGTTCGCCTTGCCGGCCGCCTGGTCGGCGCCGGGGGCGCAGTCGATGGAGATGGTGACCTTGGCGTTCGGGTCAAGCGGCTTGCCGTCGGCCACACCGTCCGTGGAGCTGTTCCCGGTGTTCCCGGACGAGCCGCTGCTCCCGCAGGCGGCGGTGCCCAGACAGAGACCCGCCGCGAGAGCGATGGCGGCCATCTTGCGCGATCTGTTCAGCATCATGCGTGCCCCATGGTCGAAGAATCGTGGTGGGTGGGGTAAAGCCGGCGTGTGAGGAACGTAGGACGCTTGGCGAGTGTGCGCAAGACCTGTACGCAAAATTGAAAAGTCACGACTGTGCTTCGGCGTGGCATGACCGCCGACAAGGCATCAACCGGCCCTTCCCTCCGATCTCACGGCGGTGACCTGGGCTTTTGCATCGCCGGGACTGCTTCTTGCAATCGCTTGCCGAATCCTGCTCTACTCTTGCGGCATGAAGAGCAGACTCGCCGAGGTGGCACAGAAGGTCGGAGTCAGCGAGGCCACGGTGAGCCGCGTGCTCAACGGGCGGCCCGGCGTCTCCGAGGGAACCCGCAACGCGGTCCTCGCCGCGCTCGACGTGCTCGGCTACGAACGGCCCAGCCAGCTGCGCGGCGAGCGCGCCCGCCTGATCGGCCTGGTCCTCCCGGAACTGCAGAACCCGATCTTCCCGGCGCTGGCCGAGGTGGTCGGTGGCGCGCTCGCCCAGCGCGGCTTCACGCCGGTGCTCTGCACCCGCACCGCGGGCGGGCTGTCCGAGGCCGACTACGTCAACATGCTGCTGGACCAGCAGGTTTCCGGCGTCGTCTTCGCCGGTGGCCACTTCGCCGAGTTCGACGCGCCGCACGAGCACTACGCGCGGCTGCGCGACCGCGGCATCCCCGTCGTGCTGTTCAACGCCGCCGTCGAGCACCTCGGCTTCCCGCAGGTCTCCACGGACGACGCCGTCGCGGTCGAGCAGGCCTTCGGCCACCTCGCGGCGCTCGGGCACGAGAACATCGGCATGATCGTCGGCCCCGAGGACCACATCCCCTCGCGCCGCAAGCTGGCCTCCTTCGCCGAGCAGTACGCGCGCCTGGGCCGCGAGGTCCACCCCGACTGGGTCGCGCACGCGCTGTTCGCCCTCGAGGGCGGGCACGCGGCGGCGAGCCGCATGCTGCGGGCCGGCGTCACCGGCATCATCTGCGGCAGCGACCCGCTCGCGCTGGGCGCGATCCGCGCGGCGCGGCGCGCCAGCCTCTCGGTCCCGGGCGACGTGTCGGTGGTCGGTTTCGACGACTCGGCGTTCATGAACTGCACCGAGCCGCCGCTCACGACGGTGCGTCAGCCGATCGAGGCCCTCGGCCGGGCTGCGGTCGCCCTGCTGGTCAACCAGATCGAGGGCGCGACGGTGGCCGCGGAGGAGCTCCTGTTCGAACCCGAGCTCGTCGTCCGCGGCTCCACCGGCCCGGCCCGGTAGGCACCACCGCGCAGTCCGGCCCGGCCACCCCCGGCCCGCGGCCCGCCCGTTTCGGGCGGGCCGCCTTTTTTCGTCGCGGCCGCGGTTTCGGGACCTCCGCCCGGCCCTCCGCCCGGCCCCCCGCCCGGCTCATCGCCCCCGACCGGGCCCGGCCCCGCCAGGTCCATTGACGGCATGCGTTCACGTCTGTAACTTCCTGGCGAAGTGTTGGAAATCTGCGACAGCATCGCGGAAGACCATCGCTACCCAGCGAGGGGGCCCGGGTCAGGGGCGCGGCTCGCCTCGGCGTCCGCCTCACAGGAACCGAGGGACGATGAACCACGCACGAACACAGCTCAGAGCACGCGGGCAAGCCCGTGGACGAGCACTTCTCGCCGTGCTCGCCACGCTCTTCGCTCTGCTGCTCGGCACCGCCGCCACGCCCGCCCACGCCGCGGGCAGCAATCTGGCGGCGGGCAAGAGCGTGAGTGTCTCCAGCACCAACGGCCAGTACGTGGCCGGGAACATCGACGACGGCGACCAGTCCACCTACTGGGAGAGCGCCAACGGCACGTTCCCGCAGTGGGCCCAGATCGACCTCGGCGCGGCCACCTCCGTCAGCCAGGTCGTGCTGAAGCTGCCCACCGGCTGGGGCTCGCGGACCCAGACGCTCAGCGTCCAGGGCAGCACCGACAACAGCACCTTCGCCACCGTCGTGGCGTCCGCCACGTACACCTTCGACCCCTCCACGTCGAACACGGTCACCATCAACTTCGGTGCCACCACCACCCGGTACGTGCGCGTCAACATCACCGCCAACAGCGGGTGGAGCGCCGCCCAGCTCTCCGAGTTCGAGATCTACGGCAGCTCGACCGCGCCGGCCAACCTCGCGCTCGGCAAGACCATGAGCGACTCCGGGCACAGCCAGAACTACGTCGCCTCCAACGCCAACGACGGTGACCCGAACACCTACTGGGAGTCGACCGACAACGCCCTCCCGCAGTGGCTCCAGGTGGACCTCGGCGCCTCCGTGGCCGTGGACCAGGTCGTGCTGAAGCTGCCGCCCTCCACCTCCTGGGCCGCACGCACCCAGACCCTGGCCGTGCAGGGCAGCACCGGCGGAAGCAACTTCAGCGACCTCGCCGCCTCCGCCGGGTACACCTTCGACCCGGCCACCGGCAACACGGTCACCATCAACTTCAGCCAGGCGACCACCCGTTACGTGCGGCTGAACATCACCGCCAACACCGGCTGGCCGGCCGGGCAGATCTCCGAGTTCCAGGTCTACGGCCCCTCCGGTGCCACCCAGCCGCCGACCGCGCCCACCAACCTGGCCTACACCCAGAGTTCCTCCGGCGCCGTGACGCTGACCTGGACGGCCTCCACCAGCAGCGGTGTCTCCAACTACGACGTCTACGCCAACAACACGCTGCTGACCTCCGTCCCGGGCACCGCGACGACCTACACCGACAACCCCGCGACGACCGCCACCGTCACCTACTTCGTCCGCGCCCGTGACGCGGCGGGCGACCAGTCGGGCAACAGCAACAGCGTCACCCGCACCGGCGCCTCGGCCACCCCGCCGACCGCGCCGAGCAACCTCGCCTACACCCAGCCCTCGTCGGGGCAGGTCGAGTTGACCTGGTCCGCCGCCTCCGACCAGGTCGGGGTCACCGGCTACAACATCTACCGCAACAACAGCAAGATCGCCTCGGTGAGCGGCACGACGCTCAGCTACACCGACTCCGTCGCGAGCACCCTCACCGTCTCCTACGACGTGACGGCCACCGACGCCGCAGGCCTGGAGTCCGCCGCCTCCAACACCGTCACCCGCACCGGCTCCGGCGGCACGCAGACCAACCTCGCGCTGCACAAGCCGATCGACGGCACCGCGTACACGTACACCTACGCGCCCGCCAACGCGGACGACGGCGACACCACCACCTACTTCGAGGGATCCTCCTACCCCTCGCAGCTGACGGTGCACCTGGGCGCGAACGCCGACCTGTCCTCCGTGGTGGTCAAGCTCAACCCGGCCTCGGCCTGGTCCGCGCGCACGCAGACCATCGCGGTGCTGGGCCGTGAGCAGAGCTCCTCGACGTTCTCCACCCTGGTCGCGGCGCAGTCGTACTCCTTCGACCCCAGCAGCAACCAGAACACCGTCACCATTCCGGTCTCCGGACGCGTCGCGGACGTCGAGGTGTCCATCACCTCCAACAGCGGCGCGCCCGGCGGGCAGGTCGCCGAGCTGGAGGTGTACGGCACTCCGTCGCCCAACCCGGACCTGACGGTGGCCTCCAACTCCTGGTCCCCCTCCGCGCCGGTGGAGACCGACTCGATCACCGCCTCGGCGGTGGTGAGGAACGGCGGCACCGCGGCCTCCGTCGCGACCGACGTCGGCTTCTACCTCGGCACCACCAAGGTCGGTTCGACCACGGTCGGCGCGCTCGCGCCGGGCGCCACGCAGACGGTGTCCGCGACCGTCGGGACGCAGACCGCGGGGACCTACCAACTGACCACCAAGGTCGACGAGTCGAAGAAGAACTTCAACCTCACCGCCGACCAGAGCTACACCAACCCGACCAACCTGGTGGTCACCCCGGTCCAGTCGGCCGACCTGGTCGGCACGCTCAACTGGACGCCGAGCAACCCGGCAGCCGGCAACACGGTCAACTTCAGCGCCACGGTGAAGAACCAGGGCACCATCGCCACGACCAGCGGCAGCCACGGCATCACGCTCACCCTGCTGGACCCGACCGGCAAGACGATCACCACGCTCACCGGCTCGGTCACCGGAGCCATCGCGCCGGGCGCGACGGCAGCGGCGGTCCCGCTCGGCTCGTGGACGGCCGTCAACGGCAAGTACACCGCCCACCTGGTGCTCGCCGCCGACGCCAACGAACTGCCGATCAAGCAGCCGCACCTGACCACCGACACCCCGCTCTTCGTCGGCCAGGGCGCCAACATGCCCTACGACTCCTACAAGTCCACCGACGGCGTCCTCGGCGGCTCCGCCGCGATCGTCGGCCCGAACCGCACCATCGGCGACATCGCCGGTGAGGCGACCGGCCGCGAGGCGGTGACGCTGGACAACACCGGCGACTCCGTCAGCTGGACCTCGCGCGAGTCCACCAACACCTTCGTGCTGCGCTACTCGATCCCCGACGCCGCGGGCGGCGGCGGCATCAACGCCACCCTGGACCTGTACGCCAACGGCCAGTTGGTGCAACCGCTCAACCTCACCTCGCACTACGCCTGGCTCTACGGCTCGGAGACCAGCCCCGGCGACAGCCCGAGCGCCGGCTCGCCGCGCCACATCTACGACGAGTCCAGCTTCCTGCTCGCGCAGTCGTACCCGCAGGGAACGGTCTTCGAGCTGAAGAAGGACGCGGCCAACACCTCCCAGTACGCGATCGACTTCATGAACCTGGAGCAGGCCGCCCAGACCGCCAACCCGGACCCGGCCCACTACGTCGTGCCCGGCGGCTTCACCCAGCAGGACGTCCAGAACGCGCTCGACAAGGTGCGCATGGACACCACCGGCACGTGGACCGGCGTCTACCTCCCGGCCGGCCAGTACGCGGTCACCGGGCGCCTGTCGGTCTACGGCAAGCCGGTGAAGGTGGTCGGCGCGGGCGTCTGGTACGCCCAGTTCGTCGCCCCGCAGAACCAGACCGACACCGACACCGGCTGGGACCTCCAGTCCGGCGCGAGCGGCTCGACGTTCACCGGCTTCGCCTGGTTCGGCAACTACACCACCCGCCAGGACGGCCCCGGCCACACCTGGGACCTGCGCAACCAGTCCAACATCACGATCGACAACGTCTGGATCGAGCACAACGTGGTCGGCGTCTGGGGCGCCTCCAACGTGCAGAACTCCACCTTCACCAACATGCGCATCCGCGACACCTACGCGGACGGCATCAACCTCACCAACGGCAGCCAGGGCAACCTGATCTCCAACGACGAGGCGCGCAGCACCGGTGACGACAGCTTCGCGCTGTTCGCGGCCCAGGACCAGAACGCGGGCAGCAAGCTGGAGAACAACACCATCCAGAACGTCACGGCGATGACCCCGTGGCGCGCGGCGGGTGTCGCGGTCTACGGCGGTGGCGGCAACACGATTTCGAACTTCGTGGTCTCCGACACCCTGTGCTACTCGGGCCTGACGATCTCCTCGCTCAACTTCGGCTACGCCTTCGAGGGCTTCGAGTCGACGCCGCAGACGAACATCTCCAACTTCTCGCTCACGCGGGACGGTGGACACTTCTGGGGCGCCCAGGTCTTCCCGGCCATCTGGGCCTTCTCGGCGACCCAACCCTTCCAGGGCATCCGCGTCAGCGACGCGACCATCACCGATCCGACCTACAGCGGCATCATGTTCCAGACCGACTACTCGGGAGGCAGCGCTCTCAACCCGATCTCGGACACCGTCTTCACCAACACCACCATCACCGGCGCCCACGCCGACAACGACGCCTACGGCACCGGCAAGTCCGGCTTCGGCATCTGGGCCAACCCCCTGCCGGAATCCGGCCAGGGCCCGGCGGTGGGATCGGTCACCTTCAACCACCTGGTGGAGAACAACAACGACGTGAACATCCAGAACACGACGTCGACCTTCAACATCACCGTGAACCCGTAACAGCCGGCAGCCACACCCTGAGAGACCCGCGGGCCCCGACCGGTTGGTCGGGGCCCGCGGCACGCGTCCCGCTACCGTCGTCCCATGGACCGGGCCACCATCCTCGCGAACCTCGCCAGTGACGGCGCCGAGCTCTCCTGCGAGGAGATCTCCGCACTCGCCGCCGAGCTCGACCTGCTGACCGCCGACCTCCTGGTCGTCGCGGGCCGGCCGGTGCCGGAGGAGTTCCTTCCTCCCCAGCGCGACGCCAAGATCACGAGACACTTCGCCTACCGGGTCAGCCACTGCTCCCATGCGACGCTCTCCACGCTGGAGGGATTCATCCGCGCCCTGCCACGTGTCCCGACCACGGACGTCTTCGTGCCATCGGTCCCACCCCAGCGCCCCCTTGCGACGACCGGCCTCGGCGCCGTGTTCAACGGCCTGATCCGCAACCGCGGCTTCGACATACGCGACCTCCCGTTCCTGGGGCTGTCCCGCAGCACCCTGAAGGGCATGTCGGCTCGCTGGGAGCCGAGTCGGCACCGGCAGTTCCAGCTCTGTGCCGTCGCCGGTCCGCTGGGCTGGACCCTGCCCGACCTGTTCGCGGTCGCCGGTGAGCCGTACTCGGACGAACTACGCCCCGTCATGCACTGCCGCCACCTCGGGCGGGTACTCACGGCGGCCATCCCCCTCACCACCGACCAGCTCGTTCAGGCCGGTCGGCACGCCGACCGCCTGAATCCTCCGACGAACCGCGGCGCGTGGCGGCCCGTCGCGGAAGGCTTCGTCGCGCAGTGCCCGGACTATCCCTGAACACCGCGCCTGGTCCCCTCTCAGCGGCGCGGCCCGGTCAGGGCGTCGAGGACGTGCGGCCAGGCGGCGGCGCCCAGGGAGGCGTCGGCGGCATCGGTGCCGCCGTAGGCGAGGTGGGTCGACGCGGTGGCGGGCGACTCACCCGGGAAGCGCGGACGGTGGCCCGCGGCGTCGTGGGTGATCAGGTCCGTCGGGAGGCCCGCCGCCTGCCGGCGGGCCGTCAGGGCGCGGGCGGAGGCGAGTGAGGGCCAGGTGAGATCGTCCGCGCCCGCCACCAGGACGAACCGCGCGGCGCTGCGTTCCACCGGGATCGCAGCGGCCCGATAGGCCTCGGGATACCGATCACGGCTGCTCTCGTACCGGCCGCGCAGGGAGACCAGACCGTCCTGACGGGCCACCGGCTCCCACGTCTCGTCCAGCGGCGCGAACGGGAGGGGCTCGCCCTGCCAGGTCCAGGAGGAGCGCACGGGCCGGCTCCGCCCGTCCGTGCCCGGACCGAGGTTGGGCCAGGTCACCGCCGCAGGCGACAGGGCGACCACCGCGGCGGTGCGCGGGTCGAGGACGGAGAGCCACAGGGCCGCCTCGGCCCCCTTGGACAGACCCAGCACGCCGAGCCGTTCGACGCCCTCCGCCGCCAGCAGGTCGAGCCCGCGCCCGATCGACTCGATCGGGACCTCGCAGATGCCGGGTGGCTGCCCCGCGCCGCCGTACCAGCGCATGCCGAAGGCGACCAGGCCCGCGTTCGCGAGGAGTCGGCACCGCTCCTCGGTTCCGGGGCCGTAACTGCCGTGCAGGACGAGCACACCCGCCCGTCCTCCGGCGGCCGGACGCGCCAGCAGGCCCTCGGGCGTGCCGGTGATCCTGCGTTCGATGATGCTCATCTCTCCCCCGGTGATCGTTCCGGCGAGTGTGCCACGCGCCGTCGGACCCGCCTCAGCCCGACCCCGTCGCATGGCGCTCGAAGACCGCCGGGCGGGCGCTGCGCAGGGCGCAGGTGATGGCGCCCAGCAGGACCGCGTCGTCGGCGAGGGCGGAGGGGGCGACGGAGGGGCGGAGCGGGCTCATCCGGTGGAGGGCGTCTCGGACCGGGTCCAGCAGCAGGTCCGCGCTGTGGCCGACGCCGCCGCCGAGGACGACGAGGTCCGGGTCGAGGACGGCGGAGACCGCGGCGACGACGAGGGCGAGGCGTTCGCCCTCGCGGGCGACGGCCTGCTGGGCGCGGGGGTCGCCGGTGCGGGCCGCGTCGAAGACGGCCTTGGCCGTGGGGGCGTCGGGCAGGCCCAGCTCGCGGGCGGTGCGGACGATGGCGTCGGCCGCCACCGCGTCCTCCAGCGCGCCGCGTCGGCCCGCCGCGACCGTGGCCGGGTCGGGCGAGGTGAGCGAGAGCGGCAGGAAGCCGATCTCGCCGGCCGCGCCGTGCGCGCCGGTGAAGAGCTCGCCGTCGGCGACGACGCCCATGCCGAGGCCGGTGCCGACCAGCACGTAGACGAAGAGGCGACTGCCCTGCCCGGCGCCCAGGGCGTACTCACCGAGCGCGGCGAGGTTGGCGTCGTTGTGGATGGACAGCTCCGGGCCGCCGAGCTGCGCGCGCAACTGCTGGACGAGCCCGGCACGGCCCCAGCCGGGCAGGTTGACGGCGTAACGGACGCGTCCCGACTCCGCGTCGAAGACGCCGGGTGTGCCGACGGCGGCGTGGACGACGCGGTCGGCCGAGACGCCCGCCTCCGCGAGCGCGCGCTCCGCCGCCGCGGCGACCGCGTCGGCGACGGCGTCGGCCGTGGTGCCCTCGTTGGGCACGTCGACCCGGGCCTGGATGTCACCCGCGAGGTCCGCGACGGCGACCCGCAGCCGCGCGCGGCCGATGTCGACGCCGAGGACGTAGCCGGCGGTCGGGTCCGGCTCGTAGAGCACCGCGCTGCGGCCGCGTTCGGGGACGATCGTGCCGACCTCGCGCACCAGGCCGCCCTGTTCCAGCGCGGCCAGCGCGCTGGACACGGTCGGCTTGGACAGCCCGGTCCGGCGGGCGAGTTCGGCACGGGTGGCGGTGCCGACACCGCGCAGGTGCTCCAGCAGCAGCAGCTCGTTGTTGCTGCGCAGCCGCTGCCGGCTCCAGGGTTGCTCGTCCACGGGCTCCATGTTTCTCAAGTGGCCAGTCTCGGGGTCGTCGTCCGGCCCTCAACTCTAGACAACTGTGATCGTCGCAAGCCTTGACGGCATAAGTAAAGGAATTTAACTTTACAACCTGCCCGCCCCGCCTGCTCCCCCACGGAGGTACCCGATGTCCGACGCGACCGGATCGCCCGGCCTGTCCAGAAAGGTCGGCCTGTTCCAGGCGACCGCCATCAACATGAGCCAGATGTGCGGCATCGGACCGTTCGTCACGATCCCGCTGATGGTCGCCGCCTTCGGCGGACCGCAGGCGATCATCGGCTGGATCGCCGGCGCGATCCTCGCGCTCGCCGACGGCCTGATCTGGGCCGAACTCGGCGCCTCCCAGCCGGGCTCCGGAGGCACCTACGTCTACCTGCGCGAGGCCTTCCAGTACCGGACCGGCAAGCTGATGCCGTTCCTGTTCGTCTGGACGGCCATGCTCTTCATCCCGCTGATCATGTCGACCGGCGTCCAGGGCCTGGTCCAGTACCTCGGCTACCTGTGGCCGAGCATCACGACCGGTCAGGGCGACGTCGTCGGCGTCGCCGTGGTCGCGCTCGTGATCGTGCTGCTGTGGCGCAAGGTCGAGAACATCGGCAAGCTCACGGTGGTGATGTGGGCCGTCATGATCCTCTCCGTGGCCGCCGTCATCCTGGCCGCGTTCACGCACTTCCACCCGTCGCTCGCGTTCACCTGGCCCGCCGGAGCGATCCAGCTGACCCACGGCTCCTTCTGGATCGGCTTCGCCTCCGGCCTCACCATCGGCATCTACGACTACCTCGGCTACAACACCACCGCCTACATGGGCGCCGAGATCAAGAACCCGGGCCGGGTCATGCCGCGCTCGATCATCTGGTCGATCGTCGCGATCATGGCGATCTACCTGCTCCTGCAGATCGGCGTCCTGGGCGTCGTCCCCTGGCACGACATGCTCGACCCGAAGAACGTCGCCTCGCAGTCCGTCGCCTCCGCCGTGCTGGAGAAGACCTTCGGCAAGGGCGCCGCCGACGTGGTCACCGTGCTGATCCTGATCACCGCGCTCGCCTCCGTCTTCACGGGCCTGCTCGGCGGTTCCCGGGTGCCCTTCGACGCGGCCCGCGACAAGGTCTTCTTCAAGTCCTTCGGCCGACTCCACCCCAAGCACCAGTTCCCCGTCCTCGGCCTGGTCACCATGGGCGTGGTCACCGCCGCCGGGTTCCTCTTCGCCCGCCACGTCGGCAACACCGCCACGCACCCGCCGCTGGCGATCCTGATCACCCTGCTGACCACGGTCATGGTGATCATCCAGGCGCTCGCCCAGATCGCCGCCGTGACGGTGCTGCGCAAGCGTCAGCCGAACCTCGCCCGGCCGTACAAGATGCTGCTCTACCCGCTGCCGAGCGTCGTCGCCGGCATCGGCTGGCTGGTCATCTACGGCTTCGCCGACAAGGCCAACCCCGGCGTCCACCCGATCGAGTGGTCCATCGGCTGGGTCGTCCTCGGCGTCGTGGCCTACGCGATCTGGTCCCGCGTGGAGAAGGTCTGGCCGTTCGGCCCCAAGGAGATCCGCGAGCAGTACCTGGAGGAGCAGCGCGCCGCCGAGTTGGCCGGCTCCGCCTCCTGACCGCCCGATCCTGATCCGCCCGATCCTGATCCACCCGACGCGGCGGGCCGGCCGCGGCAGACCTCCCCTGCCCGGTCGGCCCGCTCCACGAGGAACGCACCTGATGCCCGTGACGCCCGACGACCCCACTCCGCTCCCCCACCTCTACGAGCCCCCCGGCGACACCCCCGTCCTGGTGATCGGCATCGACTTCGGCGGCACCAAGACCGAGCTCGCCCTCGCCGACGCCGACGGCTCCCTGCTGGCCCGCGAGCGCCTCGACACCCTCGCCGAACGCGGCCCCGACCAGACCCTCGCCCGCGCCGCCGAGGCGGCCCGGCGACTCGCCCGCGAGGCGCGTGAGCGGTTCGGCGCCCCGGTGCTCGCCCACGCGGCCGTCGCGCCCGGCATCGTGCAGAGCGACCGGATCCTGCTGACCCCCAACCTCCCCGGCTGGGAGGAGCTGGCACTGTCCGCGCGCCTCGCCCAGGAGTTGGCCGTGGCTCAGGTCCCGGTCGCCAACGACGTGCGGGCGGGCGCCCTCGCCGAACTGCGCCACGGCGCGCTGCGCGACGCCGACCCCGGCCTGTACGTGAGCCTCGGCACCGGCATCGCCGCCGCGCTGACCATCGGCGGCCGGGTGCTGGCCGGTGCGCACCAGGCGGCCGGGGAGATCGGCTACATCAACCCCGGCGGCGCCCCCTTCGACGCGGTCGCCTCAGGCCGCGCGCCGCTGGAGGAGCTGGTCGCCGGCAAGGGCCTCGGCGAGCGTGCCGAGGAGCTGCTCGGCCGTCCGGTCACCGCAACCGAGCTGCTGCGCAGCACCGATCCCGCGGCAAGGGACCTGGCCGACCACGCCGTCACGGTGCTCGGCGTCGCCCTCGCCAATCTGTGCGCGTTCGCCGATCCGGCCCGGATCGTACTGGGCGGCGGCCTGATGGCGGCCGCGGACGTGCTGCTGCCCGCCCTGGAGCGGGTCGTCGTCGCCGCCACGCCCTTCCCGCCCGAGCTGCGCGCCGCACGCTTCCGCCGCGACGCGTCCCTGCACGGCGCGGTCACCCTCGCCCTGGACAGCCTGCGCCCGCGCGAGGAGCGCCAGGAGAACGCCCGTCCCCGACCTGCCGCACCGCCCTCCGCGCCACCTACCGCACCCCTGGGAGCCGTCCGATGACCCCCACCCCGACCACCGCCCGACCCGGCACCCGTCCCGGTGCGGTGATGGAAGCCGAGATGCGCCAGCAGCCTCCCGTGCTGGCGGCGTTGGCCGACCGCTGGCCGCTGCTGACCGCGCAGGTCGCGGCGCTGGCCGGCGACGGCCCGCCGGCCGGGGTGGCCTTCCTCGCGCGCGGCTCCTCCGACCACGCCGCGCTGCTCGGGCGCTACGCCGTCGAGCTGCGGACGGGCCTGCCGACGTGCCTGGTCGCACCGAGCGTGGCCACCGTCTACGGCCGCACGCCGGAGGGGTTCCGCGGCTGGCTGCTGGTGGCCCTCTCCCAGTCCGGCCGCACACCCGAGATCGTGAACCTGGCGGCCCGCTACGCCGAGGCGGGCGCGCGGGTGATCGCGGTGACCAACGACGACGCGTCCGCGCTGGCGCGAGCGGCGCACCTGTCGGTGCCGCTGGCGGCCGGTCCCGAGCTGGCCGTGCCGGCGACCAAGACAGTGACCGGGCAACTTCTCGCGGTGCTGGCCATCGCGGCAGGACTCGCCCCGGACGCCGCCCCGCACGGACTGACACACACTCAGGCTGCGGACCTGGCCGATGCGGTGGCCCGGGTGCTCGACGACGCCGAGGGCCCCGACCGGGCCGCGGAGCTGCTCGCTGGGCACGACAGGCTGGCCGTCGTGGGTCGCGGCGCCTGCTACCCGGCCGCGCTGGAGAGCGCGCTGAAACTCCAGGAGACCACCGGCCTGATGGCCCACGGCTTCTCGACCGCGGACTTCCGCCACGGGCCCGTGGCGGTCTGCGGTCCGGATGCGCCCGCCCTGCTGATGACCGGTTCCGGCCCGGCCGACGTCGACACCCTCGATCTGCGCACGACCCTCCTCGCCCGCCGCGCCCCGGTCCTGCTGGCCGGCACCGCACCGGACGCCGATCTCTGCTGGCCGGCCCTCGGTCACCTGGGCGAGTGCCTGCTCGCCACCGTGCGCGGCCAGCAGCTCGCCCTGGCGACGGCCCGTCGCCTGGGCCTGGACCCGGACCGGCCGGAGGGACTGAACAAGGTGACGATGACGCACTGAGCAACCCGGCCGTAGGGCGGACGGTGTGTCGGCGCGGGCGAGTTGCGCGCCGGCGAGTCGGCTCGGCGACGCAGTGGTCACCCTCGGCGTCGGCCCTCCTGATCGGCGGGCGGGACGGCAGCGCCCGACTGTGGGTGGTCGAGGAGTACGGGCGGCACCGGCCCGACGGCTGGCCGGCTGACGCGCCGCTGGTCGCCGCGCGCGGCCGGCTCGCCGAGGTGGGTCCGACTGGCGTCGCATGGCTGGATCGGACCGCCCATGGCGATCCCTTGACCATCGCCCTGCTTGCCGATCCGCCGCCGCCCACCGCCGTGCTCGTCACCGTGGCCGACGGCCTCCAGCCGGTCGCGAGCCGGACACCACCGGGAAACCCGTCGCTCACAACTCCTCCACTCGCGACCGGTGTGGAGTAGGCTCAATCCCATAACTGCTCACGGCGGGCGCAAGGATGTTCATATGTCGGCTGCGGAACGCGCCAGGGAACAACTCGTCAGCTGGCCTGATCTGACGAGTTGTCAATCCTCTTGTGGAACAGGCTTTGCGCTCTGCACCGACGGTGGCGAGATCGTCCACTTCCACCGCGGACCGCAGGTCGACGTGCAGTTGACCCGGGCCGCCATCGCCCGTCACGACGAACGTCTGCGCGAGTCCTCCGCCGTGCGCCTCCACGCCGACTCCGGGTGGGTGACGGTGCTGGTGGAGTGCGACACCGACATCGACCTGCTCTCCACGCTGGTCAGCGTCGCCCTCCAGGCCCACGGCGCGCAGCGGCCCGCTCCGGCGGCCACGCCGTGCAATCTCCACCGCACGACGATCCTGCGCCCCGAGGCGCCCCCGCGCACCACCGAGACCCGCCGCACCCTGCTCGGTCTCCGCCGCCGCGGCATCGTCCGTCCCGGCCACGCGGCCTGAGCCCTCCCGCATGGCGCGGAGCGTCGAACGGAACGGCGATTCACAGGTGGGGAACACAACTGTTCACCCTCCTGACGCGAACCCGTCAGCCTCGCGGCATCTCCCGGGTCGAGCATTCCGGATGACAGCAAGTCAGGCCGTGCTCGATCACCTCTCCACCGGGAGTGACCCATGCGCTCGAAGTCCCGCCTCCTCACCGCCTGTGCCGTCGCCGCGGCCGGTGCGGCCGTCGCGGCGCTCTCGCTCGCTCCGCAGGCCGGTGCCCAGACGACCGCCGCACCGAAGGCCGGTACCGCGCACGCTCAGCTCGCCGCCACCGCCGCCCTCCCGACGCCCTCGCACATCGTGGTCGTCATGGAGGAGAACCACGCCTACGACGAGATCATCGGCAGCAGCTCCGCCCCCTACATCAACTCCCTCGCCAACGGCGGCGCGCTGATGACGCAGTCGTTCGCCGTCACGCACCCGAGCGAGCCGAACTACATGGCGCTCTTCGCGGGCAGCACCTTCGGCCTCAGCTCCGACAAGTGCCCCGTCAACGAGGGCACCACGGCCAACCTCGGTTCCGAGCTGCTGGCCGCGGGCGACACCTTCAAGGGTTACTCCGAGGGCCTGCCGAGCACCGGCTCGACCACCTGTACCTCCGGCGCCTACGCGCGCAAGCACTCGCCGTGGGTCAACTTCAGCAACGTGCCGGGCGCGGACTCGGTGCCGTTCACCTCGTTCCCGTCCAGCTCCAACTACGCGAGCCTGCCCTCGCTGTCGTTCGTCATCCCGAACCTCAACGACGACATGCACGACGGCACGGTCGCGCAGGGCGACACCTGGCTGAAGAACAACCTCTCCGCCTACGCCACCTGGGCCAAGGCCAACAACAGCCTGCTCGTGGTCACCTGGGACGAGGACGACTCCACCGAGAGCAACCAGATCGCGACCATCTTCTACGGGTCCGACGTGCTGACCGGCAAGTACTCCGAGAAGATCAACCACTACAACGTGCTCTCCACCCTGGAGGGGATCTACGGCCTGGCCAAGACCGGGAGCGCCGCGTCCGCCACGCCGATCACCGACATCTGGGGCTGACGCGTTGACCGTTCGCCCCTGGTTCCGCCGTCCGCTGCTCGCCGGGGCGCTCGCCCTGGCGGTGGCGGGCGGCGCCCTCGCCGTCGCGTTCACCGCGGACGACTCCCCCGCGGCGGCGGGGTCCCCGGCGCTGACCGTCTCCGTCGACAAGCACGGCTGCGGTGCGCCACCGGCCCGGTTGCCCGCCGGGACGGTCGTGTTCGACGTCACCGACGCGGCGCAGACCTTTGTCACCGTCTACCTGACCGACCTCGGCGGTGGCCGCGCCTACTCCGAGATCCGCTGGCTCGGACCGCACCACTCACTGCCGCTGACGGGTTCGCTCGCGGCCGGCCGCTACGCGCTCCGCTGCGTCTTCTCCGACGGGCCGGTGGTGACCTCAGCGGCCATCGCGGTCACCGGCTCGTCGGCCGCCGCGGAGACCGGCTACCCGCCGATGACCAGCACCGACCTGGAGCAGGCCGTCACCGGGTACCGGGCCTTCGTCTCCACCGCGCTGCCGCTGCTGCTGGACGCCGCGCGCACCCTCGACGCCGACGTGGCCCGCGGCGACCTGACCGCCGCGCGCGCCGACTGGCTGACCGCCCACCTCGACTACGAGCACCTGGGCGCCGCCTACGCCTCCTTCGGCGACTTCGACGACGCGATCGACGGCCGACCCGACGGGCTGCCGGGCGGCGTGGACGACACCGGCTGGACCGGCTTCCTTGCCGTCGAGCACGCCCTGTGGCACGGCGCCGCCGCCGACCGGGTGCGGCCGCTGACGCGGAAGCTGGTGAGCGACGTCACCGGCCTGATCGCGGACTTCCCCAGTGAGGACATCGACTCCGAGGACCTGCCGCTGCGCGCGCACGAGATCCTGGAGAACGCCCTCCAGTTCCAGCTCACCGGCCACGACGACCAGGGCTCCGGCACCACGCTCGCGACGCTCGACGCCAACGTGCAGGGCACGCAGGAGGTGCTCTCGCTGCTCGCGCCGCTGCTGCGCGAGCGCGACCCCGGCCTGGTCGACGCCACCGACGCAGAACTCTCCGCGCTCCGCGCCCAGCTGGCCGCCACCCACACTGGCCAACCGGCCTGGCCCGCGGCCGGCTCGCTCGACCGCGCCACCCGTGAACGGCTGGACGGCTCGCTCGGTGCCCTGCTGGAACAGCTCGCCCGGATCCCGAACCTGCTCGCCGCGAGGAACCACGCATGACCATGAGTGATCGTCACGAGTCCCTCGGTCGCCGCGGGTTCCTGCGGCAGGCCACGGCCGGCGTCGTCGGGGTCGCGGCGCTCGGGGTGAGCGCGGCCGACGCGGCGCCGGCGGACGCCTCCGCGGCCGCGACGGGGGCCGCGACGGGCTCCGGGCGGGTCATCGCGTTCGAGGGGCCGCACCAGGCGGGCATCCTCACCCCGCCGCAGGCGGCGGCCGCCTTCGTCTCCTTCGACGTGATCGCCCCCGACCGGGCCGCGCTCAAGGAGCTCTTCGCCGTCCTGACCGACCGCGTGCGCGCGCTGACCGCCGGCGGCCCGGTCCCGGCGACCGATCTGGCCTCGGCGCCGACCGACAGCGGCACGCTCGGCCCGGTGCTCCCCGCCGACGGGCTCACCGTCACCGTCGGCGTCGGCGCATCGCTCTTCGAGGGGAACCGCTTCGGCCTCGGCGCGCTGCGTCCCGCGCAACTGACGGCGATGCCGGTCTTCCCGGACGACGACATGGCCCACTCCACGGAGCTGCACGGGGACCTCTCGCTCCAGCTGTGCGCGGACTCCCGCGACACCGTCACCCATGCCCTGCGGGACATCGCCAAGCACACCCGGGGCGCGCTCCAGGCCCGCTGGAAGATCGACGGCACCCACAGCGCGCCGCGTCCGAGCGGGACGCCGCGCAACCACCTCGGCTTCAAGGACGGCATCGCCAACCCCGACACCACCGACTCGTCCGTCACCGACGCCCTGGTGTGGACCCGAGGCGGCGCCGGGACCGAGCCCGCCTGGACCGAGGGCGGTTCGTACCAGGTGATCCGCATCATCCGGATGCTGGTGGAGTTCTGGGACCGCGTCTCGCTGGACGAGCAGGAACGCATGATCGGCCGCCGCCGGGACTCCGGCGCCCCGCTGGACGGCTCCGCCGAGACCGACGTCCCCGCCTACCGGGCGGACCCGCAGGGCCTCTACGTCCCGATGGACGCCCACATCCGCCTGGCCAACCCGCGCACGGCGGCCACCACCTCCCAGCAGATCCTGCGCCGGGGCTACAACTACGAGCGCGGTCTCGACGTGGACGGCAACCTCGATCTCGGCCTGGTGTTCTGCTGCTACCAACAGGACGTCTCCCGCCAGTTCGCCGCCGTCCAGACCCGGCTCGCCGGCGAGCCGCTGGTCGACTACGTCTCCCCGACCGGCGGCGGCTACTTCTTCGCCCTCCCGGGCGTCCGCGGCCCCCACGACACCTTCGCCTCCGGCCTGCTGGGCGGCTGACTGACCGCCCGGACCGACGGCGGGTACCGCATCGCGCACGTCCTTGTGGAAGGCGGGCGGCGCCGCCTCCCTGGAGGCTCCGCCCGCGAGGCGTGCCTGCGACCGGAGCTGCTGACTGATGGAGACCGTGCCTTGTCGACCGGCGCGAGGCGGCGGCCAGGTGACGCCGTCTCGCATAATCGCTGGGACGGGCCACGTCACCTCGCCATACTGGTGCGATGTGCTTTCGAGGGGGAACTCCGTTCCGGCACTACGTGTGCCTGCCCTGCCGCTCCTCGTTCAAGAAGCGCGGCGTGTGGGACAGCCGGTGCGCGCGCTGCGGTGGGGAGTTGATCGACGCGGGGCAGGATCTCGAAGTGCCCGAGCGGAGCGACAAGGCCGGGTGGCGGACCCTGACCGCCCTGCTGAACGCGGGGGTCACCTTCCACGCCCGCTGCTGCTACGGCCCCGGGTGGCGGCCTCGCACGCCGCGCGAGGTGCGCGAGCGGCTGGCCGCCGCGGCGGGCACGGGTGTGGCGGTCAGCGTGGCGCTGACGACGGTCGACGTCGACGAGCTCCGCGCCGGGCGCGCCTCCCGCTGACCCGCCGGACCGGGGCCGCGCGGAGCGGTCAGTCGCGCCGGAAGGAGTAGCCGCGCTCCACCCGGGCCACCTCGACGGTGTAGGCGTCGTACCAGCGCTCGCGGCCGAGGCGCTGGGCCTCCTGGTGCTCCGGGTGGGCCTTCCAGGCCGCGACGGACTCCGCGTCGGCGTAGTAGAGGACGACCAGGTCCTCGCCCTTGTCGTTGGTCATCGACTCCCGCCCGAGGTATCCCGGCTGTGCGCGGCCGAGTTCACCCATGCGGCGGTCCATCTCGGCGTAGCCGTCGACGTCGTCGGTGAGGCGGGTGGTGATGATGACGGCGTAGTACGGGGGTTCCGGGCGGGCGAACGGGGTCGCGGGCATGGGTGTGCACTCCGATCGGTGCGACTGGGGACGGACATGATCATGCTAGGACGGGCAACCCGCGCCGGTCATGGGATTTCCCGGACCGGCATTGACCGCGTCACAGTCGCGACATATCGTGTTCGTTTCGCGGCGGCGACACGTCGCGCCGCCGTAGCCGCCCTGCCCTCACCACTGGAGTCGTCGTGAACGAGCCCGCCCCGCGCCCCGCCGTCGCCGCCGTCGCCGCCGAGGGGCCGGACGGCCTCGCCCTGCGGGCCGGTGACGTCGACCGTGACCGCGTCGCCGCCGTCCTGGCCGACGCGCTGTCCACGGGCCACCTCGATCCGGACGAGCACAGCGAACGGCTCGAAGCCGCCTACGCCGCGCGCACCCTGGCCGAGCTGCACCCGCTCACCCGAGACCTGCCGGTCTCGGCGACGGAGCTCGCGCCGGTGGCCCCGCCCAGCACCCGGCCGGAGACGGCGCTGTTCAGCAAGGTCCGCCGTGGCGGCCAGTGGCCGGTGCCGCCGACCAGCGTCGCCCGCGCCCGCTGGGGCAAGCTGGTGCTGGACCTGCGCCACGCGGTCTTCACCCGGCGTGAGGTGGTCATCGAGGCCGACGCCTTCTGCGGGCTGATCGAGGTGGTCCTGCCCCCGCACGTCCGCGTCTACGACGAGGGCAGCGCCCTCTTCTCGAAGCGGGCCCTGCCCCTGGGCGAGTTGGACGAGACGGTCACGGACGGCCCCACCCTGCGGATCACCGGCCGCGCGGTCTTCGGCCAGGTGCGGGTCCGCCGCGCCGGCGACGCGCGCTACCCCTGGCGGGAGTGGCGCTGACGCCCGGCGCGGCCGGGACCAGGCAGACCTGATCTCCACAGCGAGCCGGAACGTGACATCGACGGAATGTGACCTGCGCCACGTCAATGGACGCGCGTCTCCTCGGTCCGTTCGGGGAGCAACAGAACGGATCCGACAAGAAAGCACAGGGCGCCGATCAGGGTCTGCGTGTTGGCCCGGTCCAGGTTCCGCACCTGGCCGGTGACCGGGTCGATCCAGCCCGCCACGGCGGACACCCCGAAGGCGACCGAGCCCGCCAGGTTGACCAGCGTGATCCACCAGGCCCAGACCCGCGGCCGCCAGGCGAGCAGGCCGTGGCAGGTCTCGTACCAGGCGAGCACGCTCGACACGAGGAAGCAGACGGACCCGATCGCGTCGGGTCTCCACACGTGCGCGTGCGCGGCCGAGGCGGACAGTCCGGCGGCCATGGCGAGCCCGGTGCTGATGTTGAAGTAGAGCGTGCCGACGAGCTGGATCGCGGCGGCCCACCAGTCGATCCTGGCCGCCGTGGAGGAGCTGTCGACGGCCTCCCGGTAGCAGAGGAACGAGGCCGTGGTGAAGAAGAGCGAGCCGACGAAGTAGGTGACGCTGTCACCCCTCGCGCCGACCGCGTCCGTGTAGCCGGGCACCGAGCCGACGGAGAACAGCACCGAGCCCACGGCGAACAGCACGGCGATCCACCAGCCACGGGCCGCCGGTGCCCACCAGGTGGACCCCTCGGCGGGCCGCCGGTGCTTGCGGTGGTGCCGGGTCCCCCGGCGGACGGTGACGCCGTCCGGGCCGGCGTGGTCGACGAAGGTCGCTGCCGCGGCGGCGCCCAGGACCCGACCGATGCGGTTCTGTCCGGTCATCACCACGTCCCGTCCGTAACGCTCGCGACCCGCGCCCGGACCGCGCCGGTGACGTCCGGTGACCGGGCGGGCACCAGGCGCGCACCGGGCCGGACGGCAGGCCCGCATCACCCTCGGTGCCATTGAGCCACCGGGCGGCCCGGCCCGCATCCGCGACCGCGGCCGTCACCGTCACCGCGGCGTGGCCGTGGCCGTGGCGTGGCCGTCACCGTGGCGCGGCCGTGGCGTGGCCGTGGCCGAGGCGTGGCCGTGGCCGAGGCGTGGCAGTCACCGTGGCGTCCGCGTCACCATGGCGCGGCCGTCGTGGCGTCCGCGTCACCGCGAGGGCGGGGACGCGGCCGACGGCCCGCGGCGGCGGTGGCCGGCGCGGGCCGTGGGAACGGGCCACCGAAGTGAGCGTGCCCGGGGCACGGGTCATCTCCGGCTGCGGCCGAAGTACCGGGCGCGGACCCGGTCCAGCAGGATGGCGACGCCCAGCACCGCGCCCTGGACGACCTGCTGGTCGTACGGGCTGACCTTGAGGGCCAGCAGGCCGTTGGTGATCAGCTCCAGCAGGATCGCGCCGGCCGCGATCCCCGCGATACGACCCTCGCCCCCGAAGAGGGAGACCCCGCCGACGACGGCCGCCGCGATGGCGGTCAGCTCCCAGCCCGGCCCGACCGAGGGGTCGGCGACGTTCATCCGGCCGATCACCAGCACCCCGACCACGGCCGCCAGCACGGAGCTCGCGACATACGTCGCGGCGATCCGGCGGCCGGTGGGGATGCCCGCCAGGCGGGCCGCTTCCTTGTTGCCCCCGACGGCGTAGATCTGCCGCCCCACGTAGGTCCGCTCCAGGACGAACCACGCCACCACCGCCGCCGCCACGAAGAACAGCGCCGGCACCGGCACCTCGCCGATGTAGTACTGGCTCAGGTTGCTGAACAGCGGGGAGATGCCGTTGATCGGCGACCCGCTGGTGATCGCGAGCGCCAGCCCCTGCGAGACCGTGTAGGTCACCAGCGTGATGACGAACGGCGGGACGTTCAGCCGCGTCACCATCAGGCCGTGCCAGAGCCCGACGAAGCCGCAGACCACCAGCGTCAGCAGGATCGCCACCGGCGCGGGCATCCCCTGGTTCACGTTGAACCAGGCAGCCAGGATGCCCGCGAGACCCGCGAGCGCGCCGACGGACAGGTCGATGCCGCCGGTCAGGATCACCAGCGACTCGCCGATGGCGAGGATGCCGACCTGGGAGAGGTCACGGCCCATGACCTGGAGGTTGCCGACCGAGGTGTAGGTCGGCGCGTCCAGCGCGATGGCCACGAAGACCAGGACGCAGGCGATGATCACGCCCGCCTCCGGCGACTGCGCCAGCCTGCGGACCAGCGTGGCCCCGGCCCCGCCGCGCGGCGCGCCCCGGTCGGCGGCCAAAGTGCTCTGCGCGCTCACGAGCTCGCTCCGTTCGTCGTCAGTTGGTCGTCCTCGGTGTGACCGTCCTCGGTGGGGCGCACCGCCGTGCCGGCTGCGGCGGTCATGATGCGTTCCTTGGTGCAGTCGGCGCGGTCCAGGACGGCGACGACGCGGCCGTGGTTCATCACCGCGACCCGGTGGCAGATCCAGAGCAGTTCCTCGAGCTCGGAGGAGGCCACCAGCACCCCCGTCCCACCCTCGGCCGCACGGTCGATCAGGGCGTAGATCTCCGCCTTCGCCCCGACGTCCACGCCGCGCGTCGGCTCGTCCAGCAGCAGCAGCCGTGGCTCCGCCGCGAACGCCCGGCCGAAGATGGCGCGTTGCTGGTTGCCGCCGGAGAGCGAACCGATCGGCTGCTCCACCGACTGCATCCGGACGTCGACGTTCTCGGTGATGCGCCGCGCCTCGGCGCGCTCGCGGCGCGGCCCGAGCAGTCCACCCGGCCCGCTGATCCGCCTGAGCACCGAGACCACCACGTTGGCCCGGATCGAGGCGAACAGGACCAACGACTGCTCCTTGCGGTCCTCCGGGATCAGCGCGATCCCTGCCACCACACCGTCGGCGGGACCCTTCGGCGCGTAGGGCTCGCCACCGACGCGCATCGTGCCGCCCGTCGCCGGCTGCGCGCCCGCGACGGTGTGCACGAGACGGCTGCGGCCGGAGCCCATCAGCCCCGCCACCCCGAGGATCTCCCCCGCGCGCAGCGTCAGGTCCACCGGGCCGAGGCCGTCGGCCGTCAGGCCCTCGACCTCCAGCAGCACGGGGCTGTCGGCCGGCGGCGTGCGCGGCTCGCCGTGGGCGACCTCGCCGCCGACCATCTCCCTGATCAGCCGCTCCTCGCTCGCCTGCGCGGGCTCCAGATCGGCGACCAGGCGGCCGTTGCGCAGCACCAGGATCCGGTCGCTGACGGCACGCACCTCGTCGAGCCGGTGGCCGATGAAGAGCACGGTGCCGCCCCTGTCGGCGAGTTGACGCGCCAGACCGAGCACCATCGCCGCCTCGACCGGCCCGAGGGACGAGGTGGGCTCGTCGAGGATCAGCAGCTTGGGATCGCGCCCCCACGCCTTCGCGATCTCGATCATCTGCCGGGTCGGCACCGGGAGTGTCCGCACCTCCCGGCCGACCGGGATCGCCTGCGGTGACAGACCGATCTGTGTGAGCATCGCCGCCGCCTCGGCCCGCTGCGCGGCGCGGTCCACCAGGACCCGGCGCCTGGAGGCGCGCGGCCGCCGCCCGAGCAGCAGGTTCTCCGCCACGGAGAGCTGCCCGACCAGCGGGAACTCCTGGGAGACCAGCGCCACCCCGAGCTGCGCCGCCGCCTCGGTCGAGCCCGGGACGAGCGGGCGGCCGTCGATCTCGACCTCCCCGCCGTCCCGGTGCACCGAACCGGAGAGAGTGCCCATCAGCGTGGACTTGCCGGCCCCGTTCTCCCCCACGACGCCGACCACCTGGCCGGCGTAGAGGTCGAGTTCGGGCAGATCCAGCACGCGGACGGGACCGTAAGACTTGTGCACCCCCCGCAGCCGCGCGAGGACCGCGCGGCCGGGGGCGTTCTCGTCAGTCGTCATGTAGGCCTCGGACTCATGTGGACCCGCACTCAGCCGATGCCGAGCTGGGACTCGAGCGACTGGTAGGCGCTCAGGTCGGACTGGGTCACCAGACCGACGCCCGAGCTGAGCGTCGAGCCGTCCTTGGCCAGGTAGGGCTTGACCAGCGCCATGGTCGCGTCCTTGCCCAGCACCTTCTCGGCGGCCAGGATGTACGCGCCGGTGTAGCCCTGCTGGTAGGGCATCTGCACGACGGTGCCGGAGATCGTGCCGGACTGGATGAACTGGAGTGTCTGGGCGTCGGAGTCGTCGGAGACGATGTGCACCGAGGCCGTCTTTCCGGCCGAGGTGACCGCCTGGGCGAGGGCCGGACCGTCGTAGGAGTACACCCCGTAGAGGCCGGTGACATCAGGGTTGTTGGCGAGGATGGTCTCGGCGTCGGAGGTCGCGGTGCTCGCCGAGAGGTTGTCGTTGACCTTCTGCGCGACGGTGATGCTGGTGCTCTGGAGCGCATCCTCGAAGCCCTGGATCCGTTGGGTGGCGTTGGACGCGGTCAGCGATCCCACCAGGATCGCCACCTTGCCCTTGCCGCCGAGCACCTGCTTCATGGCGGTGCCCGCCTGGAAGCCGGCGTCGTAGTTGGGCGTCCCCAGGTAGAGCGACGCCGCGTCGGTGCCCGGCAGCGGGGAGTCGATGGCCAGGACGTCGATGCCGTTCTGCACGTCGGTGTGAATGGTTCCGGCGGCCGAGGTGGGGTCGATCGCCGAGATCGAGTAGCCGGTGACGCCCTGCGAGCGCAGCGTCTCCAGTTCGGAGTTCTGCTCGGTCAGCTTGCCGTTCGGCGGGGCGAAGTAGGTGCACTTGCCGGACGCGATACCGAGGTCGGAGCAGCCCTTGAGGAAGCCGACCTGGCCGGCCTTCCAGTAGTCGGCGGCCACGTTGACGACCATGGCGATGTCGACCTTGGACAGGTCCTTGCCGGCCAGTGCCGACTTGAGCGCGGCGTCGAGCTTGGCGAGGTTGTCCTGGTTGAACGTCACCGAGCCCGACAACTGGACCGCGGCCGGCGCCGAACCGCCGCCGGAGGCGGCGGGGGCGGCGGACCCGCCCGGGCTCTTGGAGCAGGCGGCTGCCGACAGCGCGACAAGGGCGGCCAGCGCGGCGGCGGTGGTGCGGGTTCTGACCGTGCCGATCATCTTCGATCGATACCTTCCTGACAGAGGTGGGTGGTGGTGCCTCACGTGTGGTGCAGGAGTAGCGCGGGGTCCTTGCTAGGGACTGATTGTTATCGCTAACAATTCGTCATGGTCGGCTCCAGGGACGCGAACAGAGGTAGCAGGGGGCGTCGTGCGGTGGCACTGCCTTGCGATGGTGCGGTGGTCCGGTCGTGCGGTGGCGCTCGGTGCGGCCGTGCGGTGGTGCTTGGTGCGGTGGTGCGTGGTGCGGTCGTGCGGCCCGGTCAGATGCGGGGGCGGGGGCGGGCAGCCGACGCGCGGACCACCAGCGTCGGCTCGATCGCCACGCGTGGCGCCGCCCGGGGCTCGCGAGCGGAGCCGGCATCGTGGTCGATCATCTCGATCAGCGCGCGCAGCGCTCTGCGGCCGACCTCGTCGAAGTCCTGCCGGACCGTCGTGAGCGGCGGGCCGAAGTACTCCGCCTCCGGGATATCGTCGAATCCCACCACGCTGATCTCCTCCGGCACCCGTCGGCCGGCCTGCTGCAACGCGCGCAGCAGCCCGAGCGCCATGTGGTCGTTGGCGCAGAACACGGCCGTGACGGCCGGATCCTCGGCGATCCGCACACCGCACTCGTAGCCGGTGCGGGCCGACCAGTCGCCGCCTGCCAGCGGCGGGGTGCACGGCGCGGCGCGCAGCTCCAGACTGCGCCGCCACCCGGCCTCGCGTTCCTGCGCGTCGAGCCAGGACCGCGGGCCGGCCAGGTGATGGACGGTGCGGTGGCCGAGGTCGAGCAGGTACGAGGTGGCCCGGTCGGCCCCGGCCTGGTTGTCGACGGCCACGGAGGCGAGCGCGGCGTGCGTGCCACAGCCGACCGCGACCACCGCGACGTCCCCCGGCACCTTGGCCAGCGCGCCGACCGCCGTGGTCTGCGGCGCGATCACGATGATGCCCTCGACCGCCTGGTCCCGCAGCCGGTCCACCGCCTCCAGCACGGACCGCCGGTCCAGCGCCGCCAAGGCGGCGACGGTCACGAAGTAGTCGTACTGACGGGCCGCCTGCTCGATGCCGTAGAGCATCGAGGCCGGACCGTAGAGGGTGGTGTTGAAGCTGATGACACCCAGCGTCCGGGTCCGGCGGGTGACCAGTGTCCGCGCAGCGGCGTTGGGGCGGTAGCCGAGCTCACGGATCGCCACCAGGACCCTGTCCCGGGTCGTGGCACGGACGTTGGGGTGGTCGTTGAGCACTCGGGACACCGTCTGGTGCGAGACTCCTGCCGCCCTGGCGACATCGGCCATGACGGGTGCGCGCTCGATCTCCACAGTCCGTCCCCTCCCCTCGCATGTCCCGGCGCCGCCACGAACGGCGGCGCTGGAGGGAATTGTTAACGCAAACAATTCGGGGGGTCAAGGCATCGCGCATGCCCGGCCGTTCGCCGGGACCGGGCCCTCGCAGGGCCGCCGTTCCGCAACCGGCCTGTGACCTTCCGGGGGCTTGCCAAGCTCCGGTCGGCGCGGGAATGTTAGCGCTAACACGATTGCTCGCCGCCGCGACCGGAGCCGCCACCGTGGTTCAGTCGCTCTGCGACTCGGCCAGCGTGTTCCAGAACAGCAGTTCGTAGCTCTGCAGCAGACGCCCGTACTCCAGCACGTCCAGGGCGTTGGCGGCGGAGTCGGTGCGGGCCTGCCACTCCGCCACCGCCGCGATCGCGCGGGCGTCGGAGTCCGGATCGGGCGCGGCGAAGAAGTCGAAGAAGGCGCAGGCGCGGTCGTCGAAGCCGTAGTGCGCCCGCAGGGCTGCGGCAGCGGTCGCGCAGTACGCGCCCCACGCCGAGAAGTTGGCGGTGAGCGCGAGGACGACACCGGCCGGCTCGCCGTTGAGGGCGAGCCAGGCCAGGTAGGCGGGGTAGGCCTGGCAGCCGGCCAGCGGTGGGTGGGCGCGCAGTGCGGCGTCGTTCAGACCGCAGGCCGCGGCGAAGGGTGCGAGCAGGCCGAGCGCTTCGCTCTCGCCGGCGGCGAGCTCGGCGAAGTACGCGCCGCCGGGCGCGTCCGCGCAGCGGGCAGCCAGCACGAGGAAGCTGCGCCGGTCGCTCGCGATGATCCGCCGCTGTTGCGCGGCGAGCGTGCCGAGCAGGCGCAGCGGCGCGCTGCCGTTCGCGATCCGCCCGATCAGCCGGTTCTCGTCGGCGCCGGGCGCGAGTTCCTCGCGCACCCGCGCCAACAGGTCCGCCGCGCTCTGCGCCATGAAGTCGGCCCCTCGCCTCGGTGACTGCGTCCGTTCACGCACCCCACGAGCTACCACACCGAGCGGCGGCACACGCAAAGGCTGGCCGGGCGAAGGCGACGACTCCGCCGCTCGGGTGAACCTCGCACGCGGGCGGGCCACCGCCGCCACAGGGCGCCCGAACCGGCGAGCCTCCCCGGCCCGCGCGGACCCACACGGACCCACGCGGACGCCCACGCGCTCACGGGAACCGGCCCACGGAAATCGGCTCGAGGGGGGCCGGCTCACGGAATCCCACTCCCAGGCGCTGACACCGGAACACCGGGGCTCCGACGCCCGGGCTCTCAGGGCTCGTGCGGCAGATGCCCGTCGAGGTATTCCTGGACCGGCCCGAACAGCCCGCCGGGCACGTGGGCGGGCAGGTCGGCGTGCGTGACCCAGGCGACCTCAGCCAACTCCTCCGCGTCCGCGACGTGGGCCTCGCCGGTCACCAGTTCGCAGACCACATAGGACAGGTACCGCCCCGAAGCCGGGTGCACACGCTCGCCCAACAGCAAGATCGCGTCCACGGAGAGGCCGGTCTCCTCGTACGTCTCCCGCTCCGCTGCCTCCGAGACGCTCTCGCCCTCCTCGATGGCGCCCGCGGGGAACTGCCACAGCAGGTCCCCCTCCGCCTCGGCGCGCCGGACCAGCAGCACCATGCCGTCGTGGACGACGACGGCCACGGCGATGCCCCGCTGCTCAACGACCTGCTGCTCGACGACCTGCTCGCTCATCCTTGCCCCCTCCGGAACCGCCAGAATTCCCAGGACCCGCGAGGACCCGCGGAGGGAATCCTGTCCACCGGACCCAGCCGCGACACGTCTGTCCCGGCGGCGCGTCTTCGCGACGTCAGCCGACGCGCGGGACGGCTGCCGTGGGCGCGGCGCGGAGCGCGTCGAGCAGCGCGTCGAGCAGCGCCAACGCCTCGTCGACGGAGCCGGCCGGGTCGTGGACCGGGTACAGCACGCCGCGGACGGTTGGTGGCGCCGCCGCCCTCTGGAGCATCCGCTCCGCACTGGTCCTCATGGCGGTGCTGGCCGCCGTCAGCCCGCTGATCCTCCTGGCGAGCCCGATCCGGCGCATGCGTGAGCTCGCATAGCGCCCCTTTGCGGCGTGGTCGCGCCCGGGCACGGGGGTCCGGGCGTGACCAAGCGATTCGCCGGGGTGAGGCTGTGTCATGATCTCGCCCATGAAAGTTGCATGGGTTCCCGGCTCCGCCACCACCACCGTGGGCCTGCCCACCTGGGCCTGGATCGCACTGGGTGTGGCTGTCGTCGCCGTGGCGGGCGTGATCCTTGGTGTGATGGTCGCCGATCCTCGCAAGGCTGGCGCCCAGGCAGCCACCTGGGGAGAGTGAGCCCTCCCCTCTCGTCCTTCTGGGCCTCATCCAATGGCATCGCCAGGACAGGCTGCAAGCAAACCCAGCCGTTGCCACTCGAACGAGTGAGCAGTGTCGGACCCCGCCGCTACAACGGCAGGCAGGACACACGACAGCGTGTGTCCACGTCGAGCCTGCCGGAGCGTGCCTGTGACTCTCGACTCCACCACCGACCCCACCAGCTCGAACGAAGCCACCAGTTCGACCGACCCCACCGACCCCACCGCCTCCACCGACCCCACCGCCTCCACCGACGAAGCGTTGCGCTTCGTGCTGCAGGGCGAGGACCTGGAGGGCGACGCGCGCCGGATGACCACGGCCGGGATGGCGCGGCGGCTGCCGCGGCTGTTGCGGGAGGCACTCGCGCTGGCCTGGCGGGTCGACCGGCGCGCCGCCGTCGCGCTGCTGACGTGCCAGCTGGTCTCCGCCGTCTCCGGCGCTCTGGGCCTGCTGGCGACGAATCAGACCATCACCGCACTGGTGGCCTCGGGCCACATCACCTCGCGGCTGAGGCAGGCGCTGCCGGCGGTCACGGTGCTGGCCGCGGCGGCGGGGCTGCGGGCGCTGCTCGGCATCGCCGTCAACGCCCTGTCCAACCGGCTCTCCCCGATGGTCACCCGCGAGGCGCAGTTCATGATGCTCGACGCGGCCACCAACGCCGAGCTCTCCGCCTACGACCACCCGGGCTTCAACGACCGCTGGGATCTGGCCGACCGGGGCGCGGCCACCGCCTCCGACACGATCGGCCTGTCGCAGAACCTGATCGCCTCCGCCGCGTCGCTGGCCGCCGCCGCGGTGGTGCTGGCCATCATCCACCCCCTGCTGCTGCCGCTCACCCTGCTGGCCGCGATCCCCCAGGCGCTGGCCGCGGTGCGGGCGGCGCGGGTCGCCTACGAGGCCATGATCGCCACCTCCGGCATGCGCCGGGTGATGAACATGCTGCGTTGGCACCTGGGCGACAAGTGGCAGGCGGACCAGGTCCGCAGCGACACCATCGCGCCCTACCTGCTCGGCAAGTACAGCGCCGCCGCCGAGGAGGTCGAGCGGCAGACCAATGCAGCGGTCTGGCGCGGCGCGCGGATCAACCTCGTCGGATCGGTCGCGGCCGGGCTCACCGCGGGCGCGGTGTGGGCGGCGCTGGCGCTGCTGCTCTCCACCGGGGTGATCAGCATCGGTTCGGCCGGCACGGCTGTGTTCGCGCTGCGCGCGGCATCCCAGGGTTTGCAGGGCATGGTCGGTTACGGGGCGCAGCTGTTCCGCAGCGGCCTCTACCTCGACCACTGGTCCACCTTCGTGGCCGAGGCCTCCGGGATGCGGCTCGCCCGCGGCGGCATCGTGCCCGAGGCGCCCGCGGTGGTGTCCGCCCGGAAGGTCTCCTTCAGCTATCCGACGGCGGAGAAGGAGACGTTGCACGAGGTCGACCTGGAGATCCGCCGGGGCGAGATCGTCGCGCTGATCGGCGAGAACGGCTCCGGCAAGTCCACGCTGATGCGCCTGCTGTGCGGGCTGAACCTGCCCAGCTCGGGCACGGTGGAGTGGGACGGCGTCGACACCCGCGAGCTCGACCCGCACGCGCTGTGGCGTCACGTCGCGGTCGTCCCCCAGGAGTTCGCCCGCTGGCCGATGAGCGCCCGGGAGAACATCCATCTGGGGCAGCCGCACCGGGACGGAGACGCGTCCGTGCTGCGGGCCGCGAGAGCCAGCGGCGCGGACGACGTGGTGGCCACCCTGCGCAGCGGTCTGGACACGCTGCTGGCACGGGAGTTCTGGGGCGGCGTGGCGCTCTCCTCCGGGCAGTGGCAGCGCTTCGCGGTGGCCCGCTCGCTGCACCGCCGGTCCGGTCTGCTGGTCCTCGACGAGCCGACGAGCGATCTCGATCCGCGCGCCGAGCACCGCATCTTCACCGGCCTGCGCGAGATCGCGGCGGACCGCGCGGTCATCCTGGTCACCCACAACCTGGCCAACGCCTCGGTGGCGGACCGGATCGTTTGCATGGAGGACGGGCGGATCACCCAGTCGGGCAGCTTTGCCGAGTTGATGGACCGGCCCGGGATCTTCCAACGTCTCTGGAGTCTCCAGAGCGACCGCCCCATCCCCGAGCAACGGCACTGTAGGGATCAGGAATGAGTGAGCACTGTACAGCCCAAGTGGTCACTGTCCGGGCAAATCCAGGGTACTTGGGCAGTCGTTACGCTCTGTTTCC
>NZ_JBGCCA010000011.1:0-193167 GCF_041261265.1 Streptacidiphilus sp. MAP12-33
CCTCCCCGTACCCGGGCCCCCGCGGGCCCCCCCCCCCCCCCCGGGCCCGCCGCCGGGCGGGGGGGGGGGGGGGGGGGGGGGGGGGGGGCGGGCCCCCCCCCCCCCCGCCCCTCCGTAACCGGCGCACCCGCCTCGCCGCCGCCTGTGTGGCGCTGCCCGGCGGGGTGGGACTCCGGTTGACCTCCTGCGCCGCCTCCCGGCCCGGCTCCCGGCAGCCGCATCGCGGCGCCGCGCGGAGCGGCTGACCGGCGCGGTGGCGGGAGGCGTGGTAGGCAGGAGGATGTGACAGACTCCGCCGGCCGAGCTCCGTGGATCGCCCCGCTCCCGTGGGTGCTGATCGCGGCCAGTGTGACCCTCGAGCTGACGACGCCGTCCGCGTACTCCTACCTGTCGCTGCTCAGCGCGGCGACCCCGCTGGCCGCGCTCGCCTACCGCACCCGCTGGGTCGTCGCCGTCGCCGTGACCGGCGCCCTCGGCATGATCGCCCTCCAGATCGACCAGGGCCACGCCTACAGCTCCCACTTCCTCGTCGACTTTGGTGCCAACGCCCTCATCGCCGGCGTGGCCGTCTTCTTCACCGTCACCGTGCACCGCTCCACCCAGCGTCTCGAACGCGTCCAGGCGCTCGCCGAAGCCGCCCAGCGGGCCCTGCTGCGCCCGCTGCCGCGCCGGGTCGGCGCCGTCGCCCTGGCCGGCTTCTACCGTGCTGCCGACACCGAGGCCCTGGTCGGCGGCGACCTCTACGGGGTCCGGCAGTCCGCCTGGGGGACCCGCATGATCCTCGGCGACGTGCGCGGCAAGGGCAACGGCGCCGTCGCCACCGTCGCCACCGCCCTGGCCACCTTCCGCGAGGCCGCCGCCGTCCAGGAGACCCTCGCCGACGTCGCCGAACGCATCGAGACCGCCCTCGCCCTGGACTCCGCCGACGCGCACGACGAAGAGCTGTTCGTGACCGCCGTCCTCCTGGAGTTCCCCGCCGACGAGCCCGTGGTCCGCCTCCTCAACCGCGGCCACCCGCCCGTGCTGCGTCTGGACGCCGAGGGTGTGCGCCCGCTCGACGTCCCCTTCGCGCTCCCGCTCGGCCTCGGCGGCCTGCTCGGCGCCTCGGCCCAGAGCGAGGTCACCCACCCCCTGGACGACGGCGTCCTGCTCGTCGCCTACTCCGACGGCATCACCGAGGCCCGCGACACCCACGACGAGTTCTACCCGCTCACCGGGCGCCTCGGCTCCGTCTTCACCGGCCGCGCCGCCCAGCGCCGCACGCCGGCCCGCGTCGCCGAGTTCATCGAGAACGACGTCGCCGAATGGGCGCCCGTCCTCAAGGACGACGCCGTCGTCCTCGTCCTCGAACGCGTCGCGCCGCGGCCGACCTCCTGACCGCCTCGCCCAGGGGCCTGCGGCTACCGGGTCACCCAGTGGTTCGTCCGCAGCTTCCGCCCCGCGAACAGGACCTCGCGTTCCTCCAGCAGCTCGAAGCCCAGCCCGCGGCAGACCCCGTTCGACGCGGCGTTCGTCGCCCCGGGGAACGCGTGGATCCGCCCCCACCGCCCGTCCTGGCGCGCCAGCGCCAGCAGTGTGCCCACCGCCCACTTCGCCAGGCCCCCCCCTGGAACTCCGGCAGGACCATCCATCCCATCTCCGAGACGACCTCGCCGTCCTCCTCGTGGGACCACAGCACCACGGAGCCGGCGACCTCGCCCTCGTCCGTGACGACCATCTTGATCCAGCCCTCGTCCGCCGCCGCGGTCGCGACGTCGGAGGCGACCTTGGCGGGGATCCCCTCGACCGGCTGCGGCCCGCCGAGCTCCGCCATCATCACCGGATCGCAGCGCATCCGCTCGTAGGCGCCGACGTCGCCGAGCTCCACATTCCGCAGCCTCACGGCACCCTCCCGACATCCCGAGTCATCACGATGCTAGAGGCGGCCACTGACAACGACCACGAGGGTGCGCTCCGGGCTCAGACCGACGGGACGCGCTTGGCGTCCAGCCCCTCGGCGATCACCTGGATCACCGCGTCGATCCCCTCCACGCTGCCGCGCGGCACCGCGAGCGCCAGCGCGGTCGTGCGCGCCGCGCACAGCGTCTCGTGGGCCCGGCGCAGAGCACGGGAGTCGTGGGCAGGCTCACACAGCAGGTCGGCGTTGTTCAGGGCGGCGATGGCCGCCGCTGCACCCATGGCGCGGTCGGCCGCGGTGCGCACCGCCGTCGGATCGCCGGTGGGGGCCAGCGTCGCGCCGGCGGAGGTGACGTCGGCGTTGAGCTGCGACAGCGGCTCACCGACCAGGCTGGAAATGGTGCGGGACATGCGGACTCCCCGTTGACGAACTACGGCTCGCGTCCCTGTGCCTCCGGTCCGCTCGCCGGTCCCGGCCACGGGCCGGGCGGCGCCCAGTCTGCCTTGCGAACGCGATCCTGTCACTCACCTGTCCACGACCCCCACCAGCCCCGACCACTCCACCCGCGCCCCGGCGCGGGCACCCACCCGCACCGCGCAAACGATGCGGCCGTGGCCTCCCATGGGGGAGACCACGGCCGCATCCTCGGGGCAGCCGAGGCGCTCAGCCTACGGCCCGCGACTGACAGACCCGCCAGACCCGCTGTCCGCCGGCCCGTCCGTCCCCCGCTCGCCGCCGCCAGAACGCGACCACGGCCCCTCGGGGACCGGAGCGGACCGGACCGGACCGGCCCGGCCCGGCCCGGACTGGACCGGATCGGAGCGGACCGTTCAGGGGGCGATCGGCAGCTGCCGCTTGTGCTCGGTCATCCGGTAGCGGTCGACGATCGTCTCGAAGACCCGCTCGTCCACCGGCTTCCCCTCCAGGAAATCGTCGATGTTGTCGTAGGTGACCCCGAGGGCGTCCTCGTCGGCCTTGCCGGGCGTGAGGGTCTCCAGGTCGGCGGTCGGGACCTTCCACACCAGCTCGGCGGGGGCGCCCAGGCGGTCCGCGACGGCGCGCACCCGGCGCTTGGTCAGGCCGGTCAGCGGCACCACGTCGGCGGCCCCGTCGCCGAACTTGGTGAAGAACCCCGAGACCGCCTCGGCGGCGTGGTCGGTGCCGACCACCAGCCCGGCGTGCGCGCCGGCCACCGCGTACTGGGCGATCATGCGCTGCCGGGCCTTGATGTTGCCGAGGACGAAGTCCTGGTGGTGCGCGTCCCGGAAGGCCACGTCCGCGGCCAGCGTCGCCGCCAGCATGGCGTCGCTCGCGGGCCTGATGTCCACCGTCAGCACCTCGTCGGCCTGGATGAACGACAGCGCGAGCTGCGCGTCGTGCTCGTCCGCCTGGACCCCGTAGGGCAGCCGCATCGCGTAGAACCGCGCCTCGTGCCCGGCGCCACGGGCCCGCTCGACCGCGAGCTGGCACAGCCGCCCGGTCGTGGTGGAGTCGACGCCGCCGCTGATGCCGAGGACCAGCGCACGCAGCCCGGTGGAGGTGAGCCGCTCGGCGAGGAAGGCCACCCGGCGCTCGATCTCCTGCTCCGCCTCGAAGTTCTGGGCGACCTGGAGGTCCCGGGCGATCTCCCGCTGCAGGGCGATGGACGCCGACTCGCTCACGTCTGCTCCTTGTTCCGATCTCTGACTGCTGCCGCGCCCACCCTATCGAGACGCGAACGCGGCAGCTCCGAGGCATGCGGGACCGGCACCGCGCACCCCTGCCGCGTCAGGGCTGAAGACCGCCGTCGACCGCCAGCACGTGCCCTGTGATGAAGCACGCCTCGTCACCGGCCAGGAACAACGCCGCCGCCGCCACGTCCTCCGGCAGGCCCAGGCGCCGCAGTGGAGTGCGCTGCGCCACCTCGTCCAGGCCCTCGCGCGGGAACGGAGCGGTCATGTCCGTCTCGATCACCCCGGGAGCGATCGCGTTGACCCGGATGCCCTGCGGGCCCAGCTCCTGCGCGGCACTGAGCGTCAGCGTCGCGATCGCGCCCTTGGTGGCCGCGTAGGCGGCCATGAACGGCACACCCATCGAGGCGGCGAGCGAGGTGAGCAGCACGATCGAACCCCGGCCACGCGGGGTCATGATCCGCGCGGCGCCCTGGAGCACCGCGAACGTGCCCAGCACGTTGACCTCCACCACGGCGCGCACGTCCGCGTCGGGGATCTCCTGGAGCACTCCGCCCAGCCCCATCGTCCCGGCGTTGGCGACCACGATGTCCAGATCCGGGCGCTCCTGCGCCAGCGCGGCCATGAACGCGGCGACCTGCTCCTGGTCCCGCTGGTCCAGCGCGAGCCCGGTCACCGAGCCGCCGGTCTCGGCGGCGATCTCCGCCGCGGCGGCCTTCGCCTCCCGCTCGTCCCGGCCGGTCAGCACGGTCTCGGCCCCGGCCCCGGCGAGCCGCCGGGCGACCGCCCGCCCGATACCCCGCGTCCCACCGGTGACCAGCGCCGTCCGCCCGTCGAGTTCCGTCAGCACCCTCGGCCCCCCGCCGCACCCCACGCGCGGCACCCTGCCGCGACGACCACCCACGAAACCACGAACAACCCAGTGCCACCATGGATATGACACTGCACCAGCTCACGTGCCGGGGCACGCGGGGGAGCACAGGGCGCTCACGCGGAGCGCCCACCCGGCCCGGGTCACCGTGCCGCCGTCCAAGGGCCGCCGCGCACTGGGGGGACCGAAGCCGACTTCCAGGGTGCCATCGCACCGGTCCCGCAGTAGTAGGTCACCGAGAGACGGACACCGAGCAGGTAGACGCCCGACCCCGCTGTGTGTGTCAGTTCGTCCGACCGCACCGGCCTGCTCGACCGCACTGTCGTGCCTGGCGGCACCGGCGCGGGGCTCGCGGTGGTCAGCACGTCCTGGTCCACGGACGTGGCCGTGCGCAGATCCGGGGGTGCGTCGACGGTGAGTTGCAGGGTCCAGTTCCGGTCCGCGTAAGTACGGATACTCAGTTCCCCATCCGCCCGACCCGATCGGTCAGGCGCGGCACCTCAGCATCACCAGCGGCGGAAAGGCGAGCGCGTCCGCCCAGAACTCGGCGCCGAACTCCTTGACGCCCTCCTCCGACACCTGCACCGGCACCCACTCCACCTCGCTGAACCCGGCGGCACGCAGCGACTCCTCGTACACCTCGCGGCGCGGTACCGCGGCCACGATGCTGATCGGCTCCGGCTCCAGCAAAGCCGTCACCCGCACCCGCGGGCCCACCTCGATCTCCTCGCCCGTCGGCTCACAGCGGAACCCGTACCTCTCCAACGACGGACAGTCGAAGCCGTAGTCGGGGCGCTGCGCGAAGACGAAGAACTCCCCGCCGGGCACCAGCGCGGCGTGGATGTTGCGGCACATCCGCTCCAGCGTCGCGATGTCCGGCGCGTAGTTGAGGCACTGCACGGCCACCGCCACGTCGAACCGCTGGTCGACCGACGTCAACTCGGCGGCGTCGCCGACCTCGTAACGCACGCCCAGCGGGTCGCGCCGCTCGCTCTCCCGCGCGGCGGCGATCATCTCGCCCGAGATGTCCACGCCGAGCACGTCCGTGGCGCCGCGCCGCTTGAACTCCCGGCTGTAGAAGCCCGTTCCACACGCCACGTCGAGGACCGACCTGCCGCTCACCTCGCCGACCATGGCGAGGAAGCTCGGCACCTCCCCGTAGCGGACCAACGGCAGCGACTTGAATCCGTCGAACGCCTCACCGATCGCGTCGTACTGCTGCACAGTCATGTGCCGCCCCCTTCGGTAGCCAGTGCGCCTGTTACAGCCGCGACGCCAACCCCTGGTTCGTGTCCGGCCGTTCCCGGAAGTCTCTCCCCGGGCCACCGCCGAGACGTACTGGCAGAACCCACACTTCGTCAGGCCCCCGCCACCCGACACCTCGGTCGATCACCCCACCGGCGCCCCGCGCGTCGGTCGAGGTTCAACCGACCACCGGACGAACCGGGTTCGCGACCGTCGGGAAACTGTCGATCGTCGCGAGGACGGGGCCCGGACGCGCCACGTCCTCCAACCGGACGGCGACCGCCAGCTCGTAGGCGTCGTTCTCCGGCGGGAAGGCGATCGCGTTGGCATTGCGGAGGATCACCGGACCGTCGACGACCCTGTTCCGCAGCGTCACGCCGGGCAGCAGGTCGGGGATGGTGACGCGGATGTTCAGCGCGAACTCCTGCACCGCCGGGAACGGCTGGCCCGGGGTCAGGGCCCGGAGCGCTCCGGCCGGCGGAAGGCGATCGGGGTCCAGCACCCAGGTGACCTCGCCGATGGTCGCCCCGGCCCCGTCGCACGCGTCCGCCGTGACGAGCAGCGGGACCGCTTCGACGCTGCCCGCCCGGTAGCGTCGCAGCAGTTCCGCATCGAAAGCCATGACTGTGTCACCCGCGAAGTCGACCTGGTGGGCGTGTCCGCCGACGGTGACGACCGCGCCGCCGGTACGACGGTGGACGGACTCCGTCGCTGCATGCGGGCTGGGCGGACTGTTCATCGATCCCTCGACACGGGCGGGCAGGTGCGGGACTCAGTCCTCCTCCTCGCCCTCGCCCTCCGGGTCCAGCCCGACCTCCTCACGGTCCAGCTCGGTCCGTTCCTCCAGCTCGTCCTCGTTGGCGCGCCTTGGCATACCGCGCCCATGACCGGTGTCGGGGTCTCCCTCGACGGCCTTGTTCGACTTGTGGTGAGCCATGACTCCTCCTCGGTTCGCCGACGACCGCGAACAGCGGACCCACCCACCACTCAAACCCCATCACCGCAGCCGCGCAAACGGGCGCTCGACACCCCTCGGCCCGCCGTGCGGCAGGCGGTCCGGCCGCGCGTCGGCGTGCTCCTCCTCGACGGTCGGCCCCCAGGGGATGGACAGCGAGCCCGCCAGTGCCGCAGGCTACGGGGCCATGGTCGATCCCACCCCTGACCGGGGCACCCGGCAGGAGCTCCACGCCTGCCTCCTGGCCACCGCCCAGGACATCGCCTCCCTCCTGCGCACCGACGCGGACGCGGCGACCCTCATACCGGACGCCACCTGGACCGTCGGCCAGGCCGCCGCCCACCTGGTGCTGGCCAACGAGCTGATGGCCGACCTCGCGGCCGGCACCGAACGCGCCTATGGCGACGGAACGGCGGCGAGTCTCGCCGCCGCGAACGAGGACTCGCTCGCGGCCTGGCCCGAACGCGACCTGACCGTGCTCGCCGACGGCCTGGTCCGCCACACCGAGGCCTTCGTCGCCGCCGACGTCCTCGCTGACAGCGCCGCGCCGGTGGCGAGCCCGCTGGGGCCGATGACCCAGGAGATCCTCGGCTCCTACCTGCTGACCCACATGCTCGGCCACGGCTGGGACATGGCCCGCGCGCTGCGCCGTCCGCACATGATCGACCGCCGCCGCGCGGAGCTGTGCCTGCCGTTCCTGTTGACCGCGATGCCCTGGGTGCTGGACCGCGACGCGGCCGGGAACCTCGATGTCACCTACACCCTCGGGTTGCGCGGCAACCCCGACCGCTTCGCCGCCGCCTTCTCCGGCGGTTCGGTCACCGTCACCCCCGGGGCGCCGCAGCGGAGCGACTGCACGATCATCACCGAGTCGGTGACCTTCCTCCTGATCGCCCTGGGCCGCTGCTCACCCTGGTCGGCGGTCGCCCGTGGCAAGATCCTCGCCTGGGGC
Organism: Streptacidiphilus sp. MAP12-33; assembly: GCF_041261265.1. Classification (NCBI taxonomy): domain Bacteria; kingdom Bacillati; phylum Actinomycetota; class Actinomycetes; order Kitasatosporales; family Streptomycetaceae; genus Streptacidiphilus; species Streptacidiphilus sp. MAP12-33. Next base: position 7,591 of record NZ_JBGCCA010000011.1, read on the forward strand.
CGCAGGCCCCACCTGGCCGCGACCTTCCCCACCTACTTCCGGGCGCCCTGACCGCCGCTCCCGTGCGCGCCCGGCACCTCGTGCGCACGGTGAGACCGCCGTATCGTTGCCGGCGACGCCGAGGACGCATCGGATCCGAGGAGAGGCGGAGACGCCGTGTGCCGTCTGTTCGCGCTCAGCAGCGCACCCGTCCGCACCCGCGCCACGTTCTGGCTGCTGGACGCGCCGGACAGCCTCAGCGACCAGAGCCACCGCGAGCCCGACGGCACCGGTCTGGGCTGGTTCGACGCCGCGGGCGCGCCGCAGGTCCACAAGGCGCCGATCGCTGCCTACCAGGACCGGGCCTTCGCCGAGGAGGCCAGGAGCGTCGCCTCGACCACGTTCCTCGCCCACATCCGCTACGCCTCCACCGGTGCGGTGGAGCTGCGCAACACCCACCCTTTCGAGCAGCGGGGGCGCCTGTTCGCCCACAACGGCGTGATCGAGGACCTGCCCCGGCTCGACGCCCACCTGGGCCGCGACCTGGCCCTGGTCCGCGGCGACACCGACTCCGAGCGCTTCTTCGCGCTGATCACCCGCGAGACTGCGGCCCGCGACGGTGACGTCACGGCCGGGATCGAGGCCGCCGCGCGCTGGGCCGCGCGGAACCTGCCGATCTACGCCCTGAACGTCCTGCTCACCACCGCCGACCAGGTGTGGGCCCTGCGCTATCCGGACACCCACGAGCTCCACGTCCTGCAACGACACCCCGGTGGCCACCACGGCGACCGGCACCTGGACCACAGCGGCACCGCAGGCCGGCTGCGCGTCCACTCCGGGGAACTGGCCGGCCACCGCGCGACCGTCATCGCCAGCGAACGCATGGACGACAACCCCGCGTGGCAACCACTGGAGCCCGGCGAACTTCTCCACGTCGGCCCCGACGGCGGCGTCACCCGCCGCGTGATCCTTCCCGACGAGCCCGCCCACCGCCTCACCCTCGCCGACCTCCACCCGGCCGCGGCCGCCTCGCAGCGCCCTACGGCCCCGCAGTCGGCGCCCCCGGCTCCGTAGCACCCTCGGCGTCGTCCCGCGTTGTCCCCCTGACCCCGGAGCGTTCGCGCGTGCGCTGCCGACATGACGCCGCCGACTACGATCGCGATCATGACGATGCTGCGCTGCGCCGTGCTCGACGACTACCAGAACGTCGCCCTGGCCACCGCCGACTGGGCCGCTCTCGACGACCGCGTCCAGGTCCGGTCGCTGACCTCGCACATCGCCGACCAGGACGAGCTGGTCGCGGCCGTGGCCGACTGCGAGATCCTGGTGATCATGCGCGAGCGCACCCCGATCGGGGAGGACCTGCTGGCCCGGCTGCCGCGCCTGCGCCTGCTGGTCACCTCGGGAATGCGCAACGCCGCCGTGGACGTGGGCGCCGCCCGCCGACACGGCGTCACCGTCTGCGGCACCGACAGCAACGCGCAGCCGCCCGTCGAGCTGACCTGGGCGCTACTGCTGGGGCTGGCGCGCCGGATCGTCGTGGAGAACCGCGCCCTGCGCGAGGGTGGACCGTGGCAGCAGAGCGTCGGCGCGGACCTGTCCGGGCGACGGCTCGGCCTGCTGGGTCTGGGCAAGATCGGCAGCCGGGTCGCCCGCATCGGCCACGCCTTCGGTATGGACGTGACGGCCTGGAGCCCTCATCTGACCCCCCAGCGTGCCGCCGTCGAGCACGTCCACCTGGCGGCCTCCAAGGAGGAACTGCTGGGGTCCAGCGACTTCGTCTCCGTCCACCTCGTCCTGGGTGAGGGGACACGCGGCCTGCTGGGGACCGCCGAGCTGCGGCGGATGCGGCCCACCGCCTTCCTGGTCAACACCTCGCGGGCGGCGATCGTGGACCAGGACGCGCTGGCGCTCGCGCTGCGGGAGGGCTGGATCGCCGGCGCGGGCGTCGATGTCTTCGACATCGAGCCGCTGCCCGCCGACCACCCGTTCCGCTCGCTGCCGAACCTACTCGCCACCCCGCACCTCGGCTACGTCACCGAGCGCAACTACCAGGGCTACTTCTCCCAGGCGGTCCAGGACATCGCTGCCTACCTCGACGGCACCCCGGTGCGGGAGCTCTCCGTCTGACGGGCACTGGTGGGCCCTGACGGGCCCTGCGGCTCAGCTCTTCCTGGTGAACTTGCGGATCGCGATCGGGGCCATCACCAGCGTCAACCCGGCGGTCCACGCGAGCGTGACGGTCAGGCCGTGGGCGATCGGACCGCCGGTCATCAGGCCGCGGGACGCGTCCGCGAGACCCGACATCGGGTTGTACTTGGTGAAGTTCTCCAGCCAGCCCGGCATCGAGCTGGTCGGCGCGAAGATGGAGGAGCCGAACTGGAGCGGCATCATCACCAGGAAGCCCATCGCCTGGACGGACTGCGCGTTCTTCATGGTCACACCCAGCACCAGGAAGATCCACATCACGGCGGAGCCGAACAGCGCCGACAGGCCGATCGAGGCCAGCAGGCCGGCCCAGTGGCCGTTGATCTGGTAGCCGACCAGCAGCGCGACGATCATCTGGATGCTCACGGCCACCAGCAGGCGGATCAACTCGACCGCGATCTTGGCGACGAGCACCGAACCCCGGCCGATGGGCAGGGACCGGAACCGGTCCATGATGCCCTTGTTGAAGTCCTCGTTGAAGCCGGTCCCGACGGCCTGGGCGATGTTCATGCTCATCATCGCGATCATGCCGGGGATGACGTACTGGACGTAGGCGGCCTGGCCGCCGCCGAGCGCCTGGCCGATCGACCCGCCGAAGACGTAGACGAAGAGCAGGGTGAAGATCACCGGCATCAGCACGGCGTCCATCATCGACTCGGGGTCCTGCTTGATCCACAGCAGGTTGCGCCGTATCAGCGCCCCGGTGTGGCGCAGATGACCGCGCAGGCCGATCTTGGGGTCGGCCTCGATGGTGATGGTGGGGGAGGGGGACAGGACGGCGGCGCTCATACGGCGACCTCCTCGAACTCGGGTGCGGACTGCGGCGCGACGGAGGCCTTCTGGCCGGTGAGGGAGAGGAACACTTCGTCGAGGCTGGGCAGCTCGACGGCGATGGAGCCGATCGTGACGCCGCGCGCGGCGACCGCCCCGACGACCGCCGTCAGCTGGTCGTCGCTGACGATCGGCACCAGCACCTCGCCGGACTCGGTCCGGACCACGGCGGCCGGACCGGCCAGGCGCTGCTCCTCCAGTGCCAGGGCCAGCGGCCGCAGGAAGGCGGGGTCGGCGGGACGGATGCGCAGCGTGCGGCCGCCGACCTTCGCCTTGAGCTGGTCGATGCCGCCGCTGGCGATGACCTTGCCGCGGTCGATCACGGTCAGCTCGGAGGCGAGCTGCTCGGCCTCCTCCATGTACTGCGTGGTCAGCAGCACCGTCACGCCGTCGCGGACCATGGCCCTGACCTCCGCCCACACCTCGTTGCGGGTGCGCGGGTCCAGGCCCGTGGTCGGCTCGTCCAGGTACAGCACGTGCGGACGGCCGATCATCGACGCCGCGAGGTCCAGGCGGCGGCGCATGCCGCCGGAGTAGGTGCGGGCCGGACGGTTGGCCGCCTCGGTCAGCGAGAACCGCTCCAGCAGCGCGTCCGCGCGCGAGCGGGCCTCCTTGCGGGACAGGTCCAGCAGCCGGCCGATCAGGTACAGGTTCTCCCGGCCCGAGATCTTCTCGTCCACCGAGGCGTACTGGCCGGTCAGGCCGATCACGCGCCGCAGCTGCCGGGGCTGGCGCACCACGTCGTAGCCGGCCACGACGGCCCGGCCCGCGTCGGGCGTGATCAGCGTGGAAAGGCACCGCACCAGCGTCGTCTTGCCGGCACCGTTCGGACCCAGCACGCCGAGGACGGTGCCCTCGTGCACGTCCAGATCCACACCGTCCAGCGCCCTGGTCTCGCCGAAGTGCTTGACCAGCCCCCGCACGGACACGGCCACCGGACGGCCGGACTCGGGGTTCTTGTCGTTTCGTGTCATGCCGCCCAAGCTGCCAGCCCCCGCTGATACCGCGCTGATACGGCCCTCAGGCCGCTGACACGCGCCTGACGCACCGGGCCGCACCGAGCCGGTCGGAGCCGGTCCGGTCCGGTCCAGGCCGGACCGGTCCAGGCTCGTCGGACCCGGCGCCGGAAGTTGCTTGAAAGATCGGCAACTTGACTACACTGCTTCTCAGGCAGCGCACAGCCGGACCAGCGGGCACAGGGGAGTGGGAACGATGAGCACCGGCGATCTGGGACACGAGGAGCCGCTCAGCGCTCGCATCCGGCAGGACGTGCCGCACAGCGCGCGGATGTACGACTACTTCCTGGGCGGAAAGGACCACTACGCCGTCGACCGCGAGGCCGCCGAGCGAGTGCTCGAGGTCTTCCCCGACATGCGCAGCGCCGTCCAGGCCAACCGCGCGTTCATGCGCCGCTCGACCCGCGTGATGGCGGGCCGGGGCCTGCGGCAGTGGCTCGACATCGGCACCGGCATCCCCACCTCACCCAACCTCCACGAGGTCGCGCAGGGCGTGGCCCCGGACGCGCGCGTCGTCTACGTCGACAACGACCCGGTGGTCCTCGCCCACTCCCGCGCCCTGATGACCAGCACCCCCGAGGGCCGGACCGCCTACATCCACGGCGACGTCCGCGACCCCGACACCATCCTGGCCGCCCCGGAACTGGCCCGCACCCTCGACCTGGACCAGCCCGTCGTGCTGTCCATGGTCGCCCTGCTGCACTTCGTCCCCGACATCGCCGAGGCCCACGCCATCGTCGACCGCCTCTTCAAGCCCCTGCCGCGCGGCTCCGCCCTGGTGCTCTCGCACGCCACCGCCGAGCTCGATCCGGCTGGCGCCCCCAAGGTCCAGGAGATCTACAACCGCGCCGGCACCACCCTGCAACTGCGAACCCGGCAGGAGTTCGCGACCTTCTTCGAGGGCCTGACGCTCCTGGAACCCGGCATCGTCACCGCCCACCGCTGGTGTCCCGACGACATCGACCCCCTGCCCGAGGGACTGACGGACGCCCAGGTCTCGTTCTACGCCGCGGTCGGCGTCAAGCCGTAACCGACAAAGGCGGCGGCCTCCCGTACGGGGATGCCGCTATCCATCCCCCAACAAACAGCACGATCGTTCGTCTATGATTTGGCTGAGTCAGCACAGAAGAACGCAGCGCGAGGAGAGCCGTCATGCCCCGCACCATCTGGACCAGCCACTGGACCCACGGCCCCCACCGCCTCACCGAACCCGCCAAGCCCGCCGAACCCCGGCAACTCACCGTCAGCATCACCGAATTCACCACCCATCGCCCCTGGCACGCGCTCGGCGTCGCCGCCTCCGCCCGCCGCCTGCGCGACACCTGGCCCGACACGGAAGGTGCGGTCGGCCTCCTCCTCTGGATCCACCCCCACCCGCTGCGCCCCGTCACCGGATCCCTCTCCGTCTGGCGCGACCCCACCGCCCTCCACGGCTTCGTCTCCCGCCCCGACCACCGCGTGATCGTCCGCGACTACCGCGACCGCGGCACCGTCCGCTCGGCCACCGTGACCCTCCCCGCCGCCGACCTGCACACCGCCTGGCAGTGGGCTCGCCCCTTGCTGACGGGGCAGCAGTCCTGGCCCGTGGCCTGACTGGTCATCGTTTCGGGAGCGGGCGGCTCGGCTTCGGCCGCCACGCCCCCGAACGACGTCCCAGCCGTCATCCACGGGTCCGCGGAGCGGCAGGATGTCTCGATCGGCGCTCGGTGCCGGGCCTTAAGCGCTGGTAGGCGAGGCGCGGAACTGCTTGAGTGTCGGTGTGAGTGACGACTGGAGCTGGACGCCCGCGCACCATGCGGTGGAGATGCAGGATGCCGAGGCATTGGCGCGGCTCTTGGCGGGCGGTGTTGACCCGAATGAGGTTTTCAGCAACGTGACGCTGCTGACCCATGCCATCGACGCTGAGGGAGATGCCGCCGCCCAGACAGGGCAGCCTTTGAACGTGCACTCCACCGCCGTGCTTCTCGCGTTCGGCGCGGACCCGGTACTCCCCGATCCGGACGGTGACACCCCGATGGACATGGCTCGCCGATACGGTCACGACCTTGCGATCCGACTGCTGGAGGCCCACATCAGTCGAGGCTGCACTCACGGCGGATGAGCGCGCCCCGCCCTGCCCCGCTCGGCGGGACAGGGCGGGTGACACCCGCTCGCAGAACCGGTCAGCTGCTCGGCATGCTGCCGTTCGCGCCGCCCATGCTGCTCATCATCGCGTCCAGGACCTCCGGCGTCAGCTCCACCGCGCCGGCGGGCGCGGTGATCGCCGGGGCCGCGCCGTCGAAGGACAGCGAGACCGGGAGGTGCTCGTTCTTCTTGGCCGAGGAGGCGTCGAGCTGCGCCAGGTCCAGTGAGACCCGGGACAGCGAGCCGTCCTTGAGGAAGAGCTGCGCGTCCGCCGTGCCGTTCGGCAGGTCGGTCGGGGTGGAGGTGGGGACATTCCCGATGCCGGGCAGCTTCTTGACGATCGGCAGGACGGCCTTCTCCAGGTCGGTCGCCAACTGCTTGGCCGGCGCCTGGACGTCGATCTCCTGGACCCCGTCCGTGGTGCCCTTGTCGGTGAGCGTCAGGTCACGCTTCAGCACCGCGACCACAGCGTCGCCGAGCTGGGTCTGCGTGGCGCTGTCCAGCGTCGGCATCGAGCTCGGCACGCCGGCGGCGCCCGTGGACTTCTGCGCCTGCTGGCCGAACTTCTGCAGCGTGGCCGCGTCCACGGCCACCCACTTGTCCTCGAGCAGCGCCTTCATGGGCGCGAACTCGGCGGGGGCGTCGGCCATGCCGCTGCGCATGTCGGAAAGGCTCTGGGTGAAGCTCTTGTCGCCGCTCAGTGCGGCCATCTCGTCTAGGCCGACGCGCAGGTACGCCTTGCTGCCCAGCTCCCGCACCTCGACCAGCGGCTTCTTGTCACCGGCGTGCACCTCGAAGGAGACTGCGACTCCCTGGGGGAGGGCCGTCGAGTTCGCTCCGGCGGCCTTGAACACGTCCTTGACCGGCTTGCCGGCGGAGGTGACGGTGACGGTGGCGCCCAGCCCGCTGAGCTTGCGGGCGTCGGTCAGTTTCAGCTTGTCCGCGAGGTTGCCGTCGGTGCTGAGGGCCACCAGCTGCGCCGGGGTCGCGTCGAGGGAGAACGCGACCGAGAGGGACTTGCCCGCTCCGAGCTTGTCGAACGCCGTGCTCACCTGCTCGGCAGCGGAGAGCTGCTTGGCGGTGCCGCAGGCGGCGATGCCCACGGCTATCGCGGCCGAGCAGGCGAGGGCGGTAAGGGTCTTGCGTGCGGGCGTGATGACGGACTCTCCTCGTGCTGGGCAGATCCGCCGGAATTGCGCGGAATCTGCACCCGATCTTCAAATCTGTGCACGGAGCAGAATAGAGGCGCGGGCCCTCCGTTTCCGTCGCGTCCGTATCCCGAACCGATCACGCTTTGGCCAGGTGTCCCCACGTCAGCGTGGTCCCATGGACGACAATCATCGAGTACTCGTCCGAAGCGAATGTGACGTACCTTCGGCAGCCGGGCCGCCACGGAACCGGATCAGGCGGCCGAGGCGTCCACGAAGAACTCGGGGAAGGCATTGACGAGGGCTTGCCGCATGGCCAGTTGGACGGTCTCGAAGTCACCGTCGTCCGGAATTGAGACAAAGTCGGCGAACTCGGGCAGGTCGAGGTAGGCGCTTCGGGGCGTCTCGAGGAAGTCCGCGTCCTCCTCGTCGATCCCGCGCACGTTGATGCGGCGCACGGCTTCAGTCGGGACACGTCCACGAAGATGGTGAGATCCGGCTCGGGCGCACCGACGAGCAGTCTGCGCAGGACAACTGGGGCCAACCTGGATCCGGCGTGGATGGTTTGTAAACTGACCCTTGATATCGTTCCGGGCGACGAGACAGGTGTGGTCGAGGGCGCTCCAGGGTGAGAATCCTCCGCTCACCCGCGGGGCTGCTCGGTGCAGTCCGACCCCGGCAGGCCGGGTTCCTGGCCTTGGGGAGATGGGCCGGGGTCGTTTCTCGTGTCGAGGGGCCTTAGGCTGGGCTATCCCATCCGCGTCCGTGGCATGGGCACAACTGGGTGAGGGAGAGCAGCGTGGCGCAGGGAAGTTCCGGTATCCGGGGTGCGCGGATCGGGTCCGGTCCGATGGGGGAGCCAGAGCGCGGTGACCTCGCCCCTCGCACGATGGTCTCGTTCTGGTGCGGCAGTGGTCACCAGACGCAGCTCAGCTTCGCGATCGAGGCAGTGATCCCGGAGACGTGGGACTGCCCGCGGTGCGGAGGGCCCGCCGGCTCCAACCCCGAGGACCTGCCGGTCGCTGAGGGCCACGCCCCGTACATGACCCACATGGGTTACGTCCGCCAGCGCCGCACCCAGGCGGAGGGCGAGATCCTGCTCAACGAGGCGCTGGCCAAGCTCCGCGGGACCATCTGACGCCATCGCTGTCGCGCGCCGAGGGCCGCGCCGGACCGGACATCCGCGACGCGGCCGGGCCGCTCCCGCTTCGCTGGCGCGCTCGGTGTGGGGGGCCTGTGTGGCGTTCGATCAGGGCGTCCATCTCCGCTCAGGGTGTCGTCCGGGGCCGGCGCCAGATCCTTTGACTGCGCTGCGGCTGTCCGGCGGACTAGCCTCGGACGATGACGCAGAGCACAGGGCTGGCCGGGGCCTTCGACGATCTGGCCGACAGCTATGACCACCGTCACCACGACGAAGTCGCGCGGGCGCTGATCGACCAGGTGGCGCCCGGCGCGCAGGACCTGGTTGCGGACGTGGCGTGTGGAGCCGGAGCAGTTGCTCTCCAGCTCGCACAGCGTCGACAAGCCGCCGCCCAGCCGGTCCTGGCCGTCGACCTGTCTCCCGGTATGGTCGCGGTGGGCAGAGCCCGGGCCGAGACCATGACCTGCGGCGGGGCGATCGACTGGCGGGTTGCCGACGCCGTGCCCTTGCCGGCCGACGACCACTCCCTCGATGTCGTGTTCTGCGCGTCCTCGCTTCACTTTCTGGGGCGTCGGGCGCTGGCCGACTGGCGCCGCGTCCTGCGCCCAGGGGGCCGGGTGGGGTTCACTCTGCCCCTGGCCACCCACTTCCGTGCGTCGGGAGACTTCGCCCGGCATGTGGCCCGCGACGTGCCGTTGCCGCAGACGGCCCGGGAGGCCGGCACGTGGGTGGCGGAGTGCGGATACACGCAGGTCGAATCGCGCATCCTTGTCCTTGGCACCCGTCGTGCGGTGGTGGTCTCCGCGTCGAGCCCGGTGCGACTCGACTGAGGCGGAGCTCCGTGCACGTCAGCTTCCCGGCTGCTGCATCCCCCCGCGCGGGCGCCCGGGCGCTCAGTTCGGACGCGGCCGCAGTTGTTCGGAGATCGGGACCACCGGGGGCATGACGAAGTCGCGACGCAGATGGTTGCCACCGTCGAGGACGAGCGTGTGCCCGGTCAGGAACGCGGCGAACGGCGAGCACAGGTAGGTTGCCGCCCAGCCCAGCTCGTGGGGGAGCCCCACTCGTCCGGCGGGTTGCCTGCGGGCGTCGACGGCGGCCTGGTCCGGGTCGCGCTCGCGCAGGGCGCGCAGAGCGGCGGGCAGGTCCTCGTGTGGGAACAGACCGGGGACCAGGCCGTTGACGCGGATGCCGTCCGCCGCCCACTCGACGGCGAGCGTCTTCGTCATGGCGTTCACCCCGGCCTTGGCGGATGCGCTGTGCACCATGCCGGGCCCGCCCGTGAACGCCTGGGCGGCCGAGATGTTGAGGATCGCGGCGGGGCCCGGCGACGCCCCGCGTCCGGTGTGCCGACGGTGCAGCTCGCGGGAGCACAGGAAGCTGCCCGTGAGCACGATGTCGACCACCGCCCTCCAGCCGCCGGGACTCAGCTCGGCCGCGGGGACGGGGAAGTTGGCCGCCGCGTTGTTGACCAGCACGGTCACCGGCCCGAGTGCGGCCTCGACGGTGTCGAAGGCGGCGGCCACCAGTTCCGGATTCCGGACGTCGGCCGTCGCGCCGACGGCCACCGCGCCTCCCGCCGCCGCGTCGGCCGCAGTCGTGCCGGCCGCCGCCGCGCCGACTTCCCCGGCGCCGTCCCGCGCGAAGGCGCGAGCGGCGCGAGCAGTACGAGCGGCCTCCTCGACCGCACAGACCCCGGCCGCGTGATGTGCGGGATCGCGGCTGACGATGCCGACGCGCGCGCCGAGCCGGGCGAACTCCACGGCCATCGCCCGGCCCAGCCCCGTGCCGCCCCCGGTGATCATGACAGTGGTGCCCGCGTAGCTGCCCGCAGGCAGCATCGCCGTGCCCGGCGGTGGGGGAGGGGATGCCACGCCCGCGTCACCGCCCCTCGAAAGTCGCGCGTTCGCGCCGGACCGCGGCCGCGTAGCCGGCCTTCTTGTCGTCGGACGCGAACAACGCCGCGGCGGACAGTGCCTGGGTACGCAGCGCCTCGGTGAGGGTGTGGTCGGCATAGGCGTCGATGGCGCGCTTGACCGCCTGGACCGCGAGCGGGGCGTTGGCCGCGAGCTGCCGAGTCAGTTCCAGGGCGGCGTCGTGAAGTTCGCCGTTCGGCACGACCAGCTGGACGGCGCCGATGCGCTCCGCGGTCGCCGCGTCGATCCGGCGGCCGGTGAGCGCCAGCAGCTTGGCCCACCCGGTGCCGATCTCCCGGGCCAGACGCAAGTCCCCGCCCGCGTCGACCGCCACGCCGAGCGTCACCTCCGGCAGGGCGAAGACGGCGTCCTCGGCGGCGACGCGGATGTCGCACATCAACGCGAGTTCGAAGCCGAAGCCGAGGCAGTAGCCCTGCACCGCGGCGACCACGGGCTGCGGCAGCCCGGAGAACACCCGGAGCCGCTCGTGCACCAACCGGATGCCCTCGTAGTAGTTGCGCACCAGCTCCGCGTCGGAGCGCCCGGTGACGGGCGAGCCGGGCGCCGCGGCGTCGATCCCGGCGCAGAACGCGCGCCCGTTGGCCTGTAGCAGCACGGCTCGCACCTGCGGGTCGAACCGGATCTGGTCGGCCCGTGCGGCGAGCTGACGGGTGGCCTCCCAGCTCCACCCGTTGAGCTTGCCGGGGTTGTCCAGGGTGAGTACGGCGACGCGACGCTCGTCGGTGTGCTCCAGGCGGATGAACCAGTCCTCTTCGGGCAGCAGCGGCGCTGTGGGGAACACGGCACTCCCTCCGGCCCGGACGCCCGTCCAGGCCGGAGCATTCTGACAGGGCGTCAGTTGGACTACCAGATGCCGCGGGGGAGAAGGGCGGCCCGCGAGAGCCGCCGTCTTCCGTTCGTGCCATGATTCGACGGCAAACGAGTGATCGATGTGACGGAAAATCAGAGGTGCCCGATGGCGCAGGACTGGGACTGGACACAGGCGGCCGACATACCCGAGGGCGGGTCGGTCCCCTTGCTGCGCACGGACGTTCCTCACTCGGCGCGTATCTACGACTTCTTCCTCGGCGGCAAGGACAACTTCCCCGTCGACCGTGAGGCCGCCGCGGACATCGCCGAGGTGTGGCCGAGCCTGCCCCTGTCCATGCGCGCCAACCGCCAGTTCATGCGCCGCGCCGTCCACCGTCTCGCCGCCGACCACGGCGTACGGCAGTTCCTCGACCTCGGCACCGGCCTGCCCACCGAACCCAACGCCCACCAGGTCGCCCAGGCGGTCCACCCGGACGCGCGGGTCGTGTACGTGGACAACGACCCACTCGTGCTCGTGCACGCGCGCGCCCTGCTCACCGGCACCCCGCAGGGCCGCATCACCTACATCGACGCGGACCTGCACGACACCCGGAGCATCCTCGCCTCACCGCAGCTGCGCCGCGTCCTCGACCTGACCCGGCCCGTGGCGGTCAGCCTCTTCGCGATCCTCCAGTTCGTCACCGACGAGGACGCAGCCCGCACGATCATCAGGGATCTGGTCACCCCGCTCGCCCCCGGAAGCTACGTGGCGCTCTCCACCGTCACAGCGGACAGCAACCCGCGTGAGGTCACCGAGGGCCTCGCCGTCTACGCCGCCCGGGGCATCCCGGAGCGGGCCCGGACCAGGGACGAGGTCGCTGCGCTCCTCACCTCCGCCGGCCTGGAGATCATCGAGCCTGGTGTGCAGTTGGTCCATCGCTGGCACCCGGACGAGGAGTCCGTCGGGCTGCCCGACGAATGCGTCCAGATGCACGGCGCCATCGCCCGGAAGCCCTGACCGGGCTCCCCGCCTGCCGCGCCCGTCCGCACGTCCGCGCCCGTCCGCACGTCCGCGCCCGTCCGCACGCCCACGCCCGCCCACGGTCAGGGAGCCGGTCGGGTGGCATGGTCGGCGGGGTTCCGTGGCGGGCGTGGCCGCGTGGCCATACTCGGCGGTATGCGTTTCGTGCCGGTGCTCCCCGCTGATCCCGCCGCGTCGCCCGGGGGCGGTGGCCCCGGGCTGCTCGTGGCCGAGGCCCTGGCCGGTGGGGTGGTGATGGTGGTCACCTACGCCGTTCTCCACTCCGTGGGCCAGTCGGGGACGCTGGGCCGCGGCACCCTGCTGCTGCTGGGATGTGGGGCACTGGCGCTGCTGGTGGGGCGCCGGCGATTTCCGCAGGCGGCGATGCTGGGGCAGGCGGCGCTGGTCGGGGTGATGCCGGCGGCGTCGATGCTGTGCGCCATCGTCTGCTACAGCTCCACGCGGCGCTGCGAGCGGGCCCGGCGCCGGGACGTGCTGCTGGGGTCGGCCGCGGTACTGCCGGTGGTGGTGTGTCTGCTGCGGGTGGTGGTGTGGCAGGACGGCCGCTGGCAGTACGCGGCGCAGTTGGGTGTGGTCCTGGCGGCGGTGACGGTTCTGGTGCCCGGACTTGTCGGGACCGCCGCAGGACAGCAGGACCGCTTGGTGCTGGCGCTGCGGGAGCGGACCGCCGCGGCGGAACAGGCCCGCCGGCTGGCCGAGAGCGAGTCCCGGATCCACGAGCGGTCCAGGATCGCGGCCGAGATGCACGATCTGGTCGGGCATCGCCTCAGCCTGATCGCCCTGCACGCGGGCGGCCTGGAGATGGCGCTGGGTTCGCAGGCACCGGAACTGCGCGAGGAGGCCGCCCAGGTGCGCCGCGCGGGCCGGGACGCGATGGACGAGCTGCGGCAGGTGCTCGGCGTGCTCGGCCCGCTGGGACGCGACACCGGCACCGATGCGCTCACCGACGCCACCGGCACCAGGTCCGACGTGCTGGCACTGGTGGAGGAGTCACGGGCGGCGGGGGTGCCCGTCGAGTACTCCTGGGAGGGGGAGGACCTGGACGCGGTCCAGCCCCGGGTGCGCCGGGCGGTGAACCGGGTGGTGCGGGAGTCGCTGACCAACGTCCACCGTTACGCCCCCGGTGCCCCGGTGTGGGTGACGGTTCGGCACCTGCCCGAGCGGATCGAGTTGCGGGTGCGCAACGGTCCGCCGTCCGCGCGGCCCGCTGCGACCTCGGGGCTGGGCACCGGACGCGGGCTGACGGGGCTCGGTGAGCGAGTGGCGCTGCTGGGCGGCGAACTGACGGCCGGTCCGAGCGCGCAGGGCGGTTTCCAGGTCGAGGCGACGGTGCCGACCGATCCGGACCAGGACGGGGCGGCGGACCGGCAGGTCCGGGAGTCCGCCGCGCTGGAGGGGTTGCCGGCGATCGAGGGCCCGGTGCGACGGCAGATGGCCGGAGTCGTCTCGGCGGCGCTCGGTCTGGCGGGCCTGGGCGCCATCCTGTTGCTCGGCCTGGCGGTGGTGCAGGAGGCCCACTACTACAACTACGCCTCCGCGCCGCCGCCGGACTCGCTGCACCTGGGGATGTCCTTCGACCAGGTGACGGCGCTGGTCGGCGGGAACAACGACGCGGTCAGCGCGGCCGCGGCCGGGCGGGAGCCGGATCGGGCGGCGGGGACCACCCGGTGCATCTTCCCCTACACCTCCGCGACGTTGCAGGACCGGCTGCAGATCACCCGTTACTGTTTCGCCGGGAACGTTCTGACCGATATCTCCCATTTCAGTGCTCCTCTGGCGCATGACGCGGTGCTGTCCGTTCCCGTCCCGTCCGCCTGACCCCCGATCCCGGAGTGGTGATGACCGAGAACAGTGGGGCGGCCCCGATCCGGGTGCTGCTCGCCGACGACGAACCGGCGATCCGGGCCGGGGTCCGGCTGATCCTGCGTCACGCCGAGGGGATCGAGGTGGTGGCGGAGGCGGCCAACGGCGCCGAGGCGCTGGAGCTGGCCGCCGCCCAACCGGTGGACGTGGCGCTGGTGGACATCCGGATGCCCGTGCTGGACGGCCTCGCCACCATCGCGCCGCTGCGCGCGCTCGAGCCACGCCCGGTGGTGGTGATGCTGACCACGTTCGGCGACGAGGAGAACGTCACCCGAGCCCTGCAGTCCGGGGCCAGCGGCTTCCTGCTCAAGGACGACGGACCGCAGGAACTGGTCAGCGCGGTCCGGGCGGCCGCGGCCGGGGACGCGGTGCTGTCGCCCGGCGTCACCGGTGTGGTCGTCAAGCGGATGCTGGCCGGCGGGCTCGAGGCCGGTGCCACCGCCACCGTCGACGACGACCGACCCACCGCGCGGCAGCGCGTCCAGGCGCTGAACGAGCGCGAGCGCGAGGCGCTCTCGCTCCTGGGGCAGGGCATGCCCAACCTGGAACTCGGCCTCAGGCTCGGCCTGGGACCCGACGCCGTCAAGGTGCTGGTCAGCGACATTCTGGACAAGACCGGTGCGGACACCCGGGTCCAGGCCGCCCTGGTGGCGGCGGAGGCCGGCCTGGTCCCCTGACCCTCGAACGGGTGCCGGCCCGGTCGTCGGGCGCCGGCCGGGCCGTCGCCCGGGGCTGGGTGTCCGCCGGGCATGGGTGTGGACCAAGGGCCTGGTGGCACCGGGCCCTTGGAGGCCCGGTACGGGCGTCCTTGGACCCGTCCGTAGGGGGAGCCGGAGCGCATAGAACAGAGCGGAGGATTCCGTGCGCGTGCCTGGCCCGGGCCCGCCCCGACAACGAGGAGCACCGTCCGTGACCCGCATTCTTGACCTGGACGGCGGCCCGCTGACCGCGCTGCGCGGCCGGGAGCTGACCGCGGCGGTGGCCGCTGCCGAAGGACGCACGCTGGTCGGTGAGGTCAGGCCCAACACGGCGGTGCTGGCCGGACCGGACGGCACGGGCGGTGTCTGCAACACCGAGCTCGCCGCCGCCTTCGGTGCCGACGTGATCGTCCTGAACATGCTGGAGCTGGTCTTCGACGGCGCGGTCTGGAACCTTCCCGCTCTTGGCCGCTTCGACTCCCTGGACGCACTCGCCCGACACCTGGGCCGGCCGGTCGGGGTCAACCTCGAGCCCGGCGACGTGCCGGCGGCCCGCAAGGCCACCGTCGGCAACGCCCGGCTGCTGTGCGACCAGGGCGCCGCGCTGCTGTGCGTGACCGCGAACCCCGCCACCGGCGCCGACCTGGCCGACATCGCTCGCACCAGCGAACAGCTGCGTGCCGCGCTGGGCGACGACGCGGCGATCTGGTCGGGCAAGATGCACATGGCCGGGCGCACCGAGCCGCTGGACGCCTCCGGGATGCGACGGGTGGCCGAGGCGGGCGCCGACGGCGTACTGGTCCCGCTCCCCGGCACGGTGCCCGGGGTCACCCGCGAGATCGCGGCCGAGGCGGTCCGGGCCGTCCACGCCGCGGGCGCCATCGCGATGGGCACGGTGGGGACCAGCCAGGAGGGGTCCCACCGCAGCCTCGTGCCGCAGCTCGCCCTGAACGCCAAGGAGATCGGCGTCGACGCCCACCACTTCGGCGACGCCTGGCTGGCCGGGGTGATGGACCCGGAGCTGCTCTACGACTACTCGGTGGCCATCCGCGGCCGCCGCCACACCTGGAGCCGCATGGCGCGCAGCATCCGCACGCGGCCGTGAGCGTGCCCACCTCACCGGCACCGTCGGCGGCCCTGCCGACGGGCGGGCGGCGTTGTCCGGTCGGCGGGACGATGGCCGAGCCCCACAGGGTGTGCAGGCCCAGTGTGTCGCGCAGCCACTGGGCGGCGGAGGGCAGCGGACGCGCTCGCTCCCACGATGGACGTGCGTGAGGCCCGACGGGCGGGCCGGAGCGCGGCGGCAGGACCTCGGTCGTGCCCGGCCGCGCGCCCGACGACGCTCGGACACCGCCGCAGGACGACGGTCGCGGTGCCCCGGGCGTCCCCGAGGCACCGCGACCGGTTCCCGCGCCGTGCGCGTCTCAGCTCACTGCACGACGGACCACACGAAGGTCGCCGAACCGCTGACCCCCGCCGTGTCGGTTGCTGTCACCGTCACGGTGTAGGTGCCAAGGGTGCTTCCCGTGCCGGAGACCGTGCCGTTGGACGCGATCGTCGTGCCCGGCGGCAGACCGGTGGCGGTGAAGGTCAACGCCTGGTGCGGATTGGAGTCGACCGCCTGCATGGCGAAGGAGACCGCCGCGCCCTTGGGGCTGCTGTACCCGAACGGGTTGACGACGCCGACCGTCTCCGCGCCCGGCACGCCCGAGTTCGCCGCGACGTTCGCACTCACCGCCGTGTTGGCCGCGGCGACGCCCGCCGCCGAGGCGCCGGCGGCGACCTGACCGGTCAGCTTCTGGGCCAGGCTCGTCGAACCCGTGAGCGGCAGGCTGTTCGACGCGTCGCCGACCCTGATCGCGTACGTGCCCGCCTGCGCCTCCCACTGGTTGTCGGTTCCCGACCACGAGGCCAGGTCGTGGATGCTCAGCGGGAAGCTGACCGTCGTGGACTGGCCCGGGTTGAGTGTCGCCCGGTCGAAACCCCTGAGCTGGAGCGGGGGGTCGTTGCTGGCGGCGGGATCGCCCACGTACATCTGGGCGACGTCGGCGCCCGCGACCGAGCCGGTGTTGGTCATGGTGGCCGTCACCGTCGCCTCGCCGTCGGCGTTGAACGCGCCGACGCTGAGGTTGGAGAAGGAGAACTTCGTGTAGGAGAGGCCGTATCCGAACGGGAACAGCGGGGTGATGTTCTGGGACTGGTACCAGCGGTAGCCGATGTTCACGCCCTCGCTGTAGACGGGGCCGGTCGGTGTGCCCGGCCACTGCGCGGTGGTCTGCGCCGGGACCTGGCCGAGGCTGGCCGGGAAGGTGACCGGCAGTTTTCCGGACGGGTTGGCCTGACCGAAGATCAGCGCGGCTGTCGCGGCGCCGGTCTCACCGCCGCCGTACCAGTTCTCGAAGACACCCGCGACGCTGCCGAGCCACGGCATGACCACCGGCCCGCCGCTGTTGATCACCACGACGGTGTTCGGGTTGGCCGCGGCCACCTGCTGGATCATCGCCTCGTCCGCGGCGGACAGGTCGATCGACGTCAGGTCGCTCTCCTCGCCCTCGGGCAGGTTGACGTAGACGATCGCGTCGGTCGCGGCCTTGGCCGCGGCGACCGCCTGCGGGATGTCGGTCGTGCCGTTGTCGTCCCCCTGGGTGTAGGTGACCTTGAGGTTGGGCCCGGCCGCGTTCTGGATCCCGGTGAGCGGCCAGACGGTGTTCGAGCTGTCCACGCCTCCGCTGCCGCCGCCGGCGAGCTCGACGCCCGCGCCGCCGTCGGTGCCGATCACGGCGATGGTGCCGGTCATGTTCGGGTTCAGCGGGAGCAGGCCGTTGTTCTTGAGCAGCACCGTTCCCTCCTCGCCGAGCTGGAGCGCGGTCTGCTGATGCGCCGTACTGGTGACGGTGCTGGACAGCGATCCCGTGGCGGGGTTGTCGAACATGCCGAACCCGAACATCTGGGTGAGGATCTTGGCCACCCGCTCGTTCACCAGCGCCGGGCTGAGCGTGCCGGCCGTGAGGGCGGCGGTCACCTGGCTCGCGTTGGAGAAGGGCATGGCGATGTTCATGCCGCCCTCCAGGTCGCCGACGGCGGATCCCGCGCCGCCCCAGTCGGAGGTGACGAAGCCGCCGTAGTTCGCCTGGTTGTCCAGGCCGTCCTGCAGCATGGTGGCGCTGGCACAGGAGGGGGCGTTGTCGACCACGGCGTACGAGCACATCATCGCCGCCGGTGCGGACTTGGCGATGGCGTTCTGGAACGGGGCGAGATACAGCTCCTCCAGCGCCTGCTGGCTGACGGTCTCGTTGTTCCCGCCGTTCGGGTACTGCTCCTGGTCGTAGGCGGCGACGTGCTTGACCATCGCCATCACGCCCTGGCTCTGAAGGCCCTCCACCTCGGCCGAGGTGATCTGCCCGGCCAGGTACGGGTCCTCGCCGTAGGTCTCGTAGGTCCGCCCCCAGCGCGGGTCGCGCACGAGGTTCGTCGTCGGGCCGAGCGAGACGTTCGCGCCCTTTCCGGCGAACTCGGCGCCCTTGGCCGCGCCTTCCTGCTGGATCAGTGCGGGGTCCCAGGTGGCGGCGGCGTTCTCGCCGTCGGGGAAGGCGGTCACCCCGCCGTTGCCGTCACCGACACCGGACGGACCGTCCTCCATGTTGATCGCCGGGATGCACAGGTTCGGGATCGCGGGGACCTGGCCGATGTAGGTGGAGGCGCCGTCGCCGGAGAGCAGACTGGCCTCCTCCGACTGGTCCATGGTGGTCAGCACCTGCTGGACGCGCTGGGCGACCGGCGCGGTGGAGCCGACCCACGGACAACTGCCGTTCCCGCCGTTGCCGGTGCCTCCGGCGAGCGGGGCGGTGGTGGTGAGGCCGTAGACGTCGAACTCGAGGATCGAGTAGCCCCACTGCGTGGCGCGGGCCGTGCCGTTCATGCGGACGTAGCGGGCGCTGGTGGAGACCGGGAAGGTCTCCTGGCCGCCGGTCCCGGTGGTGGTGGAGTAGACGGTGGTCCAGTTCGTGTTGTCGTTCGAGACCTGGAGCTGGAACGCGGAGGCGTAGGCGGCCTCCCACAGGACGCCGATGCTGCAGATCTGCGTCGTGGACCCCAGGTCGACCTCCAGCCACTGGGGGTCGCTGTATGCGCTCTCCCACCGGGTTCCCGTGTCGCCGTCGGTGGCGGCGACGGCCTGGTTGGCGGTGGCCGAGTAGGTCGACGAGGCCGTGGTGGGCTGGTCCATCGCGAGGTCCTGGATTCCGCAGTACTGCGAACCGGTGCCCCCGCCACCGGAGTTCGACCCCTGGCTGAAGCCCATCGTGTGGAAGTTCCAGCCGTTGGAGTCCTGGTGGACTGTCAGTGTCTGGGTTCCGGCGGGGAGGGTGAGGTTGGCGGTGACGGTGGCCCAGGTCTCATAGCCGCCGGTGTTGGGTACGGCGACCGCTCCGGTCAGGTTCGTGCCGGAGGAGTTGGTGAGGTGGAGTGCGTCGGCGATGCCGTAGGGCGAGGCGACGCGGAAGCTGATGGTGTAGGTGCCGGCGGAGGCGGCGTTGACGGTGTAGTCGAACCACTGGCCGGCGGTGGTCCAGCCGATGTCGTAGGCGCCGCCGCCGGTGGTGTCCTGGGTGTCGGCGGTGGCTTCGAGGTCGATGCCGTCGGTGCGGTAGCTGTTGGCGCTGCCGTTGGTCGAGGAGACGCTGTACGCCACGCCCGGCCCGCCGGTGTCGTAGTTGGCCGCGGGCACGGTGCCCGGCACGGCGGCGGCGGTCCCGCCGAAGGGCCCGCCGTTGCCCGATCCCGAACCTCCGCCCCCCGACGCCAGCGTGAAGGCCATGGCGTGGAGGTTCCAGCCGTTGGAGTCCTGGTGGACTGTCAGTGTCTGGGTTCCGGCGGGGAGGGTGAGGTTGGCGGTGACGGTGGCCCAGGTCTCGTAGCCGCCGGTGTTGGGTACGGCGACCGTCCCGGTCAGGTTCGTGCCGGAGGAGTTGGTGAGGTGGAGTGCGTCGGCGATGCCGTAGGGCGAGGCGACGCGGAAGCTGATGGTGTAGGTGCCGGCGGAGGCGGCGTTGACGGTGTAGTCGAACCACTGGCCGGCGGTGGTCCAGCCGATGTCGTAGGCGCCGCCGCCGGTGGTGTCCTGGGTATCCGCCGTGGTCTCGAGGTCGATGCCGTCGGTGCGGTAGCTGTTGGCGCTGCCGTTGGTCGAGGAGACGCTGTACGCCACGCCCGGCCCGCCGGTGTCGTAGTCGGCGGCCTGCACGGTGCCCGGCACGGCGGCGGCGGTCCCGCCGAACGGAGCGCTGCCCGCGGCGAACGCCGGGGAAGTCGAGCCGGCCACCAGCGAGACCGCCAGCAGGGCCAGGACCGCGAGCAGCGCGTACAGGGCGCGCGGGCGGTGGACGGTACGGCGGGGTCTGCCACGGGCGGGCGCGAGTGGCCAGGTGGGTGGGAGAGGCCTCATTGCGTTCCCTTCAGTCGGCCGATCTGATGCCTTGGAGTGCCTGGACGTGCCGGCCCTCGACAACAGCGCTGTCGGTGGGCCGAGTTCGCCCGAGGTGCGTGATCCGGGCGGTCCGTGCGAGTGCGTTCGGCAGTCGGCTGAGGGGTGACCCGTTGGGGCCGCCGGTGCCGCGTCAGTGCCCGAGAGAGCGCTCTCTCGGAGGAAGGTCTACGGTAATGCCCGGATCACGTCAAGTCTTGTGACAGGCAAGGGAGACCGGCTCTGCCGGCTCGCCGAGGGCGAACCCGACGCCTGGACCGTCGTCGCCCACAACCCGCGCGGGTGGTCCTACGACGCGCACGACACCAGCGCGGCCGGTATCCTCCACGGCTGGCTCAGCGGACGGCTCACGACAACCGCCTCGGGCGCGAACAGGCACGCCACCACACCACGGTTCGAGCCCCACCGCGAGCGGATCGCCGCCACCGCCGTCGATCCGCCGACCAACTACTGGGGTCGGGCGGGCCAGGAGGCGATCCGCGTTTGCTCCCGCCCGTCGCGCATGCGTGCGGCGAAGGTCTGGGCCGCAGTCAGGTCGGCGGGGCCTGGTCGGTGTTTGTTGAGGCCGCCGATCAGTTTGAAGGGTGCCCAGGTGTCGAATGCGCGGCACGAGAACGTGCCGTCCACGTCGAGGCCCTTGCTTTGGAGGAGTTGGACCAGGGGGCGGCTGAAGGGTGCTGGTGGGATCTCGGGGAGACCGCTGGTGGCGAAAACGAACGCGCTGCCTTGCCGGATGGGCAGTGTGTTGGCGAACTCGGTCAGGTGGGGGTGGAGTCTGCCGTAGAAGACGCCAGAGCCGAATCCGAGCAGGTCGGCGTCGGCCAGCTCGGCCGGCTCGGCGTGCTCGGGGGAGACGACCTTGGCATCCAGTTGGTGGGCCATGGCGTCGGCGATGCGCCGAGTGTTGCCGTGGGACACCGAGACACACACGATGACGGTCTTCATCCTCACGAATCCCTTCTCTCTCGTGCCTTTGCAGTGGAGACAGTGCGGGGGCGTGGGATGTGACATCCGGTCGGGGAGTTGCGGCCGTGGGCTGTGTCAGTTGGGATCCGGTGCCGTTGTGGCCAGCCGGCCTTCGCCACCTTTTCGGCCGGTGCTGAACCGAGGACTGACTGGCACCGCAAAGGACCACTGGCGACACGTCTCACGGATCGTCGCCGACCACTGGGGTCGGCGACGATCCGTGTTTGTGGGGGCCGCGTGGGGCTCAGGCCGCGTCGGTGACTCCGGCCGGGTCGTTGGGGTGGGACTGGAGGGAGGTGACCGTCGAGGTCATCCACGGCCACAAGGGGAGTGTGCCGAGCGCCTTCTCGTACAGCTCGGCCTCGTCGGTGGCCCGCCAGAGGCCGATGCTGCGCAGTTCGCCCACGGGGCGCCACAGCCTGACCAGGTGGCCGGCGCGGGCCAGTTCCGCGGCCCGGACGGCTTCGGCCGCACGGACGCGCTCGACCTCGGCCGGGTCGGTGCCCTCGGGCACGGTGGTGGTCAGCTCGACCAGGAACTCCTTCACGGTTCTCCTTCTGCTGCTGTTGTGAGTGCTGCTGTGACGATCGGTCAGGCGGCCTTGAGCTGCGCGGTGATCTTGACGACGCGCTCGGCCTGGATGCGCGCGGCGGTGCGGGTGGTGTCGTCGACGGGGTTGCTGCCCTGGGCGTCGACGTGGGAGGTGCCGTAGGGGTTGCCGTCGACGAACTTGGCCGGGTCGGTGAAGCCGGGGGTGACGGTGATGCCGCCGAAGTGGTGGATCGAGTTGTAGAGGGCGAGAAGGGTGGACTCCTGGCCGCCGTGGGCGGTCGCGCTCGAGACGAAGCCGCTGTAGACCTTGTCGGCCAGCTTGCCCTGCGCCCACAGGCCTCCAAGGCTGTCGATGAACTGCTTGAGCTGCGCGGAGACGTTGCCGAAGCGGGTCGGGGAGCCGAAGAGCACGGCGTCGGCCCAGCCGATGTCCTCGGCGCTCGCCTCGGGGAGGTCGCGGGTGGCGGCGTGGTGCGCGGCCCAGGCCGGGTTGGACTCGATGGCGGCGGCAGGAGCGAGCTCGGCGGCCTTCAGCAGGCGGACCTCGGCGCCGGCCTTGACGCCGGCGTCGTGCAGTTCCTTGGCGATCTCGGCGATGGTGCCGGTGGAGGAGTAGTAGACGATGGCGAGCTTCACGGGGGTGGACACAGGGGTTCTCCGTTTCGAGGTGGTGATGCTGATGGGTCTGGCAAAGGAGTGGAACTTCGGTCGAGGGTCCGGATGGAGTCCGGCACGGCCGGCTGCCTTCCGGGGACGTGTTCAGGCCGGGTCTGAGGCCGAATGCACGATCTCGTGCTGCCACTGCGCACGCGGCTGACGGTGCAGCGCCCAGTAGTGCTCGGCGATCAGCTCGGGGTCGGCGTCGGTGCCCGGCACGATGGCGCAGTCCACGGTCACGGTGGCCACGTGCACGCCGAGATCGCCGTACTCCTGGTCGAGGATCTGGGTGAGCGCGCGGACACCGGCCTTGCCGAGGGACAGGCTCGTGCTGCGGCTGAGAGGCTGCGGCATGCCGCCCGTGATGATCACCGTGCCGCCACCGGCCTGGGCCATCCGCGGGGCCAGGTGGGTCGCCGCGTCCATCGCACCGAGCACGTTCACCGACCACGCGTCCAGGTGCTGCTGCGTGCTCAGTTCGCCGGGCCGGTCCGGCCGGATGATCGCGGCGTTGTAGACGAGGACGTCGGGCACACCGTGCGCGTCCACGGCGATGTCGAGGGCTGCGTGCAGCGCGCCACGGTCGCTGCTGTCGGCGCGCAGTGCGAGAACCGGCGCCGAGCTCTGCGCGCGGAACCCGGCGGCGACCTCGTCGAGCGCCCGGCTGCGGGCGATCGCCGCGACGGGCAGGCCCTCGCGTGCGAACCGCGCGGCGACCGCGGCGCCCAGGCCCGGTCCGGCGCCCACGATGACTAGTCCTGGCATGGGAATCTCCTCCGACTCGCGTGGTGTTGATCGCGATGACCGTAGGTGCTCTCATCGGTGTGAGGAGCAAGCCCTGTGGCATCGCCGCAGGTCGGAAGAGCAGGAAGAGGTAGCGCGGATGCAGATCGGCGAACTTGCCGCCCGTTCCGGTGTGCCGGAGCGGCTGCTGCGGTACTACGAGGAGCGCGGGCTGCTGGCCCCCGAGCGGACGCCTGCGGGCAGGCGGCGCTATCAGGAGTCGGACGTGGCGCGCGTCGGCACCATCCGCGCGCTGCTTGCCGCGGGTCTGAACACCGAGAACATCGGCGTCATGCTGCCCTGCGTGGGGAACGATGCGGGGCAGCTGGTACCGGAGTGCCCGGAGATGGTCACCCGCCTGGCCCGCCAGCGCACGCGCCTGGACGCGTCGATCGAGGGACTCGAGCACTCACGTCGTCTGGTCGACCGGCTCCTCGTCCAGGCGGGGAGCTGAGGCGCCGGGCGAGCCGAGGGCAAGCCGCCTGTGGCTCGCCCTCGCCGGACGCGGCGCCCTCCGCTCCACCGGTCGCCCGTCGCCCGCTCACATCCAGCGCGGTGCGAGCAGACGGTCGGGCCGCGGGGACGGGACGGGTCGCTGCCCCGAACTCGTGACATGTGCCCCGACCGCTGCGGCTGAGGCCGCCGCAGCGTGCCCCCGTCGGCTTCATCACGCCCCTCCGGGCGTACCGCTTGCCGCATCGGGCTGCTCGACCGGCCGCAAGTCACGGTCGAGCAGCCGTCGGAGCATGGAGACCGCCCGCCCGCCGACGATCCTGACCGGCCCGCTGGCCCGCTGGCCCGCTGGCCCGCTGGCCCGCAGGCCAGCGAGCCCGCCGGTCCACGAGCCCGTCGGGATCCGCGCGTTCGGTGGAGGAGCACCGACGGCGCGTGGCGGGGGTGTTAGACGAGGCCCTTGGCCTTGCGGGCGTTGGCGACCATGCGGGACACCTGGGCCCTCCTGAAGGTGTCCTCGTGCTCGCGCCAGCGAACACCGAGGATCGTCTCCACCGTCTTCTCCGGCCGGCCGGCCATCAGCAGGGTGGACTGGGCGGCCAGACGCAGCGAGCAGGCGGCCACCGCCTCGCGGATCTCCTGGTGCTTGCCCCAGGAGGCGCTCGGCTTGTTGCTCAGCGAGGTGGCGAGGGTCGCGAGGTCGCGGGCGACCGCGTTGCGGTCGTCGTCCCCGGTCAGGGTGGCATCGTGCAGTTCCGCGGCGTGTCGCAGGGAGGCGAGGTCGAAAAGGACGTTGCTGGGGCGGGTCAGGTCCTCGCCGTGGCCGCCGCGATCGCCCGCGTCGACCGTGGCGTACGGAAGCAGGTTGCGGAACCGCAGGTACTGGGCGGCAGCCTCCCTGATCGAGGTGGCATCCAGCACCCTGGCGGCGGTGTCGAACACCAGCCGGATCTGGCCGCCGCGCAGCTGGTCCACCGGGAGCACGCAGTCCAGGCGCATCACGTCGGACCGCAGGTCCTTGACCACCGCGTCCCGGAAGCCCTGAAGTGCGCCGTTCGGGACGGCGGCCATGGCGTCCGTGGCGGCCACCTCGACCAGCCAGGCCGTGGTGTGCGACCCCATCCCGGCCACGCCGCGCGGGGCGGGGGCACGCCCGTTGACCTCGAGGACGGGCTCGCCCGCGCCCGGCGTCGCGTTGTACGCGACCACCAGCGCCTCCGTGGCGCGGTGGGCCGCCCAGCCGTTCAACACGGGGCGGGGGACCGGCGAGGCGGCGAAGAGCTCCGCGTAGGCCTGCTTGGTGGCAGTCAGCAGCTTCTCCAGGGCCTGGCCGTCGGCGCGCAGCCGGGTGGCCCGGGCCGTGATCTCGGCGTGCAGTTGCTCGAGTGCGGCGGCGGCGGGGGCCGTGGCCGGATCGGTGGTGCCGCTGTCCAGGGGCTTGAGCGGCGTCAGGAACCCGGACACCGACACCGACTGCGGATAGGCGGCCACCACGGTCATCTGGTGGTCGTGCAGCAGGTAGGCCAGGACCAGGGCGGCGTTGGGGAGCGCGTGCTCGGCGGCGTTGACGATCTTCGCGGTGGCCACCTGGGCCGGAGTGCGGTAGACCGCGAGGGCCTTGCGGTACTGCTCGGCCTTGCCGGGGGCGAGCCCGCCGGAGATCTCCGCCGACTTCATCGCCGCGGCCGCGTCGCGCGCCGAGGAGGCGAGCTGGGACAGGTGCGTCTTCTCCGGGTCACCGAACAGGGAGGTCCGCATCCGCTCACCTTCGGCCTGGAGCTTCGTCACCAGGGCCGGGTCGTAGGCCGTTCCCGGAACGAAGGTGCGCCCCTGGGTGGCCAGGACTTTGCGCACCTTGGGGCTGAGGTCGAGTTGGTCAAGGACCGCGACCACGAGCCGCTCCAGGTCCTTGTGCTCGCCGGAGACCACGTTCTCACCCGCGGGCTGAGGCGGCTGGAGCGCCGCCGAGACCCGGGACGCGCGCAGCGCGGCCTCGAAGGAGAACAGCTTCCACAGGGCGTTGCGCAGCAGGGCGGGCCGGTCCACCGGCGCGGTGGGCGCCGGCTCGGTCTCCTGCGGGGGAGCCTCGGACTCCGCCTCCGCACCCTCGGGCGCCACGTCCAGCGGCTGGGTGGCGGCCGAGGCCTCCTCCAAGGTCTCGTCGGGCTCCTCGTCCGCTGCGAAGTCGTCCACCTCGGCCCCGCGGTCGATGCCCGCACCGGGCGCCTCCGTCTCCAGCAGGAGGCGGCGGTAGCTGCCCTCACCCGAACCCTTGGACCCCCCGGCAGAGTAGACCGGCACGGTGCTGAAGGGGAGGTAGTTCACGTAGGTGAGGTGAAAGGCGATCGCCCGTTCGAGCGCGGCCGCCGCAGCCGGCGGGCTTCCCCACGTCAGCGCGGTCGTCGCCGCCTTGAGTTGCTCCGCCACCTCGAAGGCGGAGTCCTCCAGGAGCTCAGTGCGCCGGGCGGCGTCCGGCAGCAGCGCCAGCCGCTTCTTCCCGGTCGAACCCGACTGTGACATCCAGGCGGACGCCTGTGCCTGGTGGTTCGTCAGCACCTGTACGGCGGTGTCGAGATCGGCGCCGAACAGCGCGGCACGCAGGGCGTCGACGACCGCCTGCCAGGCCACCGTGTGGTCGCCCATCCGGGACCCGAACGGGGAGGGAGTCCGGTGTCCCGGGCTGATCACCAGACGCTGGATCCTGCCCTGCGGGTCGAGCTCCAGGAGCGGCCGCAGGGTCACCCGGGCCATCCTGGGCAGCACGTGTCGCCGCGGGACGAGGTTCGAGGGCTCCCGGGTGAGCTTGGGCGGTGTCACGGCCGCTCCGCCTTCCCCCTTGGGCCGCTTGGCTGCGGGCTCGTCGGCTGGGCTCCGCACCGGGGCGGGCGCGGGCTGCGCGGCCTTGGTGCCGCGGGTCGCGTCGCCGGCGTTCGATGCGCTCAGCAGTGCTTGGTAGGCGGCGGCGATCGCGGTGTCGAACTCGAGCGGCGTGTTCGGCACCGCAGCGGTCGACTGCTCCTGTTGACGCTTCAAGGCAACCCCCCAGTCTGTCCATCGAGGCTTCAAAGCCTAGGCAGGGCAGGGAACTTGTGGCATCGAGAACATACTTGCGAAGCCTCTGAGTAGCTACCGGGAGGGACTGAGTACCGGGCACCACTGAGGTCACGGCGTCCGCAGTGGCCTGGCCGGTGGTGCTCCCCGGCAACGGTCGGGGAGCACCACGGTGCGTCGGGTGTCAGCGGCGTGCGAGCGCGGCCACGAAGCGTGCCGCGTCGATGGTGCCCACGCCACTGGCCAGGTCGTAGCCCGGGGTCGCGTCGTAGCCGGTCACGCCGGCGAAGGAGTTGTTGCCGACGGTGACGTCCACGATGCCGTTCCGGTCGGGGTGTTCGGCCATCGCGTAGAGCGCGGGGTTGATCAGGCCCAGGCGGTGGCCCGCCTTCTGGTCGGCGAGCGCGACGATGCCGGAGAAGATCGGTGTGGCCTCGCTGGTGCCGCCGACCAGGCCCCAGCCGACGCTGGTGGGGTCGAACGACTGGTAGGTCCAGGCGGCACCGTTGACCGCCGCGGTCATGCTGATGTCCGGGGTGCCGCGGTGGTCACCGGTGACCTGGGCGACGCCGTTCTGGTACCAGGGCCGTGCGAAGACACCGGATATCCCGCCGCCGCCCGCGCCGTAGCCGTCGTTCCAGACCATGTCGGGAGCGGTGCGCGCTCCGCTGTCGTCCAGGGTCAGCTGCGTTCCGCCGACGGAGGTGACCAGCGGGTCGGCCGACGGCCAGGAGTCGACAGGGTAGGGGTAGGTGCCCGTCCCGTCGAGGGTCGCGTCGGTCGCGCCGTTGTCGCCCGAGGCCCCCAGGACGGTCACCCCACGCATGGCGGCGTCCTTGAAGGCGTAGCGCAACGCCATCAGCGAGCGGGTGCCGTTGACCTGGTAGTCGGGGAAGGTGTTCTCGGTGGCGCCGAAGCTCTGCGAGATCACGTCGCCGAGTCCGTGGCGGATGGCGTTGTCCTCGGCGCTCATCATCTCCGGGAAGCCGGTGGTGCCCTCGGTCTCCGAGACGCCGGTCTCGATCAGCACGATGTGGGCGCCCGGGGCGATGGCGTGGGCGTACTCGACGTCCAGCGTCGTCTCCCCGGCCCAGCCGTTCTGGTCGGCGTTGGTCGGGTCGAAGGGCGGGACGGTGCCCCACTGCCGGACGTCGACGGTGGTGTCGGGCAGCCCGAACTGCTTGTCGAAGACCTGGAGGTCGTTCTGGATGGTCGGTGAGCCGAAGGAGTCGACGATGACGATCGTGCGGCCCTTGCCGGTGATCCCGGCGTCGTAGACCGGGGCGAGGTTGTAGGCCGTGCGGTACTGCAGTGGCGTGTAGCAGCGGATCTGAATCTGGCTCAGGCAGACGCTGGTGGGGACCGGAGCCGCCATCCCCGTCTTGAGCACGTGGCCGTGCGAGGCCGGGACCGGCGCGGGCAGCGAGGCCTTCGCGCCCGCCACGGCAAGCCCGGACGCGGGCCCGACGGCGGAGAGTGCGACGAGCGCAGCTGCGCCGACGGTGGCGACAGCTGCTGTGCGGGCGGAGCGAGAACGTGCGATGGAGTGGTCCATGGTTCTCCTCTGGCTCACCAACGGCGGGCCGCGAAGGCAGGACGCAGCTCCAAGACGCATTCCGCTTGGGTGACGAACCCCGCCCGTTCCTGGCACCGCCCCGACAATGAGGCTGATGCTGCCGCATGACATGTCCCACCCGCTACCCTCCGGACCGAGAGGCAACCCCGATCAGGGGTGCACCGGCCGTACCGCGCCTGCTGCGTCCTCGAATGCGCCACCGCACACCGCGAGGAGAGCCGCAGGGGACCAGATATCCGGCGATCTACCTGCCTAGCCGCCAGGTCCGAGCGAGCTTGCGCCACGTGGCCTGCCGGGTCCCGGGAGGCCGAGCACGTCTCGAACCTCCGGGGACCCGCCCAGTCGGAGTCGGAAGTCAGTACCAGAAGGCCTTGATGACGGCCTGGCCGGCTTCAGCCGCTGCTCGGTAGAAGGGGACGAGACCTTCGTGGTGGCTCAGGTAGATCTCTCGGGCGAGTGCTGGAGTGCCCCAGCTTGCAGAGATCACGGCACCTGAGGCCTCCCAGAGTGTGTCGAAGGAGGCGGCGTCCAAGAAGGCCGCCGCCTCTCCGACGCGCTGCGGCCGCAGGATCAGGAACGGGGACCGTCCTCGCGGGGTACGAGTTCACCGCCGAAGATCGGCAGTCCGCTCGGGTTCCCGGGGTCGGTGGGCCCGTCAGGGGTGCCGGTGTAGAGGTGGCTGACGCCCGCGAAATCCTTCTCGATCGAGTCAGCGATCCCGGCGCTGTACTCCTTTTGGTGGTCGGCCCAGGCCGCCAGCATGAAGGCCTCGACCCACGCACTGTCCGGGTGGATCTCCTGTGGTGGGGCAGCCCGAAGGTGCATGTGGAAGCTCACTGGGTTCGCCTTTGCAAGGTGGTCCGGTTCGACGCCCGGAACCTATCGGAGAGCCCCGACAAGCCCTCGGCCCCCGGGTATCGCCCGGGGAGCCACCGGCGTGGGGCTGACGTCCGTGAGGCTGGGCAGTACCACCACACCGCCGTCCGTCAGCCCTGCTGGCCATCCCACCCGCACCTGGATCACAGACCTGTCCGCCCAAAATCGGCGCTCGCGACCCTGAATTCAGGAGAATCGTCGGACGGGCCGTCTTCATCACCCGGTAGGAGCGCTGAGGCGTCCCCGGAGCGGTGCTGCCGCATCGTCCCAGGGCGCCTCGACGTTGCGCTCGACCTGGGCTCAGACAACCGGCTGGGTCGAGTTCACGGGATAGGTGGCCACGAGCTTGCCGCCGCAGTTCTTCACGTACAGCACAGGGCGGCGCCGCCCCAGGTAGGTGATGGTGACCTCGGTGTAACGACGTTCGCCCGAGTGTCCCTTGACCGTGGCGCTGCCGAACAGCTCGACCACGACGGGACCGGAGAGGATGTGGCCGTCCGCGCAGTTGGGGATGCAGTCCTTCCACCACGCGGTGCCGTAGGCACTGGCCAGCTGCGGCGTCCAGCTCGTCCAGTGCAGGTCCTTCAGCCCGAGGCCGTTGTCCGCGCAGGCCAGGTAGATCGTCCCCGGCTTGACCTGCGTGTGGCCGCAGTCGCTCACCACGTAACGCGGGGCGGCGGCGGGCGCCTCGGCGGATGCCGACAGCGTCTTCGCGTGCGACGCGGTCGTCGCCGCCGTTGCCGCGTCGGAGGCCCCGAACAGGCCCACGGAGACGCCGATCGCTACTGCTGCCCCCGCAGCCGCCGTTCTGACAGTTCTGGAGTGGCTCCAGCTCATCATGATTTCCCCCAGTAGCACGCTTGGCCCATATGCTGACAACAGATCAGACGCGTTTGCAGGATGGCTGGTTGCGCCGTTGACTGGCGTGGACTGATGCACTCTCAGTTATGTGGTGCGTGCACCATGTTCATGATGGCGACCATCTGCGGGGCACTCCTTGCAGCGGAGTTCGCGCATTTCTAGCCCCAGGACCTCCCTGGGCCTGCATCCGCCTCGCCTATGGGGAGGCGGCCCGGCTCGGGGTGCGATGGCGAGCCGCGGCGGTGGTCCATCCGGCCGACGCGGGGATCCGTCGTGACTGCACGGAGACAGGGCGCGTGAGTGGACCGTCCCGCCGCTGACGCGGGGGTGCTCCGATCACCACGACGGCGTCCGCATCGCCACCACGACGGCGTCCGCATCGCTGACGCGGGGGCAGTCCGAAGGCAGCATTCCTGTAGACGCCGAGGACCGGGGCCATCCAGCGGACGGCGCCACCGACGACCCGCGGGCCCGGCCGCTGATCGAGCCGTTCCTCCGCCACCCCGGCCCAAGGGTGCGCGATAACGCCCGGCTCGCAGCGGCTCGCTTCGCCGCGTCGGAAGTCCCATCTCAAGTCCTGACTATTGCTGCTCTGGGTGAGCGTCCGGCGGCACGTCAGTTGTATGACCGAGCCGCTGCTGGGGGAGGGGCACTCGAGCGTCCCAGTCTTCGGCGTCACAGCTGTCGGTTCCACCCCGGGGGTGGAACCGACAGGGAGCGGCTCGGGTTGGTTGCCTGCCGTGGGGGCAGGGCTACTTGCCAGGGGCGAAGGTGAGCGGATTGTCGGGGAGGCCGTTCATGGCGCCGACCATGGCGTCGTGCCACATCGGGCCGGCCGTCTCGAAGCCGTAGGCGGGGTCGTAACTTTGGCCGCCGATGTCGACGCCGTTGAGGGACCGGGTGGGGTAGTTGGGGTTGGTGACGACGGTGGCGTCGGAGAGTTCGGAGGTGTAGCCGGCGAACCAGGCCTGGGCCTCGCTGTTGGTGGTGCCCGTCTTGCCCGCGTCGGAGTAGGGGATGGCGATCGTCGCGCCGGTGCCCTGATCGGAGACGACCGAGTGCAGCAGCGTGTTGACCTGTTGGGCCACGGACGGCGAGAGCACCTGGTGGCAGTCGGCGGACGGCACTGGCAGGTTCTTGCCGCCGGCGTTCACCACGGAGGTGATCGCGGTGGGGTTGCAGTAGGTGCCGTTGGCGGCGAAGGTCGCGTACGCGTCGGCGATCTGCAGCGGGGTGAGGTCGTTGACGCCGAGGGTCAGTGACTGTTCCTGGGAGAGCGGTATGAGGGCGGTGCCCTTGGAGTTGACCATGCCCTGGCTGCCGAGGCCGAGGCTCTGCGCCATGTGGACCACGTTGCACAGACCGGCCTGCGCCTCCAGTGGCACGAAGTAGGTGTTGACGGAGGCGGCCATGGCCTTGACCATGTCGATCTTGCCGTACGGCTTGGTGGTGTCGTTCTTGTCGCCGGAGACGGCGGGGTGGACCACGCCGTTGCAGTCCGTCATCGCCGGGTAGTCGGCAACGGCCGGGGAGTCGATCTGGTAGCTGAGTGGGTAGCCCTCGGACAGGGCGGTGGCCGCGGTGACCGCCTTGAAGACCGAGCCGGTCTGGAAGCCCTCGCCGCCCCCCTGCAAGCCGTTCACGTTGTAGTTGATCTCTGTCTGGTGGGTGCCGGTACCGAAGGGGCGGCTTTGGGCCATGGCGAGGATCTGGCCGGTGCCGGGCTGCACCATGCTGGAGACCGCGACGGCGCTGTCGCTGCCGTAGATGTGATGGTGCAGGGCCTGTTCCTCGGCGCCTTGGTCCTTCGGGCTGAGGGTGGTGTGGATCTGCAGGCCGCCTTGGTCGAAGAGCGCCTGGCGGGCCTCGGCCGTGGCGCCGAATGCGGGGTCGTCCAGCAGCACGTGCTCGACGTAGTTGCAGAAGAACTCGTCGCCCCCCCTTGGCGGTGATGCACCCGGTCTTGGGCACGGTGACCTTCAGGGCCAGCGGCGTGGCCTTGGCCTGCGCGGCCTGGACCTTGGTGATGGTGCCGTAGGTGGCCATGGCGTCCAGGACCTGGTTGCGGCGGGTGAGCGCGGCGGTGGGGTTGTGCACCGGGTCGTAGGCGGAGGGCGACTGGACCAGGCCCGCCAGCAGAGCGGCCTGCGGCAGGGTCAGTCGGTTGGCGTGTTCACTGAAGTACAGCTGCGCGGCGGCCTCGACTCCGTAGGCGCCGCCGCCGAAGTACGTGATGTTGAGGTAGTTGTCGAGGATCTGCTGCTTGCTGAGCTTCTGCTCCAGCTCGATCGCGTACTTCAGTTCCTGGATCTTGCGGCCGAGGGTCTGCCGGGTCGCGTCGGCGACGCCGGTCGAGCTGTCGCCGGCCTCCTCGACGAAGACGTTCTTCACGTACTGCTGGGTCAGCGTCGAGCCGCCCTGGGAGACGCCGCCGTTGGCGCCGTCCTTGAGCAGTGCGCGCAGCGTGCCCTGCAGGTCGATCGCGCCGTGCTGGTAGAAGCGGTGGTCCTCGATGTCCACCAGCGCGTTCTGCATCATTGGGGCGATCTTGGAGATCGGCACGACTGTGCGGTCGCGGGAGTAGACGGTGGCTATCACGTCGCCGTCGGCGTCGTAGATCTTCGACGCCTGCGAGAGCGTCGGCACGACCAGGTCGCCGGGGAGGTTGTTGAAGTCGTCGGCCGCGGCCTTGGCGCCCAGCCCGAGCCCGCCGAAGGCGGGTAGGGCGATGGCTGCGAGGACCGCGCCGGCCACGGTGCTCGCGCCGACCAGGCGGAGGCCCAGGAGGAGCTGCCGACCCGGGCGTCGGGGGGTGTGCGGGGGAACGGAGGGGGATGTCTCAGAGCGCTTCGGTGCCACGGATCAACCCTACGTACCAAGATCGATGGGTCTTGCCGTCCAGCGTCACAGGTGTGCGACAAAGCGCTGTGAATCGCCGCAGCGTTCCGTGTGGTCCAGTGCCGCTTCGGCGGGGCCGCGGCTCGGCCGCCCGGCCGTCAGCCCCCAGGCATCCGAGTGCGTGGATGACCGGTGCTTTCACGCTGCCCCAGGTCGACGAGTGGGTCACGGGCCGGCGGCCTGCGCTCGCCGGCCCCGACCCAGGTCGCCGACCTTGAGCGCACGCCTCAGCGGGGCCCGGCGGCCTGCCGCCAGGCTTGCTGGATCTGCCTGTAGTCGATCACCTCGATGCCCTCCTGGAGAAGGGCCTCGTGGGCCTGGGGTGAGGTCAGGAACTCGTAGTCAGTGCGGCGAACGAGCCAGCCGTCGTCGACGGCCTCGGAGTACGGATCGCCCAGGCCGGGATGGACAGCCCACTCGCTCAACCCCGGGGGCAGGTCCCGCAGCAACTGCACATACCTGGCCGTCTTCCCCTCGATTGCCAGGGAGAAGCTGTCGAGGAAGTCGTTGTCGATGGCGACCAGTTTCCGTTGCCGAACCGCACGTCGTCCCGGCTCCAGCCAGGCTCGAACCGCGAGGCCGTACTCGCGGGCCAGTTCCAGCGTGAGGTCGAAGATGTCGTCGCGACCTCCGTCAGCCAGGCAGTGGAAGTCGAGGTGGGTGGGCGTGATCCCGGCGTCGGAGACGGCATCGATCTGCGCCCGGAACTCCAAGTCGATCTCGTCCAGCCTGGCCCGGCGGAGCAGGGCGGCGCGCCCGGCGGGCGTCGGCGCGAACAGGCGGCCCTCGGGATCCAGCAGGGAGGGCACCTTCTCCTTGGCGGTCATCGGGCCCCATGGAAGTCGCGGCATCTCGCAGACCAGCGTGAGGTGGATCCCGAACGCGATCCCAGGTCGCCGGCGCAGACGCCGCATGGCGTCCGGCGCGGCCGGGCACAAGGCCATCAAGCTGCAGGAAGTAGCGATCCCCTGCTCGATCGACTCGACGACGGCGGCGTTGATCGCCGGGTACATCCCCATGTCGTCGCAGTTGACGATCAGCAGTCGGGCGCCCGCGGGGTAACCCAACTCCTCATTCGACTGCACCGAGGAGGTGACGACCGCGGGCGGCAGGGCATGTCCTTCCATGCTCGCAGTCTGGGACCTCCACGAGAATCCGGCACGCGATTTACCCTGCCTTCCCAACACCACAGCGGACGGGCACATCACCGCGAGGCCCCTGGCCACACGGTCCTCGCTCCCTACCCGATCCACTCGATTGACGGAGGGACCAGGTGGGGATCGATGAGCAACTGTGCGACGCGCGCACCCCCTGAGCTCATCGCCTGTCGCCCGCACCCGCTCCACCGCCACGGCTGATCCGGCCTTGCCCCCCCGCACGGCGGTCCGTTCGGGCCCGCGTGTCGGGGTCGGGGGGCGTGGTGGCCTACGGCGCCAGTGCGCGGCGCGGCAGGCCGAGTTGGTCTTCCATCAGGTCGCGAACGGTAACACTGACGTCGATGCTGGGGGCGTTGATCCGCAGCGAGCTGTGGACGATGAGGCCGTCGAGCATGGACAGCAGGGTCCAGGCGAGCGCCTCGGGGTTGTGGTCGCGGAAGGAGCCTTCGTCGACGCCGGCTGTGAGGATGGCGGTCACCAGACGGTGGCCGTCGGCCATGCGCTGGTCGACCGCCGTGCACAGGGCCTCGTTGTCGGCGGCCAGGCTCCAGGCGCCGAGCCAGAGCTGCCCCATCCGGTCGCCCTCGGCGCGGACCAGACGGCCAGCAGTCGCCGCAGCCGGCCGAGTGCGTCGCCCCCGGCTGGGACCTGTCGCCCAGGACGCCATCGACCGCCTCTGCGACCAGGCCGTCACCGCCGGGGCGGACCCCCGCGCCACCGTTGTCACCCACCTCGCCCAGACACCCCTGGCCTACATGACCAGCCCGAGCGTCCGCCTCCACATTCGCGCCGCCGGCCCCTTGCCCACTCGCTCGCCCGCCTGACCTGTACTGTCCGCGTTGTTGGACCGCTTGAACCTAGCGTCGCACCGCTGCTTACGGCGAGGCGGGCCATGTCCGCTGCGGACCCTGGTCGACACCGCGCACCTGGTCTTCCAGGCTTGGACCGTGAACGGCGTGTCGGCAGAGGGAGCCGCCGGCCGCTGGCCAATACCTGATGATTCGTCAAGGAGCTTGTCCGCGGCAGTTCGTACGTCCGGTGCCAATTGGCATTGACGTGAGCCCGACACGGCCTATGCTGCTGGCAGTTTCTTCGCACGCGATCGGGGGATCTGTGAACCGGACGGCTCGCTGGGGGACAGCGGTGCTGGTGTCACTGCTGGTGTTCGTAGGCTGCGCCACGCTGCTGATGGGCGTGCACTTCCCGTGGACACCCCACGCGGAGAGCGATCGGTGGTTCGTCGCGCTCACCGTCGCCGTGTTCCTCGGCACCGGGGTCGGTGGCGCTCTGGCTTGGTGGGCCGGCCGCGAGGAGGCGTCGCGCGGCGGCACGCAGGAGGGTGCCGAAGCCGGTGCCGGCCGGCAGGTCGTGCAGCGGGCCAGAGTCGCCCGGGGTGGTACGAACATCATGGCTGGCCGGGACGTGCGGATCCGTCAGGACGAGCGGCGCGGGCATGAGCGGGACTGAGCCGTCGCCGCGACGGCGCGAGCGGCCGTTCCAACGGGCGAAGGTTGGGCCGAACGCCACGAACATCATGGCCGGCCGGGACGTCCAGGCCACCGAGATCAACAACTACCACGGCCCGAACAGCGGCCCCCGGCGGGCGATCGGCTGGAAGGGGCTGGTGCTGGTCTTCGTCGGGGTGTTCGTCGTGAGCACGGTGAGTCTCCAGGTCGTTCTTTGGGGCAGCAACGGGCACGGGGCGGGCTCCTCCGTGGGGGCGGGGCGCGGCGGGACGGCCTCCGCGGACGGCGCCGGTCCGCCGTTCGCCACCCAGGTCTCCTACCCCGGAGACCCGGTCGACCCGATCCCGTCCTACATGAACTGGGCGGTGGTCCTGGACCGCGTCCTGACCCCGAGTGAG
Organism: Streptacidiphilus sp. MAP12-33; assembly: GCF_041261265.1. Taxonomy (NCBI): domain Bacteria; kingdom Bacillati; phylum Actinomycetota; class Actinomycetes; order Kitasatosporales; family Streptomycetaceae; genus Streptacidiphilus; species Streptacidiphilus sp. MAP12-33. The sequence goes on from NZ_JBGCCA010000011.1 coordinate 43,543, forward strand.
GTCGCGGGCCTGGAACGCATCAACGGCGGCGACGGACAAGCAGTGTGGGAGTACCTGCGCCCCCTGGGCGGGCGGTTCGCCTCCGTCAACTGGCAGACCGGGCCGCGAGTGACCTTTCGCATGGTGTTCCTCAGCGACCGCAGCTCGCCGGTGAGCATCCAGAGCATGCGGCCGGTGCAGATCGGATGCCACGACACCACCGCCAAGACGTTGATCAACTTTGTCAACGAGGGCGACGACGCGGTCCCGACCGTCGCGTTCTCGGTGCTGACTCCCGACGACCCGGTCGATGCGGTGGACGACCAGGGCAATTCGACCGTCCCCTACTTCAGGGACCACCAGATCGACCTCGGCCCCGGGATGACGCCCGGGGCGCTCGACGTCAAAGTGACCGGTGAGGCGGGAAAGGTCTGCGCCTGGCGGTTCGCCGTCGGCTACGCCACCGCGAAGGGCCAGTACACCGAGACGATCGGTGACGGAGGCCGGCCGCTCACCATGGAGGCCGCACCGCTCCAGCCGGTGCAGCACATCGAGTACGGGCTGGACCCCGCCGGCCACCCGCGCTGGGCGGACTGCGCCACGGACAGCAATTGCGGCTGAGCTCCGGCACGGCCCGCCCTTGCCCGATAGCCCCTCTGTGAGGTGTTGACGCCCGTGCACAACGATGATGCCGCACCAAAGGCGCCTGCCCGCCGTGCCGTGGTCCGCATCGGACTCACCGGGCTCGCCGGACTTGCCGCAGCAGGCCTGGTCGTCGGCACAGAAAGCCTCATGAGGGGCCGCTCCGGTGCGGAGCCGCCGCCCGCAGTGACGCCACGCCGCGCGTCCGCGTCGGCCGGCGGGTCTCCGCTGCGCCCGACCGACAGCGCGTCCGTACCGCCGCCCGTCTCAGGTTGGGCGCGCTATCAGGAGACCACCCTCACAGGTCACATGGCGTTGGTGTACGCGGTCGCGTTCAGTCCGGACGGCCAGACGCTCGCCAGCGGCGGTGACGACGGCACGATCCGACTGTGGAGCGTCACATCGCGCAGCACCACGGCCGTCCTCACGCCCGTCAGCTCCGGCCAGCTCAACTGGGTCACCTCCGTGGCCTTCAGCCCGGACGGACGGACGCTCGTCACCGGCGGTTGGGACCGAACCGTCCGGTGGTGGGACGTGGCCTCGCGGACGAACACGGCCGTCCTCACCGGCCACGCCAGTTCGGTGGAGTCTGTGGCGTTCAGCCCGGACGGAACGACCCTCGCCAGCGGTGGGGGAACGGGGGACAACACGATCCGGTTGTGGGACGTGGCCTCCCGCACCACGACGGCCGTCCTCACCGGCCACACCGGTGACGTCGGTTCGGTGGCGTTCAGCCGGGACGGACGCGTGCTCGCCAGCGGCAGCTGGGACAGCACGATCCGGTTGTGGGACGTGGCGTCCCGCACCACGACGGCCGTCCTCACCGGCCACACCGACTACGTGAACTCCGTGGTGTTCAGCCCCGACGGCAGAACGCTGGCCAGCGGCGGGGAGGACTGCACGGTCCGCCTGTGGGACGCCGCCTCCCACGCCAACACCGCCGTCCTCACCGGCACCGGCGACTTCGTCGAATCGGTGGCCTTCACCCCCGACGGCGCCACCCTCGCCAGCAGCGGCTACAAGGAGATCCGTCTGTGGGACGTCGCGTCCCACGCGGGCATCGCCGTCCTTCACGGTCACACCGCGCTCGTCGACTCGGTGGCGTTCAGCCCGGACGGTCGAACCCTCGCCAGCGGCGCCCGCGACGGGACGGTCCGCCTGTGGCGGCGCGGCTGAGTAGTTGAGCGGCCGCGCGGCTGACGGGGGCGAGACCTGGGGGGCCTATCAGGATTCTGGTGGCGTATAGGCTGATTGGCCTATCTTGTTCCAGTATCGCTTTCGTTGGTCCAGTTGGCCGCATCTGACTGGGCGGTAAGCCGGCCATCAAAGGCCATGTCGAGCTCGTTGAGCACGCGCTTCCACTTCATCGTCCACCGCTTGCGGGCGGTCCCGGACGGGTCCAGGGCCAAGGTGGCCAGGTACACCCGCTTGAGGGCGGCGGTCTCGTTCGGGAAGTGCCCGCAGGCCGACGTGGCCCGGCGGTAGCGCGAATTCAGGGACTCGATCGCGTTCGTCGTGCTGATCAGGGTGCGGGTGTGCACGCCGAACCGGTAGAAGGGCGCCACTTCCGCCCAACTGCGCTGCCACATCCGGAAAATCGCCGGATAGGCATCGCCCCAGGCCGGGCCATGACCTCGGGCACGGTGAGGAGTTCGTCAGCCACGGGCCGCCTGCGCGCCCGTGCCACCGGGTGGGCTGAGGGCCTGGGCAAGGCGGGCGAGTTCGGGGCTGAGGCCGATGCCGGAGAAGACCCAGTGCGCGAGGACCGGCGTCGAGGTGTCGACGGGGTTGTTCACTCCTGACGCACTGCCGACTCGTCGCAGTCGGTCGCTCGCCAGCTGTCAGATCCCGCCGTCAGCACCCGGCCAGGCTGTCGATGAGTTCGCCGAGTTCTCCGGGCGCGTGGATGTGAGCGAGATGACCTTGTCCCGGAAGAACCCAGGTGCAGGGCTGATTCAGGCGCCGCCGAATGCTTTCGAATGCCGTCCCGTAAGGGCTCGAGCCGATGTTGGCCTCGCCGATGACGAGATCGGTGCGCTCCGCTCGCAGCGCCAGCTTCTCCGGAGCTGGCGACGCGTTGAGTGCAGCCAGCTCCGCATGAAGCGGCTCGCTCAAGCGCCGCAGCACCGACCAGCCCTGTCGATCCGCGCGCAGGGCTTCGACATGCTCGTTGCGGAACCCTGAGATGTCCATGTTGACGATCTCGACGCTGCGATCCCAGTCCTGGTCATCAGCGGCAACCGCCAGCGCGGGCAGCGCCTCGCGTGCGAAAGGGCGAATCACAGGTTCGTACGCGATGACCTGCCGGACCGGATGTTCCCCTGCTGCCATCAGGGCGATCAGGCCGCCGTAGCTCCAGCCGAAGAGTGCTTCCGCGCCCTGGACCTCGTTCAGCACCGCAACCAAGTCGGCGATCTCCGTCTGGAGCGTGTAGGCGCGGGTCAGTGGACCCGACGGTACTCGTCCGCGCCGGTTGACGACAGTGACCGACGGCCAGGCGTGGATCTCACGGGCGACGTGGCGCCAGGTGTGTGCGTCGCTCATGACTCCGGGCACCATCACGAGGCCCGGCGCATCCGCATCGCCGTAGACGTCGATCGTGACCCAGCTCCCTGGAGACATGGCCACTGTTTTCTGAATCGTTCGCTCCATAATTCTATTATGGAGCGGGTGCTCTACAATGCAAGCCATGTCCACGCTGCACCCTGGCCGACCCCGCGCCTTCGACCGCGAGCAAGCCGTCCTCTCCGCAGCTCGCCTCTTCTGGGAAAGCGGCTACTCGGGCACTTCGACGCGGGCCCTCACCCACGCGCTCGGGATCTCCACATCCAGCCTCTACGCCGCCTTCGGCAGCAAGGCAGGCTTGTTCGAAGAGGCGGTGAAGACCTACGCGGAGCGCTACCGCGAGATCTACCGACAGGCCGCCGGCGAACGCGACATCCGCCTGGTCGTAGACCACATCCTGACTCACTCGGTCTACGAGTTCACCCAGCCTGCCGATCATCATCCCGGATGCCTCGTCACCAGCGCCGTGTTGGCTGACAGTGCGGAGACCATCGACGTCCGCACGTACATTGCCGATCTCCACCAGGACAACGAGCGCACACTCCTGGCCCGCGTTCAGCGGGCGGAAGAAGAGGGGCAGCTACCCCCCGACGCCTCGGTGAGCGCACTCACTGGACTCGTCCAGGCCGTCTGGCACGGCCTGTCCGTCCAGTCCAACCTCGGCGTCCCTCGTGACGAACTCCTTGCCGCGGCGGACCTCGCGATCCGCCAGTTCGCCAGGCGCTCATAGGCGACTACCTCGCCCGAGGCAACCTGCTCACCGACAATCGCCAGCCCGACACCACGCGTTCAAAGTCAGTAGCGGCCGGCCTGGCGATGAACAACGATCCCCTGCACAGGAACGGGTCGACGGACAGGCGCAACCGGGTGTTACGGCGCGAGCCGCGCTCTGAGCGGCGATGCGTGTTGCACGTCTGTTGCCCGGCCGGACCGGAACGGGGCTGGATCCGGCTCGTGCTGGGGTGCATGATCTGCGCAGACCGTCCGGCGGAACGTTTCACTGGACCGGGCGGTGCAGGTCACACGGCACACGGGGGCAGACAGGCATGAGCATCTTTGACGGGGTGGGAGCGTTCGGGATCGTCTTCGGGGTGGTCGGGCTCGGCTTCGCGCTGATCGCGATCATCTTGGGGGTGAAGGTGGTGCAGCCCAATCTGCTCGCGACGGACCAGATCACTTGGGATGCACAGCCCCTTGGGGCCGTCCGGGACACCGCCGACTCTCTTCCAGTACCGCGTCCAAGGCGCGGCGGCCGATCCCGGCCATCAGCGGGTTGTCGGCGGAGTGAGTGAGGAAGACCAAGGCCAAGGCCAGCGCCCACCCCTGCGACCGCGCCCAGGTGGCGTCGTCGGCGCGGCCGTACACCCGGCGGAACTCCGCGCGCTGCGGCGCGGGCAGCAACATCCAGGCCACTGCCAGGTCGGTGGCAGGATCCCCCGCAGTGATGTCGCCGAAGTCGATCACGGACCCGATCCGGCCGCGATCGACAAGGATGTTCGCTGGGTGCAGGTCACCGTGCAGCCACACCGGGGGGCCGTCCCATTCAGGCGCGGTGGTGGCGTTCTCCCATACACGCGCCGCTGCGACCCGTTCGGACGGGTCATCGAGGTGCGGCAGTTGGGACATCACTCCGGTTGCCCGGCCGGCGAGCGGGATCCCGCGCGAAGGGTTGACGGGGGCATCCGCTGGTGCCGGCAGGTGAAGAGCGGCCAGGAACTCACCCAGAGCGAGCGCCGCCAGCCCGAGATCAGCTGGCTGTGTGCGAGCCGCCATCTCCCCTGGCAAGAACGGCACCACGCTCCAGGCCCATGGGTACCCGCAGCCCGGCAGCCCGATGCGAACCGGTGCGGGAACGGGAAGCGGCAGGTGTCCGGCCAGTCCCGGCAGCCAGCGCTGTTCGTTCAGCACGAGTGCGGCGGACACAGCGCGCCGGGGGAGACGCACCAGGTAGTCGTCGCCGAGCCGACAGACCATGTTGTCCCAGCCGTTGGCCAGCACCTCGATGTCGAGCCCGGCGAGGTCGGGGTGCTGGTCAGCCAGCAGCCGACGCACGAGTTGCGGGGAGGCCTCCGCCTCGGCGGCCGGCATGTTGTTGACGTTCACCGCGTAATCCTAGAACTCGCTTCACCCGAAGGAGCAGGGTCTGCTGCAAAAGTGGATCAAGGGCGTAGATGATCACGGTCCGTGGGGCGTGGTGACCTGACGAACGGCCTGTGGGAGCGACTGGAGCCGTTGCTGCCGGCGGGCAGAGGGCCGGGCCGTCCCCGTATCTGGACTCGTCGGCGGCTGACCCACGGCATACGATGGCGGACCCGGACCGGGGCGCCCTGGCGTGACCTGCCGGAGCGGTACGGGCCGTGGGACCGGGCCTACGACTAGTTCCGGCGTTGGCGGCGCGACGGCAACTGGAAACGGATCTTCGCGCAACTGCAGGCGGAGGCCCCTCGGCCCACGTCCCGCGGGATCGACGATCGACTCCGGAACATCCCCGGCACCGGCCGGCAACTCTGCCTCGGGCACCCCCACTGCCCCCCAGTAAGCACGCCACGTGGCGTGCCCGCCCGGCGGAGGCTCAGGCACGTAGCCCAGGGCCTCGGCCCAGAACGTCACCATTCTCTGCGGATCGGAGCAGTCGATCGTCAGCTGCACTGTCATCTCCATGCTGGGAACATCCCAGGTAGGTCTGACAGACGATCCCGCGCCGGCGTAGCCGCGGCCAAGGAGCCCGACCGGAGCTGCGGAGGTGTCGGCCACCTGCGGCAGTTCGACCCAGACGGATCCCGAGACGGCCGGCATCGAACCCGGCCTCGTGAGGATCTACGCGCTCTGTCGCCCGGTCATTCAACCCCACCCGCGAGCGGCGCGGGCATCACCCCCGACTGCGCCACGCTCGCCAGCGGCGCCCGCAACGGGACGGTCCGCCTGTGGCGGCGCAGCCGAGTAGTTGAGCGGCCGCGTGGCTGACGGGCGATACCTCGGCGCCTGCCACCGGCTTGGCCCGATCACCGCGGAGCACGGTCGACGCGGGGTCACGGTCCACGTGCTGCTGGACTTCGTGTACGTCGCCGAGCATCTCTGGTCGGCCGCCCACGCCCTCTGCACGGCGGGCTCCACCGAGGCTGAGGGGTGGGAAGCCGGTCGTCTGATCGCGATCCTCTCGGGCGACGCGGCTCGCGCGGCGATCAGGGCGCGGAGCTGCGGCGCCCGGGTTCGGGCCGCGCGGAATCCGGGTGAACAGCTTCAGCCCCGGACCGGTTGAGACCGATCTGTGGCTGGGAGGAGGTGGCGTCGCCGACACCGTCTCCTCCGCCGCCGGGCTGCGCCCGCAGGAGGTGACGGCCCAGGCCGCCTCCGCCACGGTGACGGGCCGCTTCTCCCGTCCCTCGGAGATCGCCGACCTGGTGGTGGTCCTGGCGAGCGACCGGGCGGCCAACATGCCGGCAGCGACTTCCGCATCGACGGCGGTCTCGTGCCGACCTGGTGACTTGGAAGGTTCGCGGTGTCTATTGCAGGGCTGCGATGCCGGTCAGGACGATGTCCACGCCGACGACGAACTGTTCGCGGTCGTCGTGCTCGCGCAGTTGCGTCACTGCCGCGTGGACGAACGGGTACCTGGCGGGGTCCAGTTGTGCCCACTGCGCGGAGGCCTGGTCGAGGAAGGTGGCTCGGTCCGTGTCGCCGCCGGCGTGGCGTCGGGTGCTGGCGGCGTTCTGTCCGGCGACGCCGAGCGAGAGGCGGGCGTGGTCAAGCCGCTGAGGCGGGTGTCGGGGTCTTGTCCTGCGTGGTGGCTGTGACCTGGGCGATGTCGGCGCGTCGGACGAGAAGCAACGCGATCGGCACGGCACTGAGGCAGACGAGCCCGCAGACCCACAGCGCCAGCTGGAATCCGCCCGTGAGCGCGTCCGCGGCCGCATGGCCGTGGCCCAGCAGGCCGGCGGAGCGCGAGGCCGCGACGGTGGAGGCGACGGCGATCCCGATCGCGCCGCCCAGCTGCTGGGAGGAGTCGACGAGCCCGGAGGCAACTCCTCCGTCGCGCTCGGTGACGCCTGCCAGGGCGCCGATGGACACGGGGATGAACACCCAGGTGACGGTCCCGGTCAGGAAGAACGGGCCGGCGAGATCGGCCCAGAACGCTCCACCCACCGGTGCCTGCGTCGCCCACAGGATCCCGGTCCCGGTGAGGGTCAACCCGACCGCCATGACGAGTTTCGCCGACGCACGGGTGACCAAGACCTGCGCGGGGCCGGCGAGCACCACCCCGGTCAGGCCGACGGTCAGCCAGGCCAGACCTGTCGTCATCGCGGAGTACCGAAGCACCTGCTGCATGTACAGGGTGCCGACGAAGATGTAGCCGTAGAAACCGGCTCCGAGCAGGAACCCGACGGCGTTGGAGCCTGCAAGGGTCCGCAGCCGGAACAGCCGCAGCGGCAGCAGGGGCGCCTCCGCCCTGGTCTCGACGACCACGAACGCGACCAGCAGGGCCGTCGCGGCCGCGAGCAGGGCCCAGGTCCGGGTGGCCGCCCACCCGACGGTTGGCGCCTGAGAGATCGCGTAGACCGCGAGGACCAGGGCACCGGTCACGGTGACGGCGCCGAGCGGGTCGTAGCGCCGGCGCGCGGCCGACTGCCGGCTCTCGGGGACCACACGCCCGGCCAGCAGCAGCGCGACCGCGCCGATGGCGACGTTCAGGTAGAAGATGTACGGCCAGCCCACGTAGCGGGTGAGCGCGCCGCCGGCCAGCACACCGAAGGTCGCTCCGCTGGCCCCGACCGCGCCCCACAGGCCGAGCGCCTTGTTGCGTTCGGGGCCCTCGGGGAACATGTGCATCACGATCGACAGGGCCGCGGGCAGCACCGCGGCGGCGCCCAGGCCCTGGATCCCGCGCATCACGATCAGCAGCGCGCTGCTGGTGGCCAGCGCACAGGCGAGCGAGGACGCGGTGAACACCGCCAGCCCGGCCATGAAGATCCGCCGGCGGCCGAGCAGGTCGGCGGTCCGGCCGCCGAGCAGCAGGAAGCCGCCGAAGGTGATCGCGTACGCGGTCACCACCCACTGCAGGTCCGACTCCGCGAAGTGCAGCCTGACGCCGATGGTCGGAAGTGCGACATTGACGATCAGCAGGTCGACCGCCGTCATGAAGTAGGCCACGGCGAGCAGGGAGAACGCCCGCCACCGGTGGACAGCGCCGGGTGCCGCGGGCGCCCGGCGGTGGACGTCGTTCCTGGGGTCGATCGAGGTCATGGGTGCCTCCGGTCGTCACTGGTCGGTCCTCACCGGGTGAAGCACCGGCCGACTCCTCGTTTCATCTCCGCGTCGGCGATGAATCCGGGCCGCCGCCGGTGTTGCACTGTCGGGAGCGGTTGTCCAGGCAGCCATGTGAAAGGACGAGACCCCATGACCGAGGCGACCCTCGCCCTCGCCCAGGCGGGCGACGGTGATGCCTTCCGTGCACTTGTCGATCCCTACCGTCGCGAGTTGCAGGCGCACTGCTACCGGATCCTCGGGTCCGTGCAGGACGCCGAGGACGTGCTTCAGGAGGCTCTGTTGGCCGCATGGCGTTCGATCGACCGGTTCGACGGCCGCTCCTTGCGGGCGTGGCTGTACAAGATCGCAACCAACCGCTGCCTGAACTTCCTGCGTGGCGAGTCCCGCCGCCCGCAGCCGGCCTATCTGCCCGATCACGGTGCGGGCGGGGCCGGGCAGGGGCGGTCCGACGGTCCGTGGTGGCTCGAGCCCTTCCCCGACAGTCTGGACGACCTGGCAGCCGACCCCGAGGCCCGGTACGACGTCCGCGAGTCGATCGCGCTGTCGTTCGTGGCGGGCCTGCAACGGCTGCCGCCCCAGCAGCGGGCCGTTCTCGTGCTCCGGGACGTGCTCGGCTTCCCCGCGGCCGAGACCGCGGGCATCCTCGGCGCCACGCCGGCCGCCGTCAACAGCGCACTGATCCGGGCCCGCGCCGCACTCCCGCCCGACCGGCGCCCGCACGAGGTGCCCATGCCCAAATCACCGGCCGAGACCGCCGTCGTCGACCGGTTCGTGAGCGCGTTCCAGCGCTTCGACCTGGAGGAACTGGTGGCCCTGTTGACCGACGACGCCAGGCTGACGATGCCGCCGGAGCCCGCCGAGCACCGGGGCCCCGGGCAGATCGCCCGTTTCCTCGTCCAGACCCACCGGGGCCAGGAGGTCAGGCTCCTGCCGGCCAGGGCCAACGCTCAGCCCGCGCTGGTGCTCTACCTCCCGGATCCCCACGCGCCGATCTGGCGGGCCAGCGGCCTCATCGTCCTCTCCCTGCGCGGGGACCAGGTCCAGGCGCTCACCCGCTTCGCAAGCCCGAACCTGCTCGCCCGCTTCGGATACCCCAGGACGCTGCCGAGAGACTGAACCGAGCGCGCCGTCGACACACCTCGAGATCCGCGGCTGGAAACCCAGGGCAGGCAGCTGACCCCAGGCTTCGGTGTTGCTCTCTCGGGGCTGACAAATGCGTGAGTTCAGTGGTCCGCTCCGGAAGTCCTTTGGGGGGGGTTACGTCGGTGGCCGGGGGTTCTGTTGGCGGGCGGAGCCGACGCGATCAGTGACAACTGCCGCCGGAGGCTACGGCCCCCTTGTTAGCTGCTTAGCTAAGATGCTAAATACTAGGCATGACAGAAGCTCAGGACGAGGCGGGAGCCTTCCGCGCTCTCGCCGATCCGACGAGGCGCCAGATCCTCGAAGACCTGAGAGGTGGCGAGCTCGCAGCCGGCGAGATCGCGGCCAGGTTCGCGATCAGCGCACCTTCCATCTCTCGACATCTCGGCGTGCTCAAGGGAGCCGGACTGGTCACCGAGCGACGGGAAGGCAACCGGATCCTCTACGCGCTGGCCGAGGACCGCCTGGCCACCTGCATCGGTCGGTTCCTCAGCGCCGTCTGCCCCGAGCAGATCGTCCTTCGCCACACCAAATGGCGCCCCGGGGCGCAGAGCGAGGGCTCATCATGAGGCAGCCGCGACTGTCCAGCGTCGTCGAACGACGGCTACTGGTGAACTACCGAGTCGCCCCGGAGGCCGCGGCACGCCTGCTCCCCAGGCCACTGCGCCCGCAACTGGTGCACCACTACGCGGTCGCGGGCATCTGCCTGCTGCGCCTGGGGCAGGTCCGGCCCGCTTGGGCGCCCAGGGCGTTCGGACTGCGCAGCGAGAACGCGGCACATCGGATCGCCGTCGAGTGGGACGGACCGGACGGCGTCGAGACCGGCGTCTACATCCCACGGCGCGACACCGCCTCGCGGCTCAACGTCTGGGCGGGAGGTCGCCTCTTCCCCGGCGAACACGGCCGAGCCGACTTCGAGGTGCACGAGACACCCGGTCAGATGCGTGTCGCACTGGCGACTCGGGATGGTGACACCCGAGTGGATGTCACCGTCGAGCTGTCCGACGAGCTGCGAGGCAGCGAGCTCTTCGCCGATCTTGCCGAGGCTTCCCGCTTCTTCCGAAGCGGGGCCAAAGGCTTCTCGGCCACCAGCTCCGGCCGTCACCTGGACGGCATGGAACTGCGGACCAATGCATGGCAGGTGGAAGCCGGCCGAGTTCGCTCCGCTGCGTCGTCCTTCTTCGACGACCCGGACCGCTTCCCGTCGGGGTGCGCGACCCTGGACTGCGCTCTGGTCATGCGCGACATCCCCGCCAGTTGGTGGCCACTCCCGGCCATGGCTTCCGACCACGGCCACGCCCAGCCCCACGTCGGCCCGGCGCCGGAGACCGACACAACCGCGACGGCCCAGCTGCCTCCCGGCCAGGCCGTCGCCAAGTTCCCGCCCGCCAAGGTCGACGCGCTGCGGGCGCTGGCAACCACCTCGCTCACCGACGCCAAGGCCGGCGACGCGAAGGGCGCCCACGCCGCCGCCCAGTCGCTGCGGGACCTGTGGGACGCCGACCAGGAGACCCTCCAGCCGTTGGACACCACCGGCTGGACTTCTGTCGATGCCCAGATGGACAAGGTGCTCGAGACCTTCGGCATCGACCACCGAACCCGCCGCTGACCCCGGCGCAGCAGGAGACCGAACCTTCCGCGCTCCTCACGGACCTGCGCTGATCTGACGCGCTCCCCGACCGGGGCCGGTGTCGCCCGGACATGGTTGACACCGGCTCCGGCTCGATCGCCCTGGCCTGGGCACCCCGGTCGCCGTACGGACGCGGGGCCCTCGGCGCACCGCCGCCTCCGAGCCGAGCCGCGGCGGTTTCGCGGCTCGGACTTGAGGGACACGCAGGCGGGGCCGTGCGCTAGACGGCGGTGCCCTCTCGGGAGAACGTGCCGGTCAGGAGGTCACTGATGTCCAGGCCGCTACCGCCGAGCAGGCCACCGGCGGCGGAGTCGAACCAGGTCCCGAGGTGGTCGGAGAAACCACGGACAGGGGTGAGGATGCCGCCGGTGATGTCGCTCAGGAGCCCGTGGACGAGGCCGCGGATGTGCGGGGCGGCGGCGCGCGGAGCGGGGTGGGTGGCCGCCGCGGCCGTGGGGGCCGCGGCGAGGACGGCGCCGAGCAGGGCGGTGGTGGCGACGGCGCGCGTGAGGGTGCTGGTCATGCCCGGTCGGATATCCCCGGCCCGGCGTGGCCACGCCGCCGGGCGGGCGGCGTCACTCTCCGGGGCGGTGCCGGGCGTCCGGACGGCCGTCGCAGGTACGCATCCGCAGGCTGCCGGCTCTTGGAATCGACCAGCTTCTCGCCGGGTCTGAGCAGTCCGTTCTCGCAGGCGAAGATCACTGACTGATGGCCGAACACCGAGAACGCTGACCTGGGCCGTGCTCGCGGTCCGTCGTCTCTGCCGTGGTGGTGGAGGAGGGGTAGCGGATGGACTCGCTGTTCGAGGAACTGGAAGTGCGCGAGTCGGCCGCCCGGGCGGAGAACTCCAGCAGGCTTACGGTGACGCCGGGGCCGTTGTAGCCGGAGCTGATCGCTGCGGCGACGGATCGCTCTGCTCGACCACCTCAGGACGGACTGACGAGTGACCCGAGCGGCGGGCAGGGAGCGATCAGCGTGCTGAGGCCAGGTCGCTCGACGAAGGCGCGGGCGGCGGCGGACTGGCGGCGCTGGGACTCCAGGTCGTCGGCGCGCCAGGCGTCCCGACGGGCGCCGTGTTCGTTCCAGTTGTAGGAGACGGCGCTGATGGAGGCGTTGCCGCCGGCGCGGCTGATCTCCGCTTTCACGATGGCCCGTTGGAGCACGGTCTGGGTGGCGGCGAGGTCGATCCGGGCGATCAGGACCCCGGGGGTGTTCGGCACGCGGGTCGGAATGAGGGCCTGGGGGAGCCGGGAGATCCCGAGGTCGCGACGGCCGATGTTCTCGACGGAGGCCCTCCTGGCGTCCTGGGACATCATGTGCATCTCCCGGTGTATCCAGAGGAGTTCGTCCAGGTCGGCCGTGGTGATGTGCATGCGCTGGTAGATCGCGCGGAACCGGGGGTCCTCGTGCAGCGGCCGGAGGGCGGCGGCGTGGAGGGCGACGCAGTCGTTGAAGCCGGCCGTGACGGCGGCGTCGAGGTGGAAGAGCGCCCGGTCGAGCTGACGGTGCAGGAAGGCCAGGGCGGCGAGCCCGCTGTGCCCGGCGCCGACCAGCCAGGCCGCGTCCGGGCCGAGCGTGGCGGCGCGCGCGATGACGTCGTGGAAGCCCGTGTCGACCTGGACGGCCGAGGACGCCGGACTGGTCAGGTTCGCCACCGTCAGTTCATGGACACGGGAGGCGAGCGAGTTGACGGTGTCGGCCATGGATCTCCTCAGACGGGGCGACGCACGTGGTCGGCACCAACGTACGGCAATGATCCGACAATTCGTGATGCCGGTCATGCGGGACGCCCCGGCCGTTCGGCCCTCGCACGAGACGCGCTCAGTGCGCTATGAAAGAGAGATCGAATACCGTGCTTCGAGGTGGGGGATCACCATGACCGAGTCGTTGCCCGTCAGCGCGCACGTCCGCATCTCGCCCGCACGCTTCGACCCGAACCGCTTCGCCGAGGTCGACGCCGCGAACACGAGGACCTCGGAGTACCTCGTCCCGGCCGTCGAGCAGTTGCCGGGCCTCATCCACTTCTTCGCGGGTGTCTCGCCGGACGGTTCGATGACGCAGATCAGCGTCTGGGACTCCGTCGAGCACTCGGCGCAGTTGGACGACCTGCAGGAGATGCAGGTCATCGCGCGCGGGGAGATGGAGGCCGTCGGTGTGACGTTCCACCCCAAGGTCGTCCACCCGATCAGTTGGTCGATCTGACGGAGGGCACCAGGGGCGGGGGTCCCGGCGCCCGGGCGTCCTGTCGGGCCGGCGTGCTCGGCCCGGCAGGACGCCGGAGCCGGCCGGGTTCCCCAGCTCAGCCCAGTGCGGCGGTGAGGAAGTTGGCGCCGTTGTAGGTGCCCCAGCCGGTCACGCGGTCGTAGCCGGTGCCGGCCTTGTAGGCGCCGTTGCTGCCGCTGGTGACGTCGTGGAACGCCTTGCTGTAGTTCGCGGACAGGGCGAGGGCGTAGATGGTGGAGTTGGCGAAGCCGAAGGACGGCTTGCCCTTGGCGGCGGCCTCACTGTCGTAGATCGCGGTGAATGCGGCCCAGTTGGGTGCGGCCGCGCTGGTGCCGCCGTACTCCGTCCAGGAACCCACCGCGTAGACGGACCAGCCGCTGCTGGGGTTGGCGTCGGCGGCGACGTCGGGCACGTAGCGGGAGCCGCTGGTGTCGACCTTGCTCTGGAAGCTCGGGGTGGCGAACTTCGAGGAGACGCCGCCTCCGCTGCCGTTCCAGGCGGTCTCCTTGCTCCAGGCACCGGAGGAGTTCAGGGAGAGCGTGGTGCCGCCGGTGCCGGAGACCCACGTGTCGCTGGCGGGGAAGTCGACGGACGTGCCGCCGTTGCCGGCGTCGTCGGAGCCGCTGTCGCCGGAGGCCGCGTAGACGGACTGCCCCTGGGCGGCGGCCTCTTGCAGGTCGGTGTCGACGGCGGTGAGGTTCGAGGGGGTCTCGGCCGCCTCGTCCTGGCCCCAGCTGGTCGAGATGACCGGGACGTCGTCACTGACGAGCGCGGCGTAGACGGCGAGCTCGCCGGCGTCGCTGTTGGGTGCCTCGTAGACCTTGACCGCGGCCTGTGGGGCGAGGGCCTGGACGACCTCGATGTCCAGCTCGACCTCGTCCTGGCCGGAGGTGTCGGTGGTGCCGCCGCCTGCGGCGCGCACGACGGGGGCGGGCGGGGTCAGCGCGTAGCCGTTGTCGTAGGTGGTCACGTCCGACTGCGTGTAGGCGGAGAACTCCAGCAGGCCGACGGTGACGCCGTGGCCGTTGTAGCCGGAGCTGATCGCTGAGGCGACGTTGTAGGCGGAGCGGGCGTGGGTCGGACTCAGGCCCGGGTGGGTTGCCTTGGGGGAGGCGGACGCGGGCGTGGCCGTGTTGCGGGCCAGGTTCGTGTGGTAGTGGGCGTAGTTGTTCAGGCCCGCCACGTCGGTGACGACGGCAGCGATGGCGGTGGGCAGCACCGGTGCGGTGGTGTTGGCGTAGAAGTCCTGCCGGGCGGAGGCGTCGCGGTAGTCGGCGAGCGTGGTGCCGAAGGCCTTCTCGACCTGGGCGGCGGTGCCGTGGGCCTGCACGGTCAGGCGGTTGGCGCTGACCTGGCGGACGGTGAGTCCCTGGCTGCGCAGGTAGGCGGTGACCCGTGCGAGGGTCTGCGCGGTGGCGCCGAAGCGGTCAGCGAACTGGTGCACCGTCAGGTAGTGCCGGTACTGCGGGGAGTGGGGGTTGGTGACCTGCCGCAGGAAGGTGGTCAGGCCCGTCTGGTCGCGTACGGCGAGGCTGAGGGTCACGGCTATCGACTGGTGGGCGTCGACCGTTCCGACGCGCTGGGAGTGGGCGATCGCGGGGAGGACGTCGCCCTGCAGGGCGGCGGGGGAGTTGGCGGCCTGCGCGGGTCCGGCCACGGCGAGGGCGAGGATCGGCAGCGGCGCTGCGAGCAGACCGATGGCGGAGCGGAGGGTGAGCTTCACGGGGGTCCTCCTGGGACGACGGGACTTGCGAACGGTGCTCGGGGATGTGCGGTGCGTGGACCGGGGGAACTCGCCTCATGTGCGAGATGTCCTGGGCATGACAATCGATGGGCTGTGTGTCTCCCCTGGTCCAAGCGGTTCTGATAGAGCATCACAGCGCGTGGTGGCATGGTGCGTCAACGGTGCCCTGGGTCGTGCCATGGAACTGTCATGGGGCGACACGGAGCGCATTCAGGCGCAACGGCCCGGCCGGCGAGTGTGCCGGGGCCGGGCCGTGAGGGTGCAGCGTGGGCGGGTTGGTCAGGTGGCGAGGGCGGTCAGGCCGTTCGTCGTACCGAGGCTGGTCGGGCCGCCGTAGGCGGCCCGGTCGCGGCCGTCGCAGGTCTGGTAGACCGGGGGCGGCTCCTGGGGGTTTGCGTTGACCGGCGCACGTGCGCCCAGCCATCGCGACCCCGCAGCCGGCGGTCGAGGCAGCGCCATCGGCGCCGCGCCCTCAGCGGATCTGTCAGAGGCCCCGGCGGCCCACCTGAACGCTCGTGGGAACCGGCGACGATCAGGCCGTCGGCCACGAGACAGGCACCGCAGAGGCTGAGTCCCGGGGTGCGGCGCTGGCGGGGCCGACAGCGACGACGTGGACGAATGAACCGACCGGGGGTGGGGTGGGTCGGTGTAGGCGATCAGCGGGAGCGCGAGTCCGCAGGCGGGATCGGGCGTGACCTCGACGCGGTGGTCATGGCCGCGGAACTGTGTGGATCCCGGACTCTTCGCGGCCAGGCGGACCGGGTGACCACTCGGCGAGCGGGTTGGCGTCCTCTGAGCATGATCCTGGACACAGTACGACCGCCTGGCTGCTGGAGGGACGAGTCCCGTAGTCCCGGGACGGGCGCCGCGATAGCGTTCACTTCACATCAATGCAACGTCTGACGTGCCTTTCGTTGCGTTAGATTCTCGCTCGATGCAACGAAATCTCGCCGTTTACCTGCAAAAAGAACGATTGCGTGCAGTGAAGCTGTTGCCGCATACGCAAACGCAACGTAGCGTTCTCAATGTCAGAAACACAGCGCAGGCAAGGAGAGAACGATGCAGAAGTTCGCCACCGCCGCCCCGGTCTCCGCCGTCGTGGAGATCCCCGCCGGTCGCATCCAGGTCATCGCCGCCGATCGCGCCGACGCCACGGTCGAGGTCCGGCCGAGCAACCCCGGCAAGGGCCGGGATGTGAGGGCCGCCGAGCAGGTCGCGGTCGAGTTCGCCGACGGGGTCCTGACGATCCGCGCCGCCGAGCCGAAGAACCAGTACTTCGGCCCGACCGGGTCGGTCGAGGTCACCGTCCAGGTGCCGTCCGGCTCCCACCTCGACGCGCACACCGCCAGCACCGAGTTCCGCGGCGTCGGCCGCCTCGGCGACGTCGTCTTCGAGGGCGCCTACCGGCAGATCAGGCTCGACCAGGCCGCGAGCCTGCGCCTGACCGCCGTCGACGGCGACGTCGAGGTCGGCCGCCTGGGCGGCCCCGGGCAGATCAGCACCGCCCGCGGCGCCATCAAGATCGGTGAGGCGAGCCGGGGCGCGGTGGTGCTGCGCACCGAGATGGGCGACATCACCGTCGGCGCCGCCGCCGGCGCCTCGGCCTCCCTGGACGCGCGCACCGGTCACGGCCGCGTCAGCAACGCGCTCAAGAACGACGGCACCGCCGCACTGGACATCCGCGCCACCACCGGTATGGGCGACATCACCGCCCGAAGCCTGTGACCTTGGCGAACACGGCCGCCCTCACCACCACCATCACCGCCGGCCAGGTCCACGGCGCAACGCCCACGACCCGGCCGGCCACCCGGTCCCGCACCACAGATCTGCCACGAGACACCAAGGGGAACACCATGACGAACAACACCAGCACTTCTTCAGCCGCAGCGGCGTGGAGCGGCATGGTCCCGGTCGACGACACCGCCCTGGCCGTGACCGACACCGGCGGCGCCGGCATCCCGGTGGTCTACTGCAACGGCCAGTTCGCCACCCAGGGCTACTGGCGACGCGTCATCACAGAGCTCGGCACCGAGCAGTGGCGGCACATCACCTTTGACGAACGGGCCCGCGGCCGCACCTCGGGACGCTCGAAGGACTACTCGTTCGAGGCCGCCGTCCGCGACGTCGACGCGGTCCTCGCCGCGCGCGGCGTCGACTGCGCCCTGGTGGTCGGCTGGTCCTACGGGGCGTTCGTCGCCGCGCACTGGGCCAGCCGGAACCCCGAGCGCGCGATCGGCGCGGTGCTCGTCGACGGTGCCTACCCCTACGACTGGCTGGACGACGCGATGGAGGAGCGGATCCGCACGCTCTTCCGCCGTATGGGCTGGTTCACCCCACTGCTGCGCCCGACCGGTCTGACCCCGCGGATGAGCGCGGCCGAGCAGGCGGAGAGCAACATCGAACTCGGCCGCATCTCCCGGGAACGCGAGCTCGGCCCGGTCCTGGACAACATCACCGTCCCGACCCGCTTCGTGGTCGCCTCGGGCACGTCGTTCGGCAGCAAGGGCGACGAGCAGGAGCGGATCCGCACCAGCCTCGACACGGTGACCGCCCGGAACCCGAACATCACCAGCGTCAAGGTCGCCGCCAACCACGGCGCGATCCTCAAGAAGGAGTTCGCGACCATCGCCGCCTCGGTCCACGACACCGCCAACCAGGCCCAAGCCCGACTCTAGGAGCGTCCGCGTCGCTCCACCGGCTGGCAAGGCGTGCCCGTTACCCAGTCCTCACGCTGTACCCCGGCACCGGCCGTGCCACCACCCCCTACGGTCCCCGGATCAAGGTGGGCGGCGGCTGGAATGCCTACACCACGCTGGTCGCGGCCGGTGACCTGGCCGGAGACGGGCACGACGACCTGCTTGCCAGCGACAGTGTGGGTCGTTTGTGGCTGTACTGCGGCACCGGTGAGGCGACGCGCCCGTTCCTGCCCAGGACCGCGGTCACTCTGCCCGGCGACCACCCCTCGGCGCGCCTGGTGGCCGACGGCGCGCTGTTCACAGACGGGCAGGCCGACTTGGTCGATGCCGCGAGCGGGTTCGACTTCCACGGCACCGGCTCCGCGAGCAGTCCCCTCAGCGATGCGCTGCTGAAGGCTCCGAGCCTCGGCGGGTATGACGCCGTCACTGTGGGGGCGGGGGCTGTCAACCGGAGCTCACGTCTCCGTTCGCCACGCCTCCCCACCGAAGCCCGTGCTGCGGCGGGTGAGTCGTGAGCTGATCGCCGGGCAGGTGCTGCCATTCAGGTCTGTCTTTTCGCTGGAACGGCTCAAAACCTGATGTTGTGTTCATATCGGCATTCCCGCCGAGAGTACCTTCGCCGCTGTCGCTCCGAGTGGGCCCGGTAGCTCGGCGATGAACGTCGCACGACTGTGTCGAGGAGCGAATTGATGGCAACTGATGGTGCGTCGGTACCTCCACCAGTGGACCGCCCACTGCGACTCGCGCTCCAGCGGCCGCCCGGGCCCGGTGGCCGTGCCAGGGCCAGGGGTTGCCTCCCTGTCCGGCGCAGGCGTCCCCGATCGCGTGATCAGGCACGGCGCATGCTCGGCGTGCTGGCGGCGTCCTTCGCGCTTGTCGTGGCCGGCTCCGTGCCGGCGGCTGCTCGCGGGCACGCGGCAGGACATGACCACGGTGCCGCCTCTGCCAGGTGCGGGTCGATGAACATCGTCGCGCACGAGGACGACGACTTGCTGTTCCTCAGCCCGGACCTGCTCGGTGACATCCATTCCCGGCGTCAGGTCCGCACGGTCTTCGTCACCGCCGGTGATGCGGCCGAGCGCGTGGGCGGCGGGATCGACCAGCAGACGAAGTACTGGATGGCACGCGAGGCCGGCAGCAGGGCCGCCTACGCGCTGATGGACGGCGCCAAGAACGTGTGGCGGCAGTCCCACACCACCTTGAACGGGCATCGGGTGGTGGAGTTCACCCTGGTACCCGATCCGAGGATCTCCGAGGTGTTCCTGCGTCTGCCCGACGGGAACCCCGACGGCAGCGGATCGCGGTTCCACAACAAGGAGAGCCTGCTCAAGCTGCGCGTCGGCCAGATCCGGACCATCCACGCCCTCGACGGCTCCGCCGTCTACTCCAAGGCCGGGCTGCTGGCCACGGTCACCGGGCTCGTCGAGCAGGCCCACCCCTGCGTGATCCGGACCCAGGACTACGTCGCCCAGGACTTCACCCTTGGCTTCGACCACGCCGACCACACCCTTTCGGCGGACCTGGCCCACGCCGCCAGCGACGCCTACAAGGCACCCCACCAACTGGTCGGCTACCTCGACTACAACATCTCGCTACGCCCGGTCAACGTCAGCGGTGCTGCGCTCGCGCAGAAGGAAGCCGCGTTCTACCGCTACGACCGGTTCGACTCCCTGCTGCCGTGCTACACGGCGGCGCTGCGCAAGAAGAACAGCGTCTGCGACGAGTACGCCCAGTGGCTGGTGCGCCAGTACCGGGTCATGACCGGCCCGGGCTGGTACCAGGCCTGTTTCGTGCCCCACCTGCTCGGCTTCCCTCTGGAGTTCGGTGAGGCACCCGCTTCCGAGGGCGCGGCGATCGCAGCGATCCGTGGCAGTGGCTGTGCGGTCGGAACGGTCACGCACGACTTCGACGCCGTCGTGCCCGAGGGCTTCGTGCTGGATCAGACACCCCTGCCGGGCCCGGACTTCCGACCCCAGGGGACCAAGGTCAACATCGTCATCAGTGACGGTCCGGAACCCAAGCCCACACCATGACGCGGGATGCCCGGCCGGCCCGGATGAGCGGCCGGGGCACCGGATGCGGACTGCGCGGCGACTTGTACCTCGCGGGGCGGGAGAAGAAGGGGGGCGGAGCGGGGCGGGTGCGTGCTCTGCCCGCCCGGCTGGCCCTGTTCCACCGTCGGGTCGTTGCCGAGCTGCGGAAGGTCGGCCGACCGGTGGGCAGCTACAGACGTGGGTGCGTGTGGTGATCGTGTTCGTGGTCGGGATGTGCTGCTGGTCTACGGCCTGGACTGCCTCTTCGTGAAGATCATGGCGAGGGTCCTGGGCTGACCGGGAGCGTCACGGCGGACGCGGTGCCCGGACGCGTCGTCAGATGAGCGCTGGTGCGGGCCGGGTGGGGCGGCGATCCAGTCGGCCACGCGCCGCCGCCACCTGAGGTGCACCGCCCTGCCGTGAGGGTGCCGGGCCCACGGTGGTGCCGTCCTTGGCGCGACGGGTTCGTTCCCCGGCTCGGCGGACCGGTGCGTGGTGGGCTGGAGGCGAGGACCGCGCGGACCAGGCCGCCGAAGGCATCCAGGTGGGCGCGGTGGGCGGCCAGGACGCCCTCTACCTGCGGGCCCCTCCATGAACTTCCATGAAGCCGCTCTTCGCCAATGTTGGCAGGCCCGGCCCGACCCGTGGAACGGCCTGGGCGCGACGGGCATCGACGAGCAGCGCGTCAACGGCCCGGTCTCTGTCGTCACGGCTGGACCGAAGGGTACCCGTGAGGTCGGTCTCCTGGGCGATCGGCGCTGATCGGGCATCACATCTGCCGCCGGGAGCCGGTCCCGGTTGTGTTCATGCGGCCGGGCGCCTCTACAGCCGCTTGGGCTTTCGGGCCGCAGAATCCCGGGCTCGCCAGGCGGACTGTCATCTCCTCGGGGGAGTCGGCCGGCGGAGCGAAGTCGCTGCTGCGTCGCATGGTGGACGGAACGGGCACCCTTACGGAGCTGCCCGCCCCGATAGGCTTGGGACGGGCAGCTTCGTGAGGGGTGGCCTGACGGACGGGGGAAGGGGCGCTTCATGGCAGCCACGACGGACAGGGCGACGGCCGACGGTGACGGAGCCCGCGAGGGGCATCTGCGCCTCGTCTGGCCCCAGTGGCAGGGCGCCGACGGCGCTGCTGTCGCGGCCTACGTGCCCGAGGTCCCGCCGGACGTGGCTCGGCGCGGCTACGCGGTGGGCGCAGCCGTCTTGGAGGCGACACTGCCTCAGCATGACGGCCCCACCGCTGCTGTGCCGGTCCTGATGTCGGACGTGGGCCTGACGCAGCAGGACGGTGTCGCGGCCAAAGCGGTCGTCATCGAGCAACTCGCGCGGGCGCTGGAGCTGATCCGCCGGCACGCGCCGTCCCGGATCACGACGCTGGGCGGCGAGTGCTCCGTCAGCGTGGCGCCGTTCGCGGAGCTGGCCCACCGCTACGGCGAGGACCTGGCTGTCCTCTGGATCGACTCACACCCCGACCTCTTCACACCCGGCGGGACCTACCCGGGCTTCCACGCGATGGCGCTCGCCACGCTCACCGGCCACGGGGACCGCGACGTTCTCGATCTCCTCCCGGCGACGGTTGCTCCGGAGCGCGTCGCCCTGGTGGGTGTGCACTCCTGGTTCGACGACAATCTCGCGGACGCGAAGGCCTGGGGCATCCAGGCGTTCGCGCCCGACGCGCTCCGCGGGTCCTCGCGGCCGCTGCTCGATTGGCTTGCGGCGACGGGCTGTTCGCGCGTCGCCGTCCACTTCGACGTCGACACCGTCGATGGCGAGGAGGTCCGGCTCGGCCTGATCGCCGAGCCGGGCGGCCTGACCGGTGTCCAGGTGCGGCGGATCGTCGCCGACATCGCGGATGTCGCGGACGTCGTCGGCCTCACGGTCGCCGAGTTCGTTCCCCGGCAGGTCATGCGGCTGGGGCAGATCCTGGGCGGCTTCCCCCTGCTGTCCCGGCCGTCCTGACACGCGGTCGGACTGCACGAGGGTTCGTCCCAGGTGGGGTGCGCCAGTGCTCCCTTTGGCACGGGGAGGGTATGCGCGTAGGGAGATGGCCGGGCGGCCGAGAGGGTTCGACCTGCGGTTCGGCTTCGAGGGCTCGATCACGGTCAACCGCAAGGACTTCGGGACTGGTTCCTGGGGTGCGGGGCGTCCGTAGTGCTTCTGGAAGGCGCCACCCCCGGCACGTTCGCGTAGACCTGTCGCCCGGAGGCGACTGCTGACGGGGATGGCCGCGGGTCGGTCCCGCTGGGGGTGCGACCTGCTCGGACCCACCGCCGCGGCACAGGCGCTGGCTGCTCCGGGCTGCCGGAGGGCTCAGCGCCCGGTCAGGAACGGCGGCACGGTTCCGGTCAGCACGCACGTGGCCGTCGCGACGAACACGCCGCCGACCACGGTGCCCATGATGGTGAACCCCCACGGTGCGATTCCGCCGATCCTGCGGGCGTGCTGCGGCCGGCCGGCGGGGAACCCGAGTCGGACCTCCTGCCCGATGCTGGCACGGAAGTTCGTCTCCACTCGGCGCGGAACGCCCTCGTCGTCGACGAAGGTGACGGTGCTGGAAGCGCCGCCGCGCGCGGCGGCGCTCACCCCGATCACGATTCCCGCGACGCGGTGCCCACGCTCGGCCTGCCACTGGCGCACGCCCTGCCAGCCGGCGGCGGCCCAGGCGGCGGTCCCCGTGCCTGCGATGAACAGGACCCCGGTGTCGATCATGTGCTCCACCAACGTTTGTGCGTGCCGGCCGGCGGGAGTGCCGGTGGCCGGGCGTGCAGCATACGCTGCCGTCCGTCGGCCTCCTGAGCCCGGCCGGAGTTCAGCAGCGCTGGTCAGCGGGGCCGCCGAGCGCGGCCAGGGAATCGAGGACATCTCGGTGTTCGTCCCGGAGCGGACAGTCGAACAGCACCTCCGGTGGGGCGATCCGCGGCAGAGGCACCTCCGGCCGGCGCTGCTGCGGGACGATCTCGAGGTCGCCGTCTGCGGGCAGCATGTCCAGGACGATGCGCCCGCGCCAGCCGGATGGTGTGGAGCGGTCACTGCGGCGTCGCATTCAGGTGGTCTCGGCGGGGCCTCAGCGCCCTGTCTGTTGCACCTCCGCCGGGCGGCGGGGTATCGCTTCAGAGGAGGTTGTACCGGCCGCCACCGGGTTCCTGCATGGCCGCCACCCGGTAGGCGTACTCGGCCGTGTAGATCGGGCCGTAGGAGGCCGGCATGAGTCCGTCCTCGATGTCGACCGGCCCGAAGAGGCCTTCGGGACGAGGGGCACGGGCAGGAGCGGGCTCCTTGTACGCGTCGAGGATGGCCGTGACCTCCTTCTCGATGTCCGGATGCCGCGGCCGGGTGCATTCACGGCGCTCGTTGATTCCGCACCGGATACCACCAGACCCTCCCGTCGCCGCGCTCAACCTCGCCACCACGGTGAACGCGCGCTGCGGGTTGGCGATGAGTACGCCCTTGACGCGCTCGCCGGGCGCGAAGGTCACCGTCTCCGGGCTGGCCTTCCTCACGTTCTGGGCATCGGTCACGTCGACGTAGAACTCGACGCTGAGGGTGACACTGCACTCTGAGTCGACGTCACCGCCCTGGGGGTCCATCTCCTCCCTGGCCCGGAACGGGATCTGCTTGCCCCCCGAAGGAGCCGGCAGGTAGGACGTTCCCAGGGCGTTCAGGGGGTAGAGCTCGCCCTTGTCGTACTGCTCGTAGCCGCCCGGAGTGTTGATCCTCGCCATGCCCTCACGGACGACGATCACCAGGACCTTTTCGGCGGTGACCTTGTTGACCTCTTCCAGGCTCAGCACTGTGATCTTCTCCCTGGTGGGAGAACCCTCGTAGACCGTCCGCGACATCGCGTCGCCCCTTCCTGAATGTGACTTCCTGTCTCTATTTGAGTACATGTCAGGTTTCGGGGCTGGCAGGCCTGACGGTTCGGCGTGGTGCCGGGCCGGACACTGTCCGGCCACGCGGCACCCGGCCCGCGAAGAGAGACAGGATGGGGACAGCCCGCTCCAGGCCGGTCGGAGCCGACCGACCCAGGCGGCCCGAGTTGACCGCTCGGGACGAGGCCGGGGCGCTGATGCCCTGGTGAGGTGCCTTACGCTGAGCGTCCCCATGCACATCCGAGGCGTGGACTCATCACGGCCAAAGGGAGAGCAGCGTGGCACAGGGACGTTCTGGCATCAGGGGCGCGCGGATCGGGTCCGGACCGATGGGGGAGCCGGAGCGCGGTGACCTCGCCCCGCGCACCACGGTCTCGTTCTGGTGCGGCGGCGGGCACCACACACAGCTCAGCTTCGCGATCGAGGCCGTGGTCCCGCAGACATGGGACTGCCCGCGGTGCGGGCTGCCCGCCGGTTCCGATCCCAACTCCGTGCCGATGGCAGAGGGCCATGCCCCCTACATGACGCACATGGGCTACGTCCGTCAGCGTCGCAGCCAGGAGGAGGGCGAGATCCTGCTCAACGAGGCGCTGGCGAAGCTCCGCGGGACCATCTGAGCAGTCGGGAGGCGGCGTCGGCGGTTCGGTGCGGAGCGAGTACGGGTCGGCGGCTGCGATCTCGCCGGGGTCGCCGCGAGGAGAGCGGCGGCGAGTGCGGCCTCGAGGCGTGCGGGGGTTCCCGGCTGGGCGTCGGCCTGTCCGGGAGCAGCGGGCTTGGCACCGGGGACGGGTTCGGCCTCGGGCCGCTCGAAGCGGTCGCCCGGGGCTGAGGTTGCGACAACCTGCCATCTGGTGGCCTTGTCGTCGGCCTGGATTGTCACGCCGGCCGGGTGCTTGGTGTGTCCGGCGTCGGCGAAGGTGGTCGCGTTGACGCCGGGGATCGTCCGCCGTAGGTCGCCTTGATCAGGACGGCGCAGTGGTTGAAGGCCCGGTCCGCGCCGCCGGCCAGGTCGGATGTCCCGGTCGTTGAGGTGGAGACGGCTCCCGGTACGCCCGATGCTGGATTTCGGTGGCCTGTTGAAAGTCTGCCGGTCCACCTGTGGGGGAGCGGCGAGAAGTCCGGGTCGTTCGTTGACTTTGAGTCGCAAACGGATAGTTTGTGTAAATATGGCCCTTGATGAGGTGTCAGTAGATTTTCCAAATGCTGTGACACCGGCGCGTCCACGGGGCCGAACGGCGCAGGCCACGCCTGGCCAGGGGTGCCCTCCTCGTTGCGTTCGAGACCGGATCGCCCCTTGGAGCGGTGATTGGGGCCGCGCGGCCGCCACCGGGCAGCCGACCCGCCAAGGCGCGAGGGTCCTCGGCCACCGGAGCATCACCGGTGGCCGGTGCATATCCGCGCCCGCCGCCATTGTGTCCGGCCGCTAGCCACACTCCCGAGGGCGCGTTCCCCGCTCCGGTTGTACCGGCCGCCGGCCCGCTTGCGTGTCCTGCACAGGCGTCTCGTCCCCTTGTCCCCGGAGGTCTGCTCATGCACAGATTCCCAAGTGTCCCAATCCGCTCCCGCCGACGTTCGGCCCGCCCGCGCAGGCGGGCTCTGCACCTGGTGCTCGTCGCCGCACTTGCCACGGCCGGACTGCTGCCGGCCGCGGTCACGCCCGCGGCACAGGCGCGGGAGCCCCGGAAAGCGGTGCAGACCCCGGCCACGGCCGGGGCGCCGGTCGTGACCATGGCCGAGGACGGCACCACGATGGTGTTCGCCCGCACTCCCGCAGACAGCCTGCTGCGGCGCGAGCGCAACCACGCCACCGCCCAATGGGGCGCGTGGATCGACACCGGCGGAAAGACCACGGGCAACGCGGCCGTCGGGCACAGGCTGGACGGCGGGCTGGAGGTCTTCGCCACCCGTGCCTCCGGTCACGTCTGGTTCCAGCCGCAGGGGGCGTCGGGCTGGGGCGCCTGGAGCGACATGGGGACTCCGCCCGGCACCACGGCGGCCGGAACGCCGGTCGTGGTGGCCGACAACAACACCGCCGCCACCACTCGTGCCAGCGGCCAGGTCCAAAGGAACTCGGACGGCCGTCTGGAGCTGTTCGTGCGCGGCGCGGACGACGCCCTGTGGCATTGCGCCCAGAAGGCACCCAACGACGGGGGCTGGAGCGCGTGGGAGAAGCTGGGCGGCGGGCCGTGGGCCGGTGACCCCGCAGCCGTCGTCACCGCTTCCGGTCGCATCGCGCTGGCGGCCCGCACCGGTGACGGTCACCTGGAAACGACCGGTCAGAAGCAGCCCGGCACCCAGCAGACCCAGCTGCCCGTCGGCAACTGGGCACCCTGGAGCGATCTGGGCGACGGCTTCATCAGCAACCCCAAACTGGTGGCCAACACCTACCGGACCAACACCGGGCAGACGGCCGCGCGCGGCAACGGCACCCTGTTGCAGGCCTTCGCCAACCGCAGTGACCACCACCCGTGGACCGTCGCCCAGTCCCAGCCCGGCACCGCGGCCAGCCCCGCCGGTACCTGGGACACCGCCCACTCCTTCGACCTGGGCCTGGCCCTCACTTCGCCGCCCGTGGTCGCCGCGGCCAGCGACGGGCGCCTGTCGGTCTTCGGCCTCGACGCCAACCACACCGTGGTCCACCGCTCCCAGGTCCAAACCCTCATCCCGGGCCACGACGCCACCGGCATCTGGGACGGGGGCTGGCCCCGGCGCCCCGGGGTGTCGGCCACGGCCCTGACCGTCACCCGCACCGCCGCAGGCGCCTTCACGGTCATCGCCGTCGATGAAGCCTCCGCCACGATGTACGCGATCGACCAGCTCGCCGCCGGCACCCCCCGCTCGACGGCGGGCACCTGGCTCGACTGGAGCGCACCGGCCCCGATCTCAACCGACCACTGCGCGGGCGCCGGGGTACCGGACTGCCTCAGGATCCATCTCCCCGACCTGAATCAAAACCTCGACACCATCCCCGGCACCACGTTCGAGCCCGTCAACCGTGAGACTCCCGACCCGCAATCAACAAGCCAGAAGTGGGCCCTCCAACCCGTTCCGGGCGCGACCAACGGCACCTTCACCATCCTCAACCACCTCACCCTCGGGTGTATCGCCAACGTGGATTCGGAGGTGGGCGTATACCCCTGCGGCGCGTCCGCGGTGACGACGTGGTACCTCGAACCTGCGACCACCGACAACACCGGGAAGCCCACGGGCTACCGCATCCACAAGGCCGGCGCGACGCTCTGCCTCACAGCGACCCTGGACTCCGAGCTCAGCGCTCCCTGGGTCATCCACACATTCCCCTGCGGCGACGGCAACCCGAACCACAAGCAGGTCTGGCACCTGGGTGGAGACGGCGCCACCGCCACCGGCATCCTGAACCTCGCGCTCGAACACGCCGCCGCCGCCTGCGCCGGCCACAAGACGTCCAACTGCGTCTTCCAGGACACCAGCACCCCGGTCCCCTACAACGCACCCGCCTGCGTGTTCGGCGACGTCCTCTACAACAACAGCCCCTCCAGCACCGCCACGCTGGGCGCCGAGTGGAAGCACGTGATCGGCTCGGATTGGTCGGTCGGCGGTGAGGTGTCCATCGACCCCTTCGAGTTCCTCGGCCTCGGCGCCTCTTTCTCGGTCGATCACAGCTGGGTCGACGACGACGAGACCTCGCGGACGGTGGACATCGAGGTTCCGCCCGGACAGTTCGGCTGGATCGAGGAAGCCCCCCTGGTCATGGAGACCATCGGCTACTGGAAGTTCACCATCGGCGGATACACCTACACCGTCCCAGGCCACAACCTCTCCAACGCCCGGGACAACACGGGCGGCCAGAACACCCTCGTCATCACCAACACCTCTCCCGAGCCTCCCACCAACGCCCCCTGCAACCAGTAACACCGACCAAGAGCCCCGACGCGGACACAGACGGGGCTGCCGATGAGATTGTCGCTTATGGTCAGAATGGCCCGAATGGTCGCTGGACCATAAGCGGCAAGCTCGGCCGAGCGGGGTGGAGGCAGCACCAGTCGGTCCGGCGCAGTCGGCCGTGTGGATCGGGTGGCGTTCGATCAGGTGGCTGGTTCTGCTGACGGTTCCATGGCGGATCGGCCACGGCGACCAGCGTGCGAGGGCAGTCCGAGCGGCCGGCTGACGCCGGCTTCGGGTGTTCCTGCGGGTGCTGGAGTCATCGTTGCGCCCCAGGCGCCCAGCGCGCGAATCGCGGGCTCGAGGCTGAGGCCTGTGTCGGTCAGCGTGTACTCCACGCGTGGGGGGACCTCCGCGTGGATGACGCGCAGGACCAGCCCGTGCTCCTCCAGGGAGCGCAACCGGTCGGTGAGGGTCTTGGGGCTGATGCCGACGAGCGAGGTCCGCAGCTCCGTGAAGCGCTTGGTGCCGCCGAGCAGGTCACGAATCACAAGCATCGTCCACCTGCCGTCGAGGATCTCCACGGCCCGGGCCACCGGGCAGCCGCCGTCGGCGCACTCCTCATCCATGACATCTCCCTGCTCGGACCCAATAGTTCAATGACGGATACTAGTTCACTCTTTGACAATCGACCCTGGTGCTCGCCTACCGTCACGGCATCGTCCACCTGCTGAACGGAGCACCACCCGTGCGAGCACTACGCATCACCCTTGTCACCGTCGGAGTCTTCCAGCTGGTCCTGGGAGCACTGTTCCTGCTGGCACCCGTGGCAGGCGCCGAGGCGCTGGGCCTGCGCCCCGCAGCACCCTCGTGGGCGAACTGGCTGTTCGCGATGATGGCCGGCCGCTTCCTCGGCTACGCCTACGGCATGTTCACCGCGGCGCGGGCACCGCGCCTGGCGGTCGGCTGGATCGACACGATGATCGTCATCCAGGCCATCGACTGGATCGCCACGCTCGCCTACCTGGCCGGCGGAGACCTGAGCCTGAGCCAGGTCAGCACCGCCGCGTTCGCGCCCGCGCTCTTCATCGGCGCGCTCGTGTGGTTCCACCCGCGCCGACTGCCGGCCAACCGCTGACCACAGCCGAGGAGTCCCCCATGCGCCGCACCTACCGCGCGCTCTACCGGCTGGGCATCGTTCCCTGGGACCAACCAGGAGCGCCGGCCCCTCTCGTCGACATCGTCGAGGGCCCGACAGCGCTGCCACCCGCCCAGGCGATCGACCTCGGCTGCGGCACCGGCCGCCAGGCCCACTACCTCGCCGCGCACGGCTGGTCGGTCACGGCCGTCGACTACGCACCCGAGGCCATCGCCACTGCCCGCCGCAGCCATGCGCAGGGCCACGTCGTCTGGCGTGTCGCGGACGTGACCGAACCCGGTGCGGTCGACCCCGACGGCCGGCTCGCCGGTGCCACCTCACTCCTGCTCGACAACGGCTGCCTGCACGGGGTCCCGGTGGGACGCAGGACGGGTTGGGCCACCACGGTCAGCACCCTTGCCGCACCAGGGGCCGTCCTCCTGGTGCGCGCCGCGCCGCGCCGACGACGCGGTATCGGACCCCGCGGGATCGACGAGAGCGAGATCACCGCGCTCCTCGCCCGCCGTTGGCGACCGCTCGCAGCGCTCGAGTCGACCTGGTTCTCCTACGCTCTGCTGCCAGCGAGTCCCCCGGCGAGCCAGGACACAGTGGGCGATCCCACGGCCCCTGCCGTCGAGGCAACTGACCGGGGCGGCCCAGGAGACCTGGCCGATCCGGGGGAGGTGGAGGGGTGGTTCACGAAATCCGCCCCCCTTGTCCTGGATCACCCTGCGGGAAGCCCCGGGGACGGTCTCAGGTGAGCGCCGGACCTCACTGTGGGCAGGCGTCCTGGGTCACCCTGCCGGTGGACTGCGTGGAGGTGGCCGGGTCCATGGTCACGCACAAGCCGGTCCACTGGTCGGCGAACGCGTACGCCGAACCGTCCTTGAGCTGGGTGGGCAGGACGTTCCACATCTGGTTGCCGGAGAACCAGCGCGTCTCGCACGGCCACCACAGCAGCTGGGTGCCGGCCGGTGGCGTCACGCCGTTGTTGTAGGGGACGGTGAGGCACTTGCCGTCGCCGGACTTGATCCAGAAGTAGCCCTTGCCGTCGAAGGAGGCCGACGGGTTGGTGGCCGTCCACTGCTCGCTGCTGGGCACCGGGTTCTGGCAGGCGCGATCGATGACCAGGCCGCCGGTCCCGGCGCTGTCGAGCGCGGATCCGCGGCTCAGGCACCGCCCGTACAGGCTGTTGACGTACGTCCTGTTGGAGTCGACCCGCCAGATCGCCGGGCCTGCCGGCCGGTAGGTCGGGTTGCGGGCGATGATGTCCGCGATCGCCTTCCAGCCGGGGAAGTCCATCATGACGATCCCGATGTGGGCCCCGGCGTCGCCGCCTTGGTCGAGGTAGTCCGTCAGGTACTGGTTGACGCCTTCGACCGTGGTGGGCCAGAGCACGTAGCCGCCGGCGACGTCGACGGGGCCGCGGGCATCGGCTGTGCCCCAGCCGTTCGCACTGCTGTAGGTCATGAACACGCTGCCGGTGGGGTCGGCGGCAGCCTTGTCCAGATTGGCCTTGACCAGCGACCACTTCAGGCCGGGTTCGACGGTCGTGTAGGCGTCCTCCTTGTTGTCGTTGTACCCGTTGACGCCGAAGCCGGTGTAGTTGCCACCGTACGGGCTCTCGAACCCGAGCAGGACGATCTTCCCGCGGACCTGGCCGAGCTGCGGCACGGTCGTCGTGCTGGTCACCGACGGACCGTAGAACAGGCCCGGGTACCGGCTGACGTACTGCCGAAAGATGGCCTGGCGGCTTGCGTCGGTGGTTCCGGGGTCGTCGATGCAATCGAAGGCCGCGCCGGTGCACTCGGAGTGCAGGCGCATCAGGACCGTCTCGCCCGGGTGGGCGGCAAGGAACGCCTGGGTCTTGGTCAGGACGTCGTCGAAGTTCGCGTTCTGGGGGTACGACCCGTGGAAGATGTCGAACTTGCCACCGTTGACCCGCACACGGATGTCGACCGCGCGGATTCCGCCCTGGTACTGAGCGGTGAGGGTCTGCGCGTTGTCGCCGAAGTCCTCCTGGGCCTGGACGGGATCTCCGCCGTGGATGGCCAGGCTCTCGTGGGTCCCGGGGATCGACATGGCCGCGAGCCAGGTGTGGTCCGGGACGCGGGACATCCAGTCGGGCTGCGAACTCGAACCGAGGGTTTCGAAGGCCGCCGTCGGCCCTGGCTGCGGCACCGGCCGGGGCACGTCCGCAGCGGCCGGGGTGCTCGGCGCCAGCGGGACGAGGGCAGTGGCGGTGAGCAGCAGTGCGGCGCGCAGGGTGCGGCTCGCCGGCGATCGCCGGGCGGGGCTGAGGCCAGATCGGTGTGAGGTGAGGGGCACGCGGTGGTCTCCGTTCGTGGTGCCTGGACGGGTGTGTCCAAGCAGGAGCAGGTGTCAGGGTCAGTGGCTTGCTGACGGTCCGACCTGGAGGGTGCTGACCTGGGTGATCGCGTAGCGCGGCAGCGCCCCCGTCGCCAGGCAGCGCCGTTCGGTGATCGCTGCTGTGACGTGCAACCACGGTGGGGCGGGTGCCGTGCCAGATGCCACAGGTTCGCCACAGTCCGGGACGCTGGAACGATTTCGGCGCTCTGAGCTGTGATGATGGCCACGCCTGGAACGGCGGGCGGAACGAGGGGGGAAGTTGGAATGGCCACGCATGTCGAAGAATTCGCCACGGCGCTGGGGGAACTGAAGGAACGTTCGGGACGCAGCTACGGCCAGCTCGCCACGCGGCTGCACCTGAGCACCTCGACCCTGCACCGCTACTGCAACGGTGCGGCCGTCCCTACCGAGTACGCCCCCGTCGAGCGCCTGGCGCGCCTGTGCGGCGCGACGCCACAGGAATTGGTGGCGCTGCATCGCCTTTGGCTGCTGGCGGACTCCTCACGCCGCGGGACGGACTGCCCGGAGCCGCAGCAGGGTGTCGAGTTGGAGCCGGCCGCCCCAGAGCCGATCACCCCTGCTCCCAGGCCCACGGAGTCCGATACGCCGCCCAGGGTGGCGGTCCGGGCCAGACGGCCCGTACTGCTCCTCGGCGCGGCCAGCGTGATCGCCGCCGTTGCGGTACTCCCGCTCACGCTGCGCGGTGCCACCGACACGCACAGGACCGGCGCTTCCGTGATCAACGCGGGTCCCACGACGACGGGAACCACTGTGCTGCCGGGTTCCGCCACCCCATCCACCTCGACTACCGCCACGCCCACCGGCACCGGCACCGGCACGGCTTCCGCGTCAGCGTCAGCGTCCCAGGATCCAGGCGCCGCCACCACGACAGCGCCCGTCCAGGTCACCGTCCTCACCGACAACTGGGGCACGCAGTGCGGCCAGTGGTACCTGACGATGCGGCAGCCCGACAAGGTCCCCCAACCGCCGCCGCTGGACCAGACGAACGCCTGGGCCGCCGAACTGGATGCGATCCCGGCCGGGCATCTGCGGTTGCAACTCACTGCGCAGAGCCTGCCGGGCCAGCAGGTCGTCCTCCACGCCCTCTACGTCCACGTCGTCACCAGCAAACCCGCTCCCCGTGGCCTCGCCTACGAACCCTTCTCCGGTTGCGGCGGCCCCCTCGAACCGGCGGCCTTCGCCGTGGACCTCGATCAGGTGGCGCCGCGCACCAAGCCCGTCCCGGGGACGGTCGGATCCAGCGACAAGCCGACGCTCACCAACTTCCCCTACCAGGTCTCCACCGGTGACCCCGAGGTCCTGGACGTGGACGCGAGCACCTTCGGCCAGGACGTCACCTGGTACCTGGAACTGCTGTGGAGCAGCGGCGACCGCCAAGGCAGCCTCCGCATCGACGACCACGGCCGGCCCTTCCACACCGTCGGCCTCAAGGGCGACCCCGGATACCTCTACAACGGCACAGCCTGGACACCGACTCGCCCCTGAACCAATGAGCCCCCACCGGCTCACCCCCGGCCAAGCCCAGAGCAAGGCAGCCGACCGCGGCACGCACCAGCTGACGCTGCACGACCTCAAGGCTATGATCCGCGCCTGACAACGCCACGCCCTGATGCCCGTTGATGTCCGGTTCGCGGGCACCGGGGCGCTCGCCGTTCGGTCGGTCTCCGGTTCCGGTCCGTGCCAGGGCGCGGTCTCGGGGAAGTCCCTGCGCGGGGCGGGGGAGTGCCGCTGCTGGCAGCCTCGCTGTTGCCCGCGGCGAAGTAGGCCAGGCAGATCAAGGACTCCCTGGGCTTGATCCGCTTTGACGGACCCTTCTGACCATCTTCGGGGAGGCCCGCTTCCGAGTCGGAGAGGTACCCACCGGGCGTCTCCTTGGGCGGCCCGGGGGCAGGTTCGGGTACGGGTATGCCGGGGACCTTCGGGGACCGCGCCCCCGGGTCCCACGCCGAGATGAGACAGTCCCAGTCCGGGTTCCAGGCGAGCGTCGGCACCTCGTAGGCCAGCATGCGGAAGTGCGTGTACGGCGGCATGGCGCTCCCCGGGAGGTCCCATCGATCCCCCGTCCCTGGCCGGGGCGCCGCCAACCTACCTTGCTGCTAAGAGCTTTGCGAGCAACTTCTCGAACACGGGCACCAACGCCCCGCATCACCCGGGTGGACGGTGCCGGGGCCGGATGCCGGGTCACTGGCGCCGTGTCCAGATAGGTTCACCGGCTTGATGAACTTCCACTGGAATGGCTGCGCCGTGGCGTTGCAGCGGTCTTCGAAGGCTCGGAGCCGGTCCCCGACCAGGGCGACCAGGGTCAGGTCGGTGCACACGGCCAGCGTCAAGGTCCCTCAGCCCGGGCATTGCGTTGGGCGCGGTGCAGCGACGGCGTTCGACTCGATGGTCTGTCGATTGAAGCCGCCCTGTGCCCTGGTCGTGATTACGGTCACTGACAGTTGGGGAGCATGGCGCAGGGGTGGGTCACCGGGCGGAAGCTGCGGAGGCGGTTGGTCGGGGTGCTTGGTTCGCTGCCGGGGCTGGTCACGGTGGCCGGGTGCGGGTACTGGCGGCCTTTCAGCGACGCGGTGGTGGGTACCGGGCAGGGCAGCGTCGTGGTACTGGAGTTCGGCGGTCCCGGGACGGGGGACACCGGCCAGATCTTGGTGGCGTGGGACGACGGCCTCCACTGGCAGGTCTCGCATGCCTTCCCGACGCCGACGGACCCCTCCAGGATGCCCGGGCTGTCACTCCGCACCGAGGACTGCGTGCCGGGAGCACCTGAGCACTGCTACCGGGTGGTGTCCGGGCACGCCCTGGTCCAGAAGACGCGGGACGCGGGACGTCACTGGTTCACGGCCTGGCAGTTGTCGGCCGGGCGCGAGCTGTTCCTGCGGCGCAGCGGCGGATATCTCGGCGCGGAGGGTGTACTTCTGCACTGATTCCGGGTGTTTTCCGGTGTTCTTGACGTACTTGCTGGCGCTCTTGAGGCTGCGGGCCTTGAGCCGTTCACGTCGGCGTGCGGGTAGGAGGTTGTCCAGCAGCGCGTGGCCGATCGCGCCGACCAGACGGGCTGGTCCGTCAGGCAGCACGTCTGTGGCGGTGGTGACCTGGTGGCGCGCCGCATGGAGGGCGACGGTGAAGCTGAGCCGATCCATGTCCAGGCCCGGCCGGTCGGACGCGGCATCCGCGGCGGTGCGGATCAACGCCTGGTAGACGGCCGGCAAGCCCCAGGCCTCCTGCTCCAGGTCCGCAGGGTGCCCGGAACGCAGGACCCGACCGTCCAGCAGGGCGGCCTTCAAGCTCGCGTAGGCGGTCTCCGCCTGCCAACGCTCGTGATACCGGGCCACGAGCCGGCTCGCCGGATAGAGCTCGGGATCGGTCAGGCTGGTGAGCAGCCGCCAGGGCTCCCGCCTGATCGTGCCGTGCTGCAGCGTCACCACGCCAAGACCGCCAGCGGCCAGCAGAACGCCAACACCGGCCGGTGCCTCGGTTGCCCGGTCCGCGCCGAATGCCTCGCCGACGCCCCCACCCTGCCCGCCGACAATGACTACGGCGTGCGCGGCGGCAAGACCCGCCAGCAACGCATCGCGCTCCGCAGGCGCCCCGACCTCCCCACTGGACGAGACGCCGTGACCATCGCCGCCTTCCGCCGGCTGCCCGCCCAGGAGCAGCCGGACATCCCACGGCACCGCGCCCCGCGCACGAAGCGCCGGGCCCCGAAGGAGAGACGGCGAGGCTTCAGCCAGTTCGGCCCTCGATGTCATCCGGGGATGATGCGGCCGAGCTCGTTGTCCCGCTGATGCATCAGCTCAAGTTCGGACCACGGTGGCGGCCCTCCCAGGCGCCAGGGGACGGGTTGCTTCTCCGCGGGGTGCAGTGATCGCCTGGCAGCGTGAACGAACTGCCGCTGTGCGGCGTCGAGCCTCTGAAGGATCTGGCGCAGCAACTCCATGTCCTTCGGCTCTCCGAACGGGAACGCACTGAACTCCCCGATGATCAAGGATAGTTCGAGGGCCCTTGCGCCGGTGCCGGAGTCGGCCACCAGACTGACGGACACGAGCGCGGCGTTCCACTCCTCCCAGTCGACCCCCTCTGGCTCCCGCTCCTCCCAGTAGGCGTCACGCATACCCATCTCCACCGCCGTGAAGCTTTGAAGAAACCGCTCGTATGCCGCGACCTTCCGGTCGCGTATCCACTTCCGCTCTTCGCTACGTCGGCCGACCAGGGTGCCGACGAGAATGCCGAGGACCGTCGCGGCGGCTCCGCCGGCAGTGGATATGAGAGCCTCCCATGGAGCTGCCAAGGTACGTCCTTTCAGGGGTAGTTCTTCCCGAATGTGACTGGAACATGAGCCACCGGGGAGCGGAGAGTGCGTTGCGGGGGGCAAGACCGACCCGGCCCGACCCGTCAGACGGCCAAGAACTCAGAAACGGCGCCGAGCGTCGCGCCAGGTCCGGTCGCGGCTCGGGGTCTCGTTGACTGCTCTCATCGGGTCCGTCGATCAAGGCAACCCCTTCCCCCTACTGGGCCTCCCCGTCGCACGAGGTCACCGTATCGCCCTGGCACGGCGCTTTGTGTGTGGGCTGACGGGACGGGCCCTCCGGGCCGCCGCGAAGCTTCAATGCAGGGCCGACGGGCGAACGTCAATGTCCAGGTCCAGTGCGTGCCGGACCCGAGCTCGACGCGCTGCGGCACGCGGCGCGTCCCTCATCAGGGAGCGGCAGCGATCTGGGCGCGGTGGCTTTCGCCGTCGGAGAGGAATCCCGCCAGCTCACAGCCTTGTTCGGCGACGTCGGCGTGCTCGGCCCGGGACAGGCGGCGCAGCGGGGTGACGATCACGGTGTCCGCTGTGACGTTCCAGGTTGCGGCGACCCGGCCGTCGACCAGCACCATGCGTTCGGCGGCGACGGACAGGCCGCGGTGGGCGTCGTCGATGATCCGGTTGCGGTCGTGGTAGCCGAGGATCGCGTTGTCGAACGCGGGAAGGAAGCGCACGGGAGCGGGTGTGTCGGGGTCGGGGCGCGGGGCGTCGGGCAGGTCGAGCAGTTCTCTGCCCCGCTCGTCGCGGAAGGCGACGAGTTCCTGGCGCAGTGCGGTGACCGCGGTGGGCAGTCCGGCCAGGCCGCACCAGGCGCGCAGGTCGGCGGAGGCGGCGGGGCCGAACGCGGCCAGGTAGCGGCGAACCAGCAGCTGGCCCACCGGGTCGGCGCAGCCCGGGGCCGTCGGCGGGTCGATCTCGCGGTCCAGCCAGGAGGAGAGCAGGGCGTTGCGCACTCCCGCCCGCTGGCGCCAGAGCCCGCGCGGCGGGAGTTGCGCCATCGGGACGAGGGCGGCGACCAGCATCTCCCCCAGGGCCCGTGGTCCGGGTCCGGGCCAGCGCGGGGCGAGTGCCCGCGCAAGCTCGGGCATCGAGCGGGGCTCGCCGTCGGCCATCAGCGCCCGTCCCGCAGTGGCGAGTTCGTCGAGGTCCACCCCGTGCAGTTCGCGGCGGTAGGTTCCCAGGACCCGTTGACGCAGCATGGTGTCGTGACGGGCCCGCCAGGCCAGGGCGTCGGCGGCGGTGACGAGGTGGACGGTGCGGCGCATGAGGTGCGTCCGCACGACGTGCCTGCCGGTCAGCAGGTCCGACAGGACCGTCGGGTCGAAGGCGCGCAGCCGCGACCAGAGTCCGACGAACGGCTCCTGCGGTTCCTGTGCCTGCAGGCCGCACAGGTGCGTGACGGCGTTGAGGGCCGGCAGGTCCGCGCGGTCGAGCAGCAGTTGCCGGGCGAGCGTCGCGCGGTTGAGTGCCCGGGTGTCCAGAAC
This sequence comes from Streptacidiphilus sp. MAP12-33, assembly GCF_041261265.1. NCBI lineage: Bacteria > Bacillati > Actinomycetota > Actinomycetes > Kitasatosporales > Streptomycetaceae > Streptacidiphilus > Streptacidiphilus sp. MAP12-33. The sequence goes on from NZ_JBGCCA010000011.1 coordinate 80,506, forward strand.
GGTCATCGAGGACCTGCTGCGGCGAACTCCTGGGCCCGGGAGTGGGGCAGAGGGTCGCACGCCCGGCCGGACACCGTGGAATCCGGGCAACGGGTCGTCCTGGACCGCGTTGCGCTCCGGCTCGCTCATCCGCACTGGTGCCTCCTCCTCGTCGTCGAATCACGTGTACCGGGCGAGGTCCGGGGCGGGTGCCCGCCCCGGACCCAGTGGGTCAGGACGCGTGGTACTCGCCGACGACGTCCACGACCCAAGTGACGCCGAAGCGATCCGTCAGCATTCCGTAGAGGAGCGCCCACTGCGCCGGCTCCAGCGGCTGCAGGACGGTCGCGCCGTCGCAGAGCCTCTCCCAGTACGCGGTGACCTCGTCGGCCTTCGCGCCGCGGAGCGAGACGAAGAACGCGTTCTCACCTCGGTTCCACGGAAGGCGCGAGGGCACGTCGTAGGCCATCACCCGAAATCCGTCCCCCGCGACGACCTGACCCCACATCACCTGATCTGCCTCGCACGGGTCCTGGACGGCTCCGGCGTCCTTGTAGGTGACAACGGCCAGGTCTCCTTCGAACACGGACTGGTAGAACGCGAGTGCCGCGCGGGCGTCGCCTCGGAAGTTCAGGTGGGTCACGGCCTCAACGGACATGATCGACTCCTTGTCGCTCGATTCCTGCTGCGGGCGTTCCTGCGTCCCGCGCCGTTGACCACACTCACAGGTGAAGCGGACAGGTTGTGGCCGCTTCTCGCGCCACTATGGGGACCATGCAGAAGACCTCCGTACGCCTGCTGTCACTGCTCTCGCTGCTCCAGGCGCGCCGGGACTGGCCCGGGGCGCTACTGGCCCAGCGCCTGGACATCAGCCCTCGCACCGTGCGCCGTGACGTCGACCGCCTGCGCGAACTCGGCTATCCCATCGTGGCCAGCAAAGGGCCCGATGGCGGGTACCGGCTCGACGCCGGCACGGAACTGCCCCCGCTCCTTTTCGACGACGACCAGGCCGTCGCCCTCGCCGTCGCGCTCCGGACCGCCACCATCACCGGCGCCGGCATCGAGGAAGCCGCAGCACGTGCCCTGACCACTGTCCGCCAGGTCATGCCCGCACGGCTGCGCCACCGCATCGACACCCTCCAGGTCACCGCCGTCGAGCGGCCCGCGACCCGGCCGAACCCCCAGGTCGACAGCAGCGTGCTGATGACGCTCAGCGCCGCCGTCCACGCCCGCGAAGAACTGCGCTTCGACTACACCCCTGCTCCCCCACGGGGAACCGGCGACGATGCCCCCGCCGCAACCCCGCCACGCCGGGTTCAGCCCCACCACCTCGTCACCTGGGGCGAGCGCTGGTACCTCGTCGCCTGGGACCTCGACCGCGAGGACTGGCGCACCTTCCGCGCCGACCGGATCAACCCGCGCACCCCCACCGGACCCCGCTTCACCCCCCGAGAACTCCCCGGAGGTGACGTAGCCACCTTCGTCACCAGCAGGTTCAACGGATCCGACGGCTCTGGGGACTGGCCCTGCCGCGGTGAAGTGATCCTCCACCTCCCCGCCACCGCCGTTTCCCGCTACATCCGCGACGGAGTCGTCGAGGAACTCGGTCCGGACCGCTGCCGACTCGTGCTGGGCTCGTGGTCATGGCCCGGCCTGGCCGCCACCGTCGGCAAGTTCGACGCCGACTTCGAAGTCATCGGGCCGACCGAACTCAAAGACACCTTGGCGCACCTGGCCCGCCGCTACACCAACGCCGCAACCGGCAGCCTCACTCCACTCACCACACCCTCTCCAGAGCAGTGAACACGGTGACAATCGCAGGGAGCAGACCGAGCGGCTCCAGTGGTGGCGCTGACCGGTCTCAGTGGAACGCAGCGGTGTTGCCTTGGGCCCAGTGCGGGAACGGGCCACTGCACAGTTGCCTGAGCCATGTTGTTGCTCCCTGTCCGGGATCGCGGGGTCAGCACTACCCGCCGGACCCCTGGGTGTGGTCGCCCTGGGTCCTCGGATGTGCGCAGAAGCAACTTCGGCTCAGCGCGCTCGACGGAACGCTACCGGCCCGGTGATCCCTTGCCCACGAGAGCGGCGAGCGCCGTCCCGGCGTAGTGGGACCACGCCTCGGCGTGCGTGTTCGGGATGGCGACCCAGTCCCTGAAGGGGCGGTCCTTGCCGGAGGGGTCGAACAGTTCGGCGCCAGGCAGGGCGAGGGCCTCCGTGTGGGCTGTGGCACCGTCGCCGAGCCGAAAGGCGAGCAGGTCACCCTTGAGGCAGGCGAAGGCCTTGCCGTGGGCCATGAGCGCCCGCTTGCCGAACATCGCTCCGTTCGTGACTCCGTGGGGGGCCAGGTCGGCGGCGATGTCATTGAACATTTGATCGGGTGTCATGTCGCGGAGCTTACTGGGGCCGGCCCGCCGGGCGAGCTCCGACAAGGACCTCGACCCGGCCTAACTGTTCGGCTGTGAGCGGCTCCTGGACAACATCAGCCGCCGGGGAACTGGCGGCTTTGTCACTGACGGCGGGAGGCGTTCCGACGGATCGAGTCACCGTTCGGTTGCGTTTGCTGTGTGCAGGAAGGCTCTGGCGTCAGCGGACCTCTTGTGGTGGCGCGTGGGGTCTGACGTACCCGCGCGGGGCTCAGCCGTGGAGGACTGAGCCCTGCCGTCCACAGGTCCTCACGACCGAACGGACAGCCCGGGCTCCGCACAGGTACCAAACCTGAGGACGCACGTCTGGGTGACGGGTTCTCGGCGCGATCGTTTCCCGGGCATGAAGAACATCACTGCTTTGCGAGCCGGCTTCCTCCTTCTTGTGGCTGCCGGGTCTGTTGCCCTTGCTGTCCCGGTGCAGGCTGACACCGCCTCCGGGGACACCTCTACGGCGGCCGTCGTGCAGCAGAGTGGGGGTCGCATGGAATTCATGATGAGCGCGAATGACGTCGGCTACATGAGCTTCGGGTTCAACGGATTCGGGAGGTAGCCCCTGCTCAGGACACGGCGGGTCGGTGCGGTCTTTGTTCGGCGGCGCCGGCTGGCTCTGCTTCTCACGGACTTGGACCACTGAGCCGATCAGCCGGTGACTCCCGGCGGCGCAGGTCGAAAGGCCATCCTCGAGCAGTGACACGGTCACACTCGGTTGCGCTGTTGGGAGTTGGCATCAGCGCGTGCCACAGGGCGGTGGCCTCGCCGCGGTTGCGGGCGGTCAGCTCTTCGAGGTACCAGTCCTGGCCGAGGAGCTGCTTCACGCGCGGGACGGCCTCGCCGTCGGGGCCGCTGTAGTAGTGGACCTTCCTGATGTCGCCGTCGGTGACCATGCGGAACATCACCTCGGCAGTGAGGGCCGGGTCGGAGCGGACCAGGTTCAGCGACGCGAAGGTGCTCCAGGAGGCGGTGTAGTCCTCCGGGACGTTCTCGGCGCGGTGTCTCAGGTGGTCCAGTCAAGGCCGGTCAGGTCCTCGTCCGCTTCGCTGCCGGGTGTTCCAGCGTAGTGGCGGGCGGTGAGGTGGTGGAGGCCGGTGATGAAGAAGTGGACGGCGGAGGTGACTGCGCCTTCGAGGTCGAGGGCGCTGCCGACGAGTTCGCAGCCGCGGGTGCGCTCGTCCGGGGAGGCGTAGGCGTTGTAGGTGTCGCCGTCGTGCTCGACCGTGCCGACGGCGAACGCCTGCCCGTCGCGGCTGAAGGCCAGCCCCCACGTCGCAGTGCCGGTCCGGTCGAGGGTGACGCTGACCGACATCGCAGAACTCCCGGGGTGAGCGGGGCGACGTCATGGTGCGCCGCCGCCTCCGATTCCATCGTGGGCCCGGCGCGCTCGACCGGCGCGTCAGGCCCACGGCGAAGATCGGCCGATGTCAGCAGTTGCGCAGTTCGGGCTTCTGGTTGAGGAGCTGGGTGCGCAGGGAGGTGAACTCCAGGTAGGCGGCGTCGTGTTCGGCGCCGTGGCGGAACGCGGCGACGTTGTGGCAGTTCACGAAGGCGAGGGTGACGTCGAAGTGCCGCTCCAGGCTGCCCCGGATGGCGTTGCTGGCCAGGGCGCGCAGCAGCTGCCCGCGTTCGGCGTCGGTGGGCGGGGTGTTGTCGTCGACGAACGGGGCGTCGGTGTGCGGGAGCCGGGCGGCGAGGGCTTCGACGGTCTTGTAGGCGTAGGGGAGGGAGTCGCGGACGGTGGCGACGAAGTCGGCTTCGTCGACGGGGCCGCGCTCGGCCTGAGCGAGGAGTTCGGGGGAGACGTCGAGCGACATGCGGGACTCCGATCAGGGAGGGAGACTGGACGCGAGATCCATAACGAACATGAAAACCGTTACGGATAGAGACTGTCCGCCTGCGGAGCGTCCCGTCAACCCCCTCCCGGCTCGATCGGGCGCTGTCGCAGGTCAAGATTTGGCAATGGTTTTCATCTCAGACTTGGATCTACTAGTGATGAAAACCGTTTCCATCTAGCGTGAGTGTCGTCAACCCAGCCGTATTCCTTGGGGGTTCCTGCCATGAGCGCATCCGTCCTGTCCCGCCGTCCGCTTCGTCGCCGCCCGGCCAGATCGGTCCTCGGCGCAGCCGCGGTTGCCCTGGTCGCGACAGTGAGTGCCTGCTCGACCTCCTCGACATCCGCCGGCTCCGGGTCGGGCACCGCGTCCGGTGCGGCGGCGGGGGGCAAGGTGATCCAGGTGGTGGCGGCGGAGAACTTCTGGGGTTCCATAGCCACCCAGCTCGGTGGGTCGCACGTGCACGTGACCAGCATCATCACCAACCCGGACACCGACCCGCACTCCTACGAGCCGACCGCTGCGGACGCGCGCACGGTGACGACGGCGCAGTTCGTGATCCTGAACGGGATCGGCTACGACGCCTGGGCGGACAAGCTGCTGGCCACCAACCCGGGCAGCCGCCGGACCGAGCTCAAGGTCGGCGACCTGGTCGGCATCCAGCCCGGCGGGAACCCGCACCGCTGGTACTCGCCAGACAACGTGCACCAGATGATCGAGGCGATCAGCGCGGACTACAAGAAGATCGACCCGGCCGACGCGGCCTACTTCGACCAGCAGAAGCAGACCTTCGAGACGCAGACCCTGGCCCAGTACAACCAGCTGATCTCCGACATCAAGGCCAAGTACGCCGGCACCCCGATCGGCGCCTCGGAGTCCATCGTCACCCCGCTCGCCGAGGGCCTGGGCCTGAAGATGCTCACGCCGGAGAGCTTCCTCGACGCGATGAGCGAGGGCACCGACCCCACAGCCGCCGACAAGGCGACGATCGACCAGCAGATCAAGACCAAGCAGATCAAGGTCTACGTCTACAACAGCCAGAACTCCACCCCCGACGTCGTCGCCCAGGTGAAGCTGGCCAAGTCCGAGGGCATCCCGGTCACCACGGTCACCGAGACCCTCGCCCCCGCGAACGCGACCTTCGAGCAGTGGCAGACCGCCGAGCTCCAGGGCATCGAGCAGGCACTGCACCAGGCCACCGGGAAGTGAGGACCCCATGAACCCCACCGCACAGGCACATGCCCCGGCCGGTGAGGCAGAGCCGACAGAGGCCCTGAACGGCAGCGCGCCAACCGGCACCCCGGTGCTGTGCCTGTGCGGTGCCGCGGCCAAGGTCGGCGGCCGGACCCTGTGGTCCGGCGTCGATCTGGAAGTGCAGACCGGCGAGTTCGTCGCCGTCCTCGGCCCCAACGGCGTCGGCAAGTCCACACTGGTCAAGGTGCTCCTGGGCACCGTGCCCGCAGCCGCGGGCCAGATAAGGGTCCTCGGGAAGCGTCCGGGTGAGGCGGCCCACCGGGTCGGCTACCTGCCGCAGCGCCGCAGCTTCGACGCCGACCTGCGCATCCGCGGCGTCGACATCGTCCGCATGGGTCTGGACGGTGACCGCTGGGGCGTCCCCCTGCTCTGGGGCAGGAACAAGCGTGCCGAGCGCGATCGCGTCGCCGAGGTGATCGAGCTGGTCGGCGCGAGCGCCTACGCCCACCGTCCGATCGGGCAGTGCTCGGGCGGTGAGCAGCAGCGGCTGCTGATCGCCCAGGCGCTCGTGCGCCGCCCCGAAATCCTGCTGCTGGACGAGCCGTTGGACAGCCTGGACCTGCCCAACCAGAGCGCCGTCGCGGCGCTGATCGGCAGGATCTGCCACGAGGAAGGCGTCGCGGTGGTGATGGTCGCCCACGACGTCAACCCGATCCTGCACCACCTGGACCGAGTCGTGTACATCGCGGAGGGCGGCGCGGTCTGCGGGCCGCCGAGCGAGGTCATCAACTCCGAGGCGCTGACCCGCCTCTACCGCACCCCGGTCGAGGTGCTGTCCACCAAGGACGGCCGCCTGGTCGTGGTCGGCCAGCCCGAGGCGCCGGCCGTCCATCGCGACCGTCACTCCGGGCGAGAGCGTGACGGGGGAGGGGCCTGAGATGGGATCGGCGTCCTTCTCCTGGAACCTCGTCTCGGATTTCCAGCAGATGTGGTCCTACCCGTTCATGGTCAACGCCTTCCGCGCGGGCGCGGTCGTCGCGATCGTGGCGGGGGCGGTGGGCTGGTTCGTGGTGCTGCGCCGGCAGACCTTCGCCGCCCACACGCTGTCCGTCGTCGCGCTCCCCGGTGCCGCGTTCGCGACGCTGGCCGGATTCGCGCTGAGCCTGGGCTACTTCGGCTTCTGTGTCGCCGCCGCGCTCGCGCTCGCCGCCTTGCGGCGCGGCCGTGAGCCGGGCGGCTCGGAGGAGTCCGCAGCCATAGGCGTCGTGCAGGCGTTCCTTCTGGCCTGCGGCTACCTCTTCATGGCCCTGTACAAGGGCCTGCTGGAGGGACCGCAGACGCTGCTGTTCGGCAGCTTCCTCGGCATCACCACCGGACAGGTGGCCGCGCTCGCCGTCGCCGGGCTCGTGGTCCTGGCCGTGCTGGCGGTGATCGGAAGGCCGCTGCTGTTCGCCTCCGTCGACCCGCAGGTCGCCGCCGCCCGCGGCGTCCCGGTACGGGCACTGTCGGTCGCGTTCCTGGTCCTGCTCGGCGCGGCCACGGCCGAGGCCGCGCAGATCACCGGCGCGCTGCTGGTCTTCGCTCTGATGGTCCTCCCGGCCGCGACCGCGCAGGTCCTGACCGCGCGACCCGGGTTCAGCCTGCTGCTGACGGTGGTGATCGGCTTCGCGGCCACCTGGGGCGGCCTGATCGCCGCTTGGTTCTGGCCCGACCCGCTGGGCTTCTTCGTCACCAGCCTCGCGTTCGCCCTCTTCCTCGTCGCCCACGCCGCCCGCTCGTTGACGGCCGCTCTGGCCAACCGAAGTGCGCCGTCGACCATCCCCGTAGGTGCCGCATGAACTCGTATCTCGCGTCCGCGGCGGCCTCGGCCTGGTCCCAGCCGTTCTTCCACCACGCCCTGCTCGCCGGGACGTTCATCGCGCTTGCGGCCGGGCTGGTCGGCTACTTCCTGGTGCTGAGGGCCCAGGTCTTCACCGGCGACGCGCTCAGCCACGTCGCCTTCACCGGCGCGATGGCCGCCCTGGCCGCCGGTTACGACCTGCGCCTGGGCCTCTTCCTGGCGTGTGTCCTGGTCGCGCTGCCACTGGGCGGGATCGGCCGCCGCGGCAAGGCCGACGACGTCGTCATCGGCAGCGGGTTCGCGTGGATCCTCGGCCTGGGCTCCTTCTTCCTCACCCTCTACACCACCTCCGCCAGCGGCATGAACGACGGCGGCGCGGGCGTGCGCGTCCTGTTCGGCTCGATCTTCGGCCTCGACGGCGGCCAGACGCTGGTCGCTGTCCTGGCCGCCGCTGCCGTCACCTCCGTGGTTCTGCTGATCGGTCGGCCGCTGCTGTTCGCCACCCTGGACGAGTCGGTCGCGGTCGCGCGCGGTGTCCCGGTCAAGGCACTCGGGCTCGGCTTCCTCGTGCTGGTCGGCGTCACGGCCGGCGAAGCCACACAGGCCGTGGGCTCCCTGCTGCTCCTCGGCCTCCTCGCGGCCCCGGCCGGCGCAGCGGTGCGCCTCACCGACCGCCCCTTCCGCGGCCTCGCGCTCGCGGCCGGGCTGGCCGTGGGGGAGATGTGGGCCGGGCTCGCGGCAGCCGCTTGGATTCCGCAGTGCCCGCCCAGCTTCTCGATCATGGCCGCCGCGACCCTCGTCTATGCCACGACCTACCTCAGACGCCCCGCCATCCGCCGCCCCGAGACGGTGACCGCCTGACGACCCCATCCCTGCGTTCCATGTAGTCCAGCATCCGCGAGGACCTTGTGACCAGCACCGACACCACCAGCCCGCAGGGAGAAGTCGCCCTGCTCGGGCGGCCCACCAGACAGCAGGCCACCGTGCTGCAAGCCCTGATCGACCGCGAGGACTTCGTCAGCGCCCAGGTCCTCCACGCCCGACTGATCTCCGCCGGCACCCGGGTCGGCCTGACCACCATCTACCGCACCCTCACCGCCCTGGTCGAGGCCGGCCTCGCCGACACCATGCGCGACCCGGAAGGCGAACGACTCTTCCGGCACCAACCCGGCCCGGACCACCGCCACTACCTGCGCTGCCGCACCTGCGGAAGAAGTGTCCCCGTCGACTCCGGTCTCGTGGAGACCTGGGCCGACCGCATAGCCACCTCCAGCGGGTTCACCCAGGTCGCGCACACTGTCGAACTCACCGGCATCTGCGCCGACTGCACCCAGAGCGCGCCCACCGCCTGATCCTGGCGGCTCTCACCGCGCACCACCCCTCCTTCACCCATGAACCGCGAAGGGAGACTTCGCCATGCCCTCCTCCGGCATGCCCATCTCCGGGCTGCTGCGCCGTCAGCCGCCCGAGCACACCGCCCGGCTGACCGCCATCAAGGGCCAAGTCCGCCGAGAGCTCGCCCTCGGCGGCGATGACACCGTCGTCGTGCGCCAACTCGACTGCGCCGAGCCGGGATGCCCACCAGTCGAGACCGTCGTCGCGGTCCTCGCCGCCGACGGCACCACCCGCCGCTGGACCCTGCACCACCCCGTCGCCGACATCACCCCACGACTGCTGGCCACCACTCTCGCCAGCACCCCAGTCACTACCGAGCGTTGAGGAGCATCCAGATGACCGACGGCGCGACCGACCTGACCGAGACCGAGACCGATACCGCGATCGACACGCGCGTCCCGGTCACCGTGCTGACCGGATTCCTGGGATCCGGCAAGACCACCCTGCTGAACCGCATCCTCACCGAGCAGCACGGCCTGAAGATCGCCGTCATCGAGAACGAGTTCGGCGAGGTCGGCATCGACGACGCCCTCGTCCTCGACGCCGAAGAAGAGATCTTCGAGATGAACAACGGCTGCATCTGCTGCACCGTCCGCGGAGACCTCATCCGCATCCTCGGCGCGCTCATGCGCCGCCGCGAACGCTTCGACCGCATCGTCATCGAAACCACCGGACTTGCCGACCCCGCCCCCGTCGCGCAGACCTTCTTCATGGACGACGAGATCGCCTCCCAGCTGCGGCTCGACGCCATCGTCACGCTCGTCGACGCCGCCCACATCCGCACCCACCTCGACGAGGTCAAGCCCGAGGGCGTGGAGAACGAGGCCGTCGAGCAGATCGCCTTCGCCGACCGCATCGTCCTCAACAAGACCGACCTGGTCGACCACCAGCAACTGGCGGAGGTGATCGCCCGGATCCGGTCCGTCAACGCGCTCGCCGACATCCTCCCGGCGCAGAACGCGGCTGTGGAACTGCCAGAGATCCTCGATGTGCACGCCTTCGACCTGGACCGGGTCCTGGAGGCCGACCCGCAGTTCCTCACGGACACCGAGCACCAGCACGACACCACCGTGACGTCCGTCGGTATCGACCTGGAGGGCGAGCTGGACGAGGACCAGCTCAACACCTGGCTCGGCACCCTGCTGCGTGAGAAGGGCGCGGACATTTTCCGCTCCAAGGGCATCCTCGCCCTCGAAGGCGCCGAGCGGCAGTACGTCTTCCAGGGCGTCCACATGCTCCTCGACGGAGAGATGGGCCGCCAGTGGGAGGCCGGCGAGCCGCGCCGCAACCGGCTCGTGTTCATCGGCCGCAACCTCGACCGCGAGGAGCTCAACGCGGGCTTCGCCGCCTGTCTCACTGCCATCCCGGCGGCGGTGAACGCATGAGCACCGTCGCAGCACTGGACGTCGCCACCGCCTGGGAGACAGCGGTCGACGACGCCCCCGTCGCCGTCCACGCCGTCGCCGGCCTGGTCGCCGTCGCCGGAGCCGACGGCACCTGCTGGGTCCTGGACACCACCACCGGCGACATCGTCGCCACGGTCACCCTCCCCGGCGGCATCCTCGCCGCGAGGCTCTCTCCGGACGGCCAGCACCTGGCTCTGGGCGGCCCGTTCGGCCACGCGGTGTGGAGCCGCACGACCAACACCACCCTGATCTCCAAGACCGGCGCCTGGTCCGCCGCCGTCCGCTGGGGCGGCACCGACAAGCTCGCCGTCGCCTCCGGCCGCCGCGCCCTCGTCCTCACTCCCGACGGCGCACAGCTGTGGGCCACCGACCCCGCCCCCAGCACCGTCACCGACGTCGCCTGGCTGCGCGAGAACCGCCGCCTGGCCACCACCGCCTACAACGGTGTCCGCTGCTACGAACGCCACAGCGCCAGGCCCGTGACCGAGTACCCCTACCTCGGCTCCCACCTTGCCCTCGCCATCGCGCCAACGGGGCGGTGGATCTGCAGCGGCAACCAGGACGCGTCCATCCACATCTGGCGCACCAGGGACGGCGGCGACCTGACGATGCATGGCTACCCGGACAAGATCGCCCGCCTGGCCTTCGACGACACCGGCTACTGGCTGGCCTCCGACGGCGCCCCCGACATCACCGTCTGGGACTTCTCCGGCAAGGGACCCGAAGGCACCCGCCCCCGCACGCTGCGCGCCCACGAGACCATCACCGCTCTCGCCTGGCGCCCCGGCGGCGCCGGCGTCCTCGCCAGCGCCGGAGTCGAAGGCACCCTCGCCCTGTGGCGCGCCACCGGCGGCCGAGCGGGCGCCCGGCTTGCCCCCGCCCACGCCCGCGACCTCGACCAGCCCGTCACCGCCCTGGCCTGGGCCGGCCCGGACCTGCTCGTCACCGCCGACTGGGAAGGCCGCGTACAGGCCAGCCGCTTGCCGGCGGCACTGCCGAGGTGAACCGCGAGATGCCTGAAGCGGTGACTGGACGGTCGACCGTGCACAGCCCGGGGCGTCCCTGCCTCCTGACCGTCTGCCGGGGCTGTTGCTGCGGCAGCCCGAGCAAGGACAAAGTCGCGGCGGCGAGCCAACAGCTTGCTCGCCTTCGCGCCGGGGCCGAGGTCCGCACCTCCGACTGCCTCGGGCCGTGCACCCACGCCGACGTCGTAGTGGTCCAGCCCTCCACCGCAGGGCGCCTGCGGGGCGGCCGACCGGTCTGGATCGGCTGGAGCGGCACTGAAGGATGCACCGACGAACTTCTGATCTGGGTCGCAGCGGGAGGCCCGGGGATCGCGCCGCCACCGCCCACACTCGAACTGCACGTCTTCCGACCCGCCCGACCGACGCTCAAGCCAGGCCGTGCACGCCGCTGAGCCGGCATCCGGCCGACCAGGTACCCGGCCCGAGCCCTGCGAGGCCGGGTGCCTGCTGCTCCCGCGCCCGGCCTCGTCACGGCTCGACCCGGCCACGGCAGCCCTCGTCGCCGCCGCCCTCCAAGCCCTTGCCACACCGTTCCGGCTGCTCATCCTCTCCGCGCTCCGCACCGCACCCCACTCCGTCACCGACATCGCCGACCAGGTCGGCATGGAGCGCTCCGCCGTCTCCCACCAACTACGCCTGCTGCGCACCCTCGGCCTGGTCTCCGCAGGGCGTGACGGACGCAAAGTGATCTACAAGCTCCACGACGACCACGTCGCCCAACTCCTCGACCAGGCCGTCCACCACACCCACCACCTCACCCTCGGCATCCGAGACCCGATTTGAGTGGGCGCCCCTACGGTCCGAGCGCGTCACCGAGCGCCAACGAACACGTGCAGGCAGACTGGCCGCAAACACCACCCACGAGCACGAAAGATGGGTGACACCATGGCCACCCCGGTCCACACCCAGCACCCCGGTCACCTCCACGAGCACGGTGCAGGCTGCGGCCACGTCGCGGTCCCCCACGGCGACCACACCGACTACGTCCACGACGGGCACCTGCACCGACTGCACGACGGTCACCTGGACGAGTGCGAACCGAGCGGGCACACACTCCACGCCGATCATTCCCACCAGCATGGCGCGGACTGCGGCCACGTCGCCGTGCCCCACGGAGATCACACGGACTACGTCCACGACGGCCACCGCCACGCCGAACACTCCGGCCACTGGGACGACCACTGAGCCCGGGTCGACAGGGTGCTGGGTGCTTTCAGCTCCGTCCACCGAGGTCCACACACGGGAGCCCGTACGGGCTCCCAGGCAGGTCGTCCTCATCCAGCCGATGTGCGAAAGGGGGGGCGAGAAGCGCGCGACGACGGGCTCGACGTACTGGCGGTGCAGGTAGTGCAGCCGGTCGGTTTCGGTCGCGTCCTTCAGCGTGACCAGGCGGGCGAGGCAGGGGCGGGTCGCGGAGCACACGACGAGGTTCCGGATCGGCATTCTGAGCCGCACCATGGCGCCCGCCGATTCGTCGTCCTTGCGCGTGCGGTTGCGCGCGGGCACGTTCGCGCCGGGGTTCAGGCGCGGAGGCGGAGTCGGCGTTTGATGTGTGTCGGGGTGACCAGGGTGCGGTCGGCCGTCCTGCTCACCCACGGCCACCCGGACCACACCGGACTGGCCACCGCCGCCCAGCAGGCCGGCGCGGACATCTGGATCCACGAGGCCGATGCGGCGATCCTCACCGACGGGCCGCGCAGTGCCATGCGCCACGCGAAGCCCGAACGCTCCGTGCTCCCGTACCTGCTGCGCCGTCCCGCAGCGATCAGCGGCCCGCTCCACCTGGCCCGCATGGGCGGCTTCAGCGGCAGACCGGTGCGCGGCGCGCACACCTTCCGAGGCGACCACCGCTTCGACCAGATCCCCGGCCGGCCACAGGCGATCGCGCTGCCCGGCCATACCCAGGGCACCGTCGCCTGCCAATTCCCGGCGCTCGGGGTGCTGTTCACCGGCGACGCCCTGGTCACCCGCGAAGACATGATCGGGCACACCGGCCCGTCCCTGGTCTCCCGCGGCTTCACCCACGACGGCGCCGCAGCCCTCTCCTCCCTCGACCGGCTCGCCGAGCTGCCACCGGCACTGCTCCTGCCGGGCCACGGCCCCGCCTTCGCCGACGGACCGCGGGCCGGAGCCACCCAGGCTCGCCAGGTAGGACTGCACTGAGCTCCGCACGCCACTCCCGACGACGAACATCCATCGGACCGATGTCGGCGCCCGTGGCTCCGGGCCCGGCGACGGCACGGACAACGAAAGGGCACACCATGACCAGCGCTGCTCCCGGCGGCACCCTGACCCTCGCCGAGGGCCTCACTCTGAGCCGGATGGGCTACGGCGCGATGCAGTTGGCCGGCCCCGGAGTCTTCGGGCCGCCCAAGGACCGCGACCAAGCCCTGACGGTCCTGCGCGAGGCCGTCGAACGGGGCATCACCCACATCGACACCAGCGACTACTACGGACCCTACGTCGTCAACGAGCTCATCAGGGAAGCCCTGCACCCCTACCCCTCCGACCTGTGCATCGTCACCAAGGTCGGGGCCAGGCGCGACGAGACCGGCGCCTGGCTCCCCGCACAGTCACCCGAGGACCTCACCGCCCAGGTCCACGACAACCTCCGGCACCTCGGCCTCGACGCCCTGCACGTCGTCAACCTGCGCATCCCCTCCTTCGAGGGCCCGTCCGACGACTCCGTCGCCGAGCAGTTCGGCACCCTGGCCGACCTGCGCCGCCAGGGCCTGATCCGCCATCTCGGGCTCAGCGGAACCACGGACACCCAGCTCACCGAGGCACAGGCGATCGCCCCGGTGGTCACCGGGCAGAACCTCTACAACCTCGCCAACCGCAAGGACGACGCACTCGTGGACCGCTGCGCCGCCGAGAACATCGCCTTCGCTCCGTTCTTCCCCCTCGGCGGCTTCCAGCCGCTTCAGTTCCAGACCCTCGCCGACACCGCCACCGAACTCGACGCCTCTCCGCAGCAGGTCGCCCTGGCCTGGCTGCTCCAGCGCTCGGTCACCACCGTCCTGATCCCGGGCACCTCCTCCCCGGCCCATCTGCGCGAGAACATCGCCGCCGCCGACCTGTCGCTGCCCGCCGACGCGGTCGCCCGACTCGACGCCATGAGCGGGTAGAGCGCAGATCAGAGGGTGACGGTCTTGTACTCGAGGTAGGTGTTCAGGCCGGCGAAGCCGTACTCGCGCCCGATTCCGCTGGCCTTGAACCCGCCGAACGGGCCGTCGAAGCCGACCGGGGCAACGTTGATCGTGACGGTGCCGGTGCGGATGCGGCGGGCGACGGCCAGGGCGTGCCGTTCGTCGGCGGACCACACCCCGCCGGACAGGCCGTACTCGGAGTCGTTGGCGATGCGCACGGCGTCGTCCTCGTCCTCGTAGGCGATGACGACCAGCACCGGGCCGAAGATCTCCTCCTGGGCGATCCGCATCGCGTTGTCGACGTCGGCGAAGACGGTCGGGGAGACGTAGTAACCCCGCTCCAGGCCGGCCGGTACCTGCGGGCCTCCGGTGACCAGGCGGGCGCCCTCCTCGATGCCGGTCGCGATGTAGTCGCGCACGCGCTGTTGCTGGTCGCGGCGGATCATCGGGCCGATGAAGGTGTCCGGGTCCTGCGGGTCGCCCACCTTCAGAGTCTCGACGACCTGCTTGACGGCGTCGACGACCTCCTCGTAGCGGCTGCGCGGGGCGAGGATGCGGGTCTGCGCGATGCACGCCTCGCCGTTGTTGAGCAGGCAGGAGAAGGCCAGGCCGGCTGTGAACTTCGCCAGGTCGGCGTCGGGCAGGACGATGGCGGCGGACTTGCCGCCGAGCTCCAGGCTGACGCGCTTGAGCTGTTGGCCCGCGATGGAGGCGATCCGGCGCCCGGCGCCGGTCGACCCGGTGAACGCGATCTTGTCGACGTCGGGGTGGGACACCAGGTGCTCGCTGGTCTCGCGGTCGGCGGGCAGCACGCTGATCGTGCCCGCGGGCAGTCCGCACTCGGCCAGCAGGTCGGCGAGCAGACCCATGCTCAGGGAGTTCTCCGGGGAGACCTTCAGGATGACCGTGTTGCCGGCCAGCAGCGCCGGGATGATCTTCGCGAGGGAGGCGGAGAAGGGCGAGTTCCACGGGATGACCGCGGCCACGACGCCGATCGGCTCGCGGCGCACCACGCTGCGCACGGTGGCCGCGGGATCGGTCGGCGTCAGGGTCTCCTCCCAGGCCAGCTCCTCGGCCGCCTTCAGGTAGGCATGGGCCTGTCGGGTCAGGCTCGGCTGCCCGGCCCGGGTGAACCAGCCGGCGGAGCCGTTCTCCGCGGTGATCACGGCCGCGATCTGCTCGGCGCGGGCCTCGCGCAAGGCGTTCAGGCGGCGCAGTACCGCGATCCGCTCGGACGGCGGAGTGTTCGGCCAGGTGCCCTCGTCGAACGCCGCTCGGGCGACGGCCACCGCCCGGTCCACGTCGTCCGGCCGCGCCTGGGCGGCGCGCCCGACGAGCGACTCGTCGTGCGGAGAAAGGATGTCGCGCAGCTCCGGGGCGCTCGGCTCGGTCCATGTGCCGCCGATGAACAGCCTGTCGTAGGTGATCATGATCGTCCTCTCGGCTCCGGGGTGGAGGGCTTGCTAACTGCCTCATCAATGTAGCACTTATGCCATCTTGTGACGCATAGCTGGGACTGAACTTGCTGCATTTGCCTCGCTGATGTGTATGCTCGTGGACATGAGAGCCGACGCAGCGCGCAACCTCGAAGTTCTCCTGAGTACCGGGGCGCGGATGCTCGCTGAGGACGCGTCGGCGAGCATCGCTGCCATCGCGGCGCGGGCGGGCGTGGACCGGCGCACCGTCTACAGGCGCTTCGCGTCGCGCGAAGAGCTCCTGGCCGCCGTCTACCAGGCCCGGTACGACGCGGTCGAGCAGGCCGTCGAGGCCGCCAGGCTCGACCAGGCCCCGGTCGCAGTCGCCCTGCACCGCTATGTCGAGGGGATCATCGCCGCGAACCGGACATGGCCGGTGGAGACGAGCCGCCTGTACGCCGAGGAGACGATCCGAGAGCGCCGCCGGCACCTGATCGACCAGGTCGACGCCTTCCTGGAACGCGCCACGCACGAGGGGCTGCTGCGCGCCGACCTACCGCCGGGCTGGGTGGCGGCGCTTCTTCCGCCGCTGATGTGGCACGCCGCCGAGAACCTCCCCGATCTCAGTCCCGCCCAGGCCGCCGACGTCGTGGTCGACACGCTGCTGCGCGGCGTCGGCGCCCCCCTGCCTACGGCGAGGTGACCCGGCATGGGCACGCAAGACCCGCCGCGCCGGATGGTCCGCCCCCTGGCCGGGCGTCGTCCTCGGGGCGTCCGGTGAGCTGCGGGGACGGCCCCGGCGAGCCGGGATCCGGGCCGGTCGAGACCGGCGCCTGGCGCAGCCCGACGATGACGGCCGAGTCCCATTGGGTGACCTCCTTCGAGATCTTCTTCGACCTGGTCTTCGTCTTCGCGATCACGCGCGTGGGCTCGTTCATGGCCCGTTCGCTCACGGCCACCACCCTGGTCCGAGGACTGATCCTGCTGTTGCTGCTGTGGTGGTCCTGGACGGCCTACGTCTGGCTGGGCAACCGGGTGCGCACCGACCAAGGCCTGGTCCGGGCCGGGATGCTGGTGGTGATGGCCGCGCTGTTCATCGCCGGCCTGGTGATGCCGGACGCGTGGAGCCACCACACCGGAACGGTGAACGCGCCGCTGATCCTGGCCGCGGCCTTCATCCTGGTGCGACTGGTCTACTTCGGCCTGCATCTGACCGCCGCCACCAAGGACAGCCGACTACGCGCCCAGTTGCTGGCCGACGCGGTCCCGCAGACCTTCTCACTGGCCCCCCTGATCGCCGGGGCCGTGCTCGCGGGCGCCTGGCAGACCGCGTTGTGGGCCCTCGCGTTCACCATCGACTTCGGCGGGGGCTGGATCGCCTCACGCGTGGGCGGGTGGAACGTCCGAAGCCCCGGCCACTTCGCCGAACGCCACCGCATGGTCTTGATCATCGTGTTGGGTGAATCCCTGATCTCCGCCGGAACAGGAGCCGGGGACTCGGTGACCCGCGCCACGGTGCTCCTCGCCGCAGCATTCGTCCTCGCGGCCGTCGTCTGCCTGTGGCGGCTCTACTTCGAGCATCTCGCCGCCGCTGCCGAGGACGCGCTGGAGCATGCATCCCCAGCACGCCGAGCCCGAATGGCCCGTGACGCGTACACCATGGTCCACTTCCTGCTCGTCGCAGGCGTCCTCTACCTGGCGCTCGGCGCCCGGGAAGTGCTCACAGACGTGACCGGCAGCGCATCGAACCGCGGTACCCCGCTGGACTGGCCCGCGCTGACCGTCCTGTACGCGGGGACCGCCGGATACCTGGTGGGGCTCGCGGCCTTCGCCAGGTTGACCGTCCGACGGGCGCCGCGGGTGCAACTGGCCGCCGGCGCGGCGCTGCTGATCCTGCTCCCCGTGGTCCGCCACCTGTCGGCGCTGTCGGCACTCGCCGTGGTCGGCGTCGCGCTCATCGCGCTGACTGCCTTCGAAGGGCGGGCTGCGGCCCAGAAGCCACACGGCGACGGTGAGAATGCCGAGGCGCCCGAGCCGACAGACGCCGATTCTGTCTGACGCCGCCACGCCGCGAGGGCGGCCCACGGTGTCGCTCGGGCGGGCCCCGCACGGTGGGGCGCACGGTGCGGGCCGCGTGCCTGCCCCGTCGGGATCAAGGATCACGTATCGGCTGTCTATGCTGGCCTGGTGAGCAGCGAATCCGTCCCAGCCGAGACCGTGGCCGTCGAGTTGATGCGTGCCATGACGCGGCTGCGGGCCCGGCTGCGCACGGAGGCGCCCATCGAGGATCTGCCGTGGAACTGGTCGCACCTGACCACACTTCACCGAGTGGTCAACGAGGGCCCGCTGACGGCCAGCGAACTTGCCCACGCCGAGCACGTGCGGCGGCAGTCGATGGCTGAGACGCTGACCGCTCTGCGAGAAGGCGGGATGGTGGCCGCCGCCAAGGATCCCGGCGACGGCCGCAAGGTGCTGTTCAATGCCACCGCGTCCGGGAGGGCACTGACCGAGCGGATTCCTGCCGCCCGCGAGGCCTGGCTGTCGGCTGCCGTCTCCTCCTCCTTGCGGGAGGAGCAGCGGCGCACCCTGCGCGAGGCGGCGGAGATCATGAACCAGCTGGCCGATGCAGGGTCCTGACGGCCGGCCTGCGCGTGGTGGTGGTGATCAGGCGCTGATCAGTCGGGCCAGGTCGGCGGTGGTGATCATCTCGGCCTGGTGCGGGAAGACCTTCTCGGTGAGGACGCGGTGCACCTCGGAGTCCACGTCGCCGGTGGCGTCCGTCAGCACGAGTAGGCGGTAGTCCTCGTCGGCGGCCTGCCGCAGGGTGGTCAGGACCACTCCGGACGTGGTCAGGCCCGAAAGGATCAGGGTGTCGATGGAGCGCTCGCGCAGTTGAGCCCGCAGGTCGGTGTCGCCGGCGAAGGCGCTGATCCGGACCTTGCGGATGGTCAGGTCGCTTTCGTGGACCTTGAGGGAGTCGTGCAGTGCCGTGGCGGGGGTGCCGTCTTCGAGCCAGCCTGCCTGGGCGGCCTGGGCGAAGGTCTTGTTGCGGTCGGGCACCGCGGCGGCGTCCGCGGGGGTGAGCGCGACGCGGACGAAGACGACCCGGACGTCGTGAGTGCGGGCCCAGTCGAGTGCCTCGGTGGCGCGGGCGAGCACGTCGGCCGAGCCGGGGACGGCGGCGAGGACGGCGGGCTGGAAGTCCATGAGCAGCAGTGCGGTGCGGGTGGGGTCGATCGCGGTGGTGTGCGGGACGGAGGTCATGTCGGACTTTCGTTCGGTTGTCGGTGGTGGGTTGGGGTCAGGCGGCTTGGGTTGCGTCGGTGCGGGCCAGTCGGCGGTCGCCGACGGTGATGGCGAGGACGAGGGCGGCGATCAGGACGAGGGCCCAGCTGATGTGGTGCAGACCGGTGTCGTCCACGTGGCTGTGGAAGGCGGTACCGGTGATCGCTGCGGAGGCGATCGATCCGAGGTAGCCGAAGGTGCGCAGCAGTCCGGCGGCGGTTCCCACCGTGGCGGCGGGACTCTCCTGGTACAGCACGGTCTGGTTGGCGACCGACGCGATGCCGGAGGTGATCCCGAACAGTGTGCTCACCGCGACGACCAGGGCCATCGGGGTGGCGGTGCCGACCGCGAGCATGGCCAGCGCGCCGACGAGCAGGAGCACCGCGCAGGCGATGAGCGGTCGGCGGACCCGGGTGAGCCTGGCCACTGCGCGCGCGGTCACGGCGGTCAAGGCACCCATCGGCAGCAGCGCCAGTCCGGCCTGGTAGGCGGACAGGCCGCGGGCCGCCTCCAGCCACTGGGTGAGCCCGTACAAGATCACGTACGTCCCCAGCAGGGTCAGCCCGTTGCGCAGGTAGGTGCGGGTCAGGGCGGCGTTGGCGACGAGCAGCCGCACATCGAGGAAGGGCTGGGCGGCGCGCAGTTCCCAGGCCGTCAGCGCGACGGCGAGCAGTACCGCAAGGGCCAGGGTCGGCCAGGCGGGATGTGGGAGTGAGTTGAGGAAGACCACGAGCGCGGTGAGCGAGCCGCCGAAGCACAGCATGCCGGGCAGGTCGATGCGGGCGGACAGTGCGCGGGGCGAGCCGAGCCGCACCGGCTGCGGGTCGGGTACGACCCAGGCGAAGGCCATCACGAGCGCGACGATCGCGACGGGGACGTTGATCCAGAAGGCCGTCTGCCAGCCGAACCAGCCCACCAGCAGCCCGCCGAGGGCAGGGCCGACGGCGACGGTGGCGGCACCGGTGACGGCCAGCCCACCCAGGACCGCACGGGGTGGCGCACCCAGCCCGGCATGCTCCGCCCGGCGGCGGATCAGAAGCATCGCTGACGGATAGCCTGCCGACGTGCCCGCTCCGACCAGTACCCGGGCCACGATCAGCATCGGCAGCGTGTGGGCGAGTGACCCGACCACGCCGCCCGCGAGCACGAGCACGATGCCGGCGACGAAGACCCGCCGCGGCCCGAACTCCTCGGCGAGCCGCCCTGCGGCGGGCTGTGCCAGGGCGCAGGTGAGGTAGAGACTGGATATCAGGATCGCGGTGTCTCCCACCGCGATGTGCAGGGCCGCGGCCAGGGACACCAGTGCGGTCGCGATGATCGAGCTGTTGACCGGGTTGAGCGCCGCTCCGAGGTACAGCGGTGTGACGAAGCGCCGACTGAAGGGGTTTTGCGTCGGCGCGGGTGGGCCGCCTGCGGGGGTCACCTCGGTGGTGGTGGCGGTGTCATCGGCGACGGACACGACAGGCTCCTTCCCCTGGATGCGTACGAGGGTGCGCCTGTCGAAAAATATGCGCAGGCTACCTGACAAACATAGCAGGCTGCCTGCCTATTCCCCAGGGGTTGCGGTGTTCCGCCGCGGGTCGCCTCCGCGCGACGGGGGCGCCCCTGCGCAGCCGCCGCCGTTGAGAGCGCCGGCTGGGGCCGGATGGCCGGGCGGCGTTGTTGGCCAGGTCGCCGGGACCGGCTCCGGGCTCAGGTCTCCGGCCCGGTCGTGGACGGCTGGGTGGGGATGGCGTCCTGGGTGATGAGGCTCAGGGGGAGCAGGGGCGGGTCTCGGTCCAGTCGACCATGAGGCGGCGTTCGGCGAAGTACCAGTTGCCGTCGGCCTGCTTGACGAACTGGTCGAGGTAGCGGATGGAGGCGATCATGATGGTGCGCTGCGGGGGCTCGTCGCGGGAGATGTGGTGGGCGATGCAGTAGCTTTCGCCGGTGGCGCGGTCGCCGTCCAGGGTGACGGTGCTCTGGCCGTTGAAGTGGGTGGTGGCCTGGTAGGTGTTCAGGTTGTCGAACACCGGGGCCAGGGAGTCCCGGCCGTTCAGTTCCTGGGTCGGTTCGGCGGCGGTGGCGTCCATGTACACGAGGAAGCGGGTGTCCTCGGCGAACAGGGCCATCTGGCCCTTGGCGTCGCGGCGGTCGGCGCAGTGGGCGTAGGCGTCGACGAGCTCTCGGATGGCCAGCCGGTCGGCGGCCTCCTGCGGCGTGACGCGGGTGTGGGGGGACATGGCGTCTCCGTTCGAAATCGGGTGCACTAGGTCGGATGTCAGTGGTCTGGGCCAGGCAATCCGTACGGTATGAGGCTCCGTCAGAGCTGCCGGGCAGACGCGCGGATTGGTCATCCGGTCGCTGGTGCGTGGGTGACCGCGGTCCAGGTGTAGCCGGTGCCGGCCTCGGTGACGCGGCCGAAGACGCCGTCGGTGAAGTGGCCGGCGGCGATGACGGTGTCGGGGCGCTGGAGGGTGCGGTTGCGCACCTTCCGGGCCTGATCCGGGTCCACGTCGGTGGAGAAGACGCAGGTCGGCTCGGCCATCTCCACCGGTGCGTGGAAGATGTCCCCAGCGATCAGCACCGACTCGGGGATGGCGCCGGAAGGGTCGCGGACGACGACGCCCAGGTGTCCGGGGGTGTGTCCGGCAGTGTCCTCGACGGTGACGCCCGGCGCGATGGTGTCACCGCCCTGGACGAAGTCGACGGCGCCGCCCAGTGGCCCCAGCGTGGCCACGGGGTCGGGCCCGCCCATCTCATGGGCTCCTTCGCCGGAGGTCCAGTACCGCCACTCCGGCTCGGCCATCAGGTGCCGCGCGCGGGCGAAGGTGAGGCCGCTGGGTGTGTTCGCGCCGTGCCCGTGCAGGGTCGGTGGGACGTCGCTGGTCCAGCCGATGTGGTCGAGGTGCAGATGGGTGTACACCACTGTGTCGATGTCCTTGGGGGACAGTCCCCGCTCGGCGAGGCTGTCGAGGAGGCGGCCTCCCTTCACGTGGGCCAGGCCCGGGATGTCCATGTCCAGGTCGCCGATGCCGAGGTCGACCAGGATGTTCCGGTCCCCGGTTTGCACGAGGAAGGCGCCGAAGGTGAGGACGAGGTGGCCGTCTGTCAGGGAGCCGGGGTGGGCCGCCCAGTCCAGTCCCGGCAGCATGGTGTCCGGGTTGTGCTTGCCCGAGCCGTCGACGAGGTAGGTGATCGTGGTGGCGCCGAGGGTGAGGCGGTCGGCCGCTTGCGGCATTGCAGTGTCCCTTTTTGTGATCCAGCAGAGGGCCGGGTGGTGTGGGGTCAGCCGTCGAGGGTGCCCATGTACTCGGGGGCGTACCGCTCCCCGGTGACCACGCCGTGTGGGGCGACGGCCTCGATCGCGGCGAGGTCCTGGTCGGTGAGGACGATCCCAGTGGCCGCGATGTTCTCCTCCAGGTAGCGGCGGCGCTTGGTGCCGGGGATGGCGACCGCGCCTTGGTGCTGGACCCAGGCCAGGGCCAGCTGGGAGGGGGTGACGCCCTTGGCCTGGGCGAGGCTGTTGACCGCCTTGACGACGTCGAGGTTGCGGTCGAAGTTCGCGCCCTGGAAGCGAGGGTCGGTGCGCCGCCAGTCGTCGGCGGCGAAGTCGTCGGGGCTGGTGATGGCCCCGGAGAGGAAACCGCGTCCCAGCGGGGAGTAGGCGACCAGGCCGATCCCCAGCTCTCGCAGCGCGTCACGGACGCCGTTGTGCTCGATGCCGCGCTCGAACAGCGAATACTCGGTCTGCACGGCCGTCAGCGGGTGGACCGCGTGCGCGCGCCGGATCGTGGCTGCGGACGCCTCGCACACGCCGATGTGGCGCACCCTGCCCTCGGCGACCAGCTCGGCCAGGGCGCCGACGGTCTCCTCGATTGGCACGCCCGGGTCGATGCGGTGCAGGTAGTAGAGGTCGACGTGGTCGGTGCCCAGATGCCGCAGCGACCGCTCCAGCGCCCGGCGCACGTAGGCGGGCCGGCCGTTGAGCCCGACCACCTGCCCGTCGTCGGTGATCTCCACCCCGGTCTTGGTAGCCAGCACGGCGGCGTCCCGGCGCCCGGCCAGCGCCTTGCCGAGGAGCCGCTCGTTGGCGAACGGGCCATAGCTCTCGGCGGTGTCCAGCAGGGTGACGCCCAGCTCCAGCGCCAGGTCGATCGTGGCGAGGGACTCCGCCTCGTCGGTCGTGCCGTAGAAGGCGCTCATGCCCATACAGCCGAGCCCCTGCACCCCGACGGTCAGACCCTCATTGCCCAGAGTGCGCTGTTCCATCACGATCCTCCAAACTAACCGGATAGATACCAAGGTAGATCCGCCCCTTCTGCGAGTCAACCAACTGGATAGTTAGTTGTATGGTTGGTCCATGCCGCCACGCGATGCCAACGCCACCAGGGCCCGCCTGCTCGACGCCGCCTTCGCCGAGTTCGCCGCTCACGGCATCGCCGGCGCCCGCGTGGACCGCATCGCCGAGAACGCCGGGGCGAACAAGCGGATGATCTACATCTACTTCGGCAACAAGGAGCAGCTGTTCGACGAGGTGCTGCGGCGGGCAGTCGAGGCCGGCATCACGGCCGTGCCGTTCGACGTCGAGGACCTGCCCGGCTATGCGGGTGCAATCTTCGACCACCTCATCACCCGGCCGGACCTCATGCGCCTGCGCCTGTGGAAACTCTTGGAACGCCCCGACGCGGACGGGCTCGAAGCCGAGGCCTTCGCTGGTAAGACCGCCGGCGTGGCCGAGGCGCAGCAGCGCGGCGACCTCGCCGGGGACATGCTTCCCGACGATCTGCTGACCATGGTCCTGGCCGCGGCCCAGGCCTGGTTCTGGGCCGACGAAGGCGGCCGGCTCCGGACGCCGGAACGCCTGGCCCAGCACCGGGCGGCGGTCGTCGAGTCCGCCCGCCGGATCTCGAACCCGCAGGTCGCCGCCGACTGAGCGGCCGATCGGCCGCCGCACTGACCAGGCACAACCATCACACGGAAGGGAGTGTCGAGGTGAAGGTCATCCTGTTTGGCGCCTCGGGCATGGTCGGCCAGGGAGTGCTCCGCGCCTGCCTGGAAGACCCCGAGGTGACGCAGATCCTCGCCGTCGTCCGCCGACCGCTCGGCCATGACGACCCCAAGGTCCGAGAAGTGCTCCACTCGGACTTCGCCGACCTGTCCCCGCTGGAGAAGGACCTGGCAGGGGCCAACGCCTGCTTCTACACCCTCGGCGTGTCCGTGGCGGGGCGAAGTCACGCGGAGTACGAGCTGATCACCTACACCTACGCGGTGGAGGCCGCCCGCGTGGTGGCCGCCGGCAATCCGCGTCTGACGTTCGTCTACGTGTCGGGCGAGGGAACCGACAGCTCGGAACAGGGCCGCACCTACTGGGCCCGGGTGAAGGGCAGGACGGAGAACGCCCTGCTGGCCATGGACATGCGCGCCTACATGTTCCGCCCCGGAATGATCCAGCCCCTCCACGGCGAGACGTCCGGCACCACCTGGTACCGGCTCTTCTACAAGATCACGTCCCCGCTCTACCCGCTGCTACGTCGGGTGGCGCCCCGCTACGTGACCAGCACCGAGCAGCTGGGGCGTGCGATGATCGCCACCACCCGCCTGGACGGCGCCGGACCGCACGTCCTGTCCACCGCGCAGATCAACCACCTCGGGACCTGACCACGCCATCGGCCACGTCGGACCCGGATCTCCGAGGGCGGAACGGGCGCCCGGGTGTGTCGGGGTCCTGCCGGGATTCGAGCGGGCCCTGCCCGAGGTCGCGCGACCGGCCGGGGGACTCGGGCCGGTCCGGCTGGTCTTGCGAGCCCGGTCCAGCTCTCAGACCCGCTCGTTGCGCGCGGCGACGCCTTGTCCGTGGTAGAGCTCGTCGTAGTAGTGGATCACCAGGGGGCGGGTGAGCATGGCCTCGAAGGTGGCGGTGAAGCCGCGTTCGGTGCGCCAGGCGAGGTAGTCCGTGTAGTGGTGGGCCTCGGTCCACCGGGTCAGGCCCGTGACGTGGTCGGGGTCGTTCTGGTCGCGCAGGATGCGGATATCCTCGCAGCCGTGGTGTTCGAGACTCTCGCCCAGGATATCCAGCAGCAGTTGGGCGACGTTGTCGCCGCGGCCTGGTCGGGCGAACAGCTCGGCGGTGACCAGCGTACTCATGGGGACGTTCCTTCCAGGGCGGTGACGGTCCCTCAGTAGGGAGACGGCTGGTTGTGCACGATGACCAGCGAGGTGATCCTGCCGTCGGCGTCCGTGAGGTAGTTGGTGAGCACCAGCTCTTCGGGCAGGCCGGTCTTGTCGTAGGTGCCGTCGTAGCGCGCCCGCACGATCGTCAGGTTGCCGCGACGCGAAAGCTCCGTGACGTCCATCGTGACCTTGTCGCCGACGATCTCGCGGACCAGCCAAGCTCGGATCGAGGCGGGGTCGGCGAACTCGCGGCTCGCGTCGTTGACTACGGCGGCGTCGGCGAAGGTCGCCATGACGGCGTCCACGTCGAAGGCGTTGACCGCCTCGATATAGGCGGCGACGACATCGGGGAGAACTGCGGGGTGGGCGTTGGTGTTCATGGGGAGTCTCCTCGTAGGGCCTCGGCGCGGTGCGGCGCCTACTGACGACCCTGGGCGCTACCCGCACCGGAGGGTCAACCCGCAATCGCCGGCTGGACCCTCCGGTAGGGGGAGGGTTGACACTGGTGCCATGCACACGGGCATGACGATCGGCGAGTTCTCCCGGGCGACCCACCTCAGTATCAAGACGCTGCGGCACTACCACGACGTCGGGCTGCTCGCGCCGGCCGATGTGGACCAGGGAACCGGGTACCGGTACTACTCCGTGGACCAGGTGCCCACCGCGCAGGTGATCGTGCGCCTGCGGGATCTTGACATGCCGGTGGCGGACGTGAAGGCCGTACTGTCCGCCGAGGACGTGAGCAACCGCAACGAACTGATCGCCGCCCACCTCGCCCGACTGGAGGACCGGCTCGCGCAGGCGCAGAGCGCCGTCGAATCCCTGCGCGACCTGCTGGCGCGGCCCGCGCACGGGTCGCACATCGAGTACCGCACGGTCCGTGAGCAGGCGGCGATCGGGATCCGCGACGTCGTCGACCGCCAGGACCTCGCGGGCTGGTGGCAGGGGGCGCTGGGCGAACTGCGGGGCTTCACCACCGCTGGGAGACTGCGCACCACCGGCCCGATGGGCGGCCTCTTCGCGACCGGGCTGCTGGAGGACGAGCGCGGTGAGGCGCTGGTGTTCGTCCCGGTCGACGGCGAGGTCCGCCCGGTCGGCCGGATCGACGCCGTGGTCGTGCCCGGCGCGGAACTCGCGGTCGCGGTCCATCGCGGGACCCTGCAGACCATCGACCTCACCTACGGCGACCTTGGCACCCACGCCGCCCGCCACGAGATCGGCGTCGACGGCCCGCTGCGCGAGTTCTACCTGCGCAGCCCCCTCGACGCCACCACGGAGGACGAACTGGTCACCGAGGTCGGCTGGCCCATCTTCCGCGCGAACGGCTAGCGGAGCGCGCTGGCGGCGCGCCGGGGTCACGACCCCGCTCCGGCCTCCCGCTGAACCGGCGGCTGTCGCGCGGCGTATGCCACGCAGACAGGGATCACGCCCGGAAGGGAGCCGCGCGATGGCCTTCGATGTGCGGGAGCAGATCAGTTCTGGTGCAGCCGGTGCTGACCGTAGGCGGCGACAGGAGAACCGGTGGGCGGCCTTTCTGGTCCTCGCGTCCAGCGTCGGCCTGGTCGTCCTGTCGGCCGGGATGTGGTTCGCCTCCTTGCCTCTGCTGGGCTGCGTGGAGCTGATCTTGGTGATCGGGCTGGGCACGGGCGTCGCCCTGCTGCGTCGGAAGGACGGCGCCGTTCGACGTCGGGGGAGGGGCGGGTGAGGTCATCGACCGGGTAGGTCGGCACCGATGCCCCGCAGCGAGGGACCTCGATGGACGGCCCGGTTCACCGTGGTTGGGTCCACGGCCAGCTCAGTGGCGGTAGCTTCCCTGGCGGAACTCCTCCACCAGGGACGGCCGCGTGGGGCGCCAGCCGAGGTCGGTGCGTGCCTTGTCGGCCGCCGTGGCCTGGTCCAGGAGCAGGACCTCGGCGAACCAGTCACCGAAGCGGGCGCGGGCCTCCTGCTCCGAGCCCGGCACGGCGCCCGGTGCCCCCACGGCGACGGCCGCGGCCTGCGTCAGCTCGGTGACCGTCGGGTTCATCCCGTCACCGACGATGTAGTAGCCGCTGGCCGACTCGTTCTCGATGACGGCCCGGAAGAATGCGGCGAGGTCCGCGACGTGCACGGTCGACCAGTGCTGCCGGCCGTCGCCGACCGTGATCAGGTTCCCGGACTCGTCGCGGGGCGAGCCGAGCAGCGCGCCGGGAAGCCCGCCCCCGCCGTCACCGTAGGCGACGCTGGCCACGACGACCGTCGAGCGGACGTCCCTCGCCTCCAGCGCCCGGGCCTCGATCGGCTCGCGCCACGCCACCAGCGGGGGCGAGTGGAACGGCGAGTCCTCCGTGATCGCCGGGTTGGAGCCGTAAACCCAGGTCCCGCCGATCTGGGCGTAGGCCTTACCGGTGCCGGCGTAGGCCTCCAGGACCGCGTCGACGACGGCGGAGTCCAGCTCCGCGCTGGTGGCGTCCCCCGGGCTCGCGCTGTGCACGGCCGCGTCCGCGGCGGCGAAGGCACGCACGGCTGCCGCCGTGTCCGTCAGGTCGAGCTGGACGGGCGTGGCGCCGAGGGCCTCGGCGGCCTTCGCGCTGCCGTCGCCGCGCACCAGCGCGGTCACCTCGTGGCCGTGCTCGACGAGTTCGGTCAGGATGTGCGATCCGACGAAGCCGGTTGCGCCGGTCAGTGCGATCTTCATCGCGCCTGCTCTCTTTTTGGACGCGCCGGAGGTGGCGAGCGTCGTGGGAGGCCGAAAACCGTCAGTGGGCGGTCCGTTCAACGTTCAACCGGGGTGCGCATCGCGAGGCGGTTCGCTCGCGGATCAAGCTCCACCTGTTACGACGTTCCGTGATGCGTCGAACTCACAGAGTCACCCTAGCGAGTCGGGTGCAGGCGGGCCTCCCCTGGCGGCCACTCGGGCGCATCCTTGATGGGCCACCCTCAATGACATGGGTGCGCGGAGCAGGGGTGAGCTGACACACCCCAGCCCCACGAGGACATCCAGCCCGACGTCGGCGCCGCCGGCGTGCCCCCGCAGCCCGTCGACTGGGCCAGCCCCGACTCTGACCTGGGGGCATGCCGTCCTCAGGGCAAGCTCGGCGGACCGGACGTGCCCGCCCTTGCACGCCGCACGGTGACGTACGCCGCCGCCAGGAGCGCCAGCACGGTCGCGGCCTCGGCGACGATGCTGACAAGTGCCTGGGGTGCGGGTTGCAGGCCGTGTTCGGTGAACCCGAAGACGCCCACCGTGCGGGAGGCGGCGAAGCCGGCGAGCGCGCCCAGCGCCGTGCCCGCGGCGGCCACGTGGACGAGCGCCGGCGGCCGCAGGAACGTACCCGCCAGCAGCAGCACTGCGAGGCCGAACGAGGCCGCGGCCTGGACCAGGAACAGCATGCCGACCACGTGCAGGTAGCGGTAGCCGTCGAGGTAGAGCTGGGCGTGGACGAAGCCGCCGGCGGCGAGCGTCGCGCCCGCAGCTGCCGTGAGCGCCCTCGCGGCAGGCAGTCGCGCCGAGCCTGGCGCCGGGGAGAGCCGGGCCCGGAGCGGCTGGTGGGCCGTCATGCGAGCTCCTGGTCGGTGATCGCCAGCGCCGTGGTGCCCTGCCGGTAGGTGACGGTGCGGATGCCGAGGGCGGTGTGCAGTTGCCGGGCCGGGAGGACCTGCGGGGTGGGGGCCGGGGCCCGGCCGGGCCCCGGCAGCGGGTAGGCGGTGGTGGTGGCGGAGTGGAAGGTGACGTTGCCCTCGACGCGGCTGAAAAGCTGGTGGACGTGCCCGTTCAGCGCGGTGACGGAGGAGAAGCGCTTCAGCAGGTTGAGGACCTGCAGGGCGTCGTCGGTCGACCAGCCCCACTGCGGGTACATGGCGAACAGCGGGATGTGGCTGAACACGACGATCGGGGTGTCGGAGGACAGTCCGGCGACGTCGCGGCGGACGAAGTCGATCTGCTCGGTGCCCAGGTGGCCGAGCTTCTCCAGGCTGAGGGTGTTGACGAGGGCGATGAAGTGCACGCCGTGGGTGTCGAAGCTGTACCAGCCGTCGCCCCCGGTGGCCTGGGCGAAGGCGCGCCGGTAGGCGCGGCCGTGGTCGTCGACGGAGTCGTGCTCGCCGGGGACGGTGAACACCCGGTCGGTGCGCAGGCCGCTCATCATCTGCTTGACCTGGTCGAACTGCCCAGGGGCGGACAGGTGGGTCAGGTCGCCGGTGTGCAGGACGAAGTCCGGCCGGAAGCCGAGGCTGTTGACCTGGTCGACGGCCTGGGTGAAGGAGGCGGTGACGTCGGTGTTGGCGGGTCCGGTGAAGCCGATGTGGCTGTCGGAGACCTGCACGAACCGCAGCGTGTTCGTGTCCGCGGTCGCCGCCGCGGTGATGCTGTCGCGCGTGTCGGCGATGTGGCTGACGACCTCGCCGCCGGCGACGCTGAGGACCACTGCGGCGCCGAACCAGCCGGTGTGGCGCGCGAACTGGCGCCTGGTCATGGGATTGGTCATCGGGTCACCGTCACCGTGGCCGTCATGAACGGGTGGATGGTGCACAGGTAGTGGTAGGTGCCCGGGGTGGTGAAGGTGTAGGAGAAGCTCTGCCCCGTGTTCAGCGCCTGGGAGTTCAGCGGTCCGGCGTTGTTCTGGCTGGTGACGGTGTGCGCGTCACTGTCCTGGTTGGTCCAGGTGACCGTGGTGCCGGCCTTGACGGTGATGGCGGCGGGCGCGAACGCGAAGTTCTTGATGGCCACGCGGTCGGCGCTCACGGGTGTCCCGGCCGGTGCCTGCGCGCCTGCGCTGGACGGCATGCTCATCGAGGCCATGGGTGCGGATGGCTGGGTGACCGGATCAGTCGCCGTGGAGCCGGGCATGCCGGCCAGGCTCGGCTGGCCCGAGCCCGGCGTGATGGCGATGGCGATGGCGGTGCCCGACGCGGCGGGGTGCGCGGGGCTGGAGCAGGCGGCCAGGGTCAGCCCGCTCACCGCGAGCACCGCGGCAGCAGCGGCCGCGGCGCCGGCCCGGCGCCAGGGGAAGGACGTCTTCATGCGTTCGGCTCTCTGATCGGCCCTGGAAGGGCACGGACTCGAACGTGATCTCCGGGCAGCAGTTCGGACCATTGGTCAGCTGCCGTCGCAAAGGGATACGGCCGGGGGTTACACCGGGCCGGCCAGCACCGGGTGTAACCCCCGCCCGTATCTGTGGGCGAAGAGATTCGACGGAGGGTTGATCGATGCCGAGACAGATCGTGTGCGGGCCGCGCTCTACGATGAGCCGTGGCCGGTCGGGGGAGGTTCCAGGCGCTTCGGCGGGCCGGCGGGGCCATGATCTGGCGGGCTGACGCCGCAGTGCCATCGCCGCGTCCGGCGCTGCTGCCCTGGGCGGTGTATCCCGACTGGGACGCGATCTACACGGACAACGTGGGACGGATCTACCGGTTGATGTTCTCCAAGGTCGGCAACCGCCCCGACGCCGAAGACCTGACCTCCCAGGTGTTCACCGCCGCCCTCGGGCCCTTGCGCCCCGGAGCCGACATCGGCCAGGTCCGCGCCTACCTCACCGCGACCGCCCGGACCGTGCTCGCCGAGCACTGGCGGCGCACCCTTGGCCACCAGGTCACCGAGATCGACCCCGACATGGCCGACCTCGCCGAACTCCCGCCCGATGCGAGCGACGACGAGGGCCAGGCCGAGGCGCACGCTCGGCGCATCCTGGATGCGCTCCCGGAGCGGTACCGGCAGATCCTCACCCTGAGGTTCCTGCGCGGGTACACCATCCGGCAGGCCGCCACCGAACTGGGAGTCTCGGTCGCGAACGCGAAAGTCCTGCAGCACCGGGCCCTGCGCGCGGCGGCTCGGGTGGAGCACACGGCAGACAAGCAGGCAGACACGGAAGGGGAGGCGTCATGAGACGGCAGGCAGTAGACCGCTATGTGGACCGGCTGCTCGGTCGGCGCCGTCCCAAGCCGTTCGCGGCCACCGAGGAAGAGCTGACCATGGTGCGCACCGCCATCGACCTCGCAGCCGCCGGGCCCGACGCCCACGAGCCGAGCCCCGCGTTCGTCGACCGGCTGCGCAACCAACTGCGCGAACACGAGCAGACCCGGGAGGCCACGCCTGAACCGCGGCCGGCCTGGCGTATCCCAGCGCGCCGCCGGTTCCTGGCCGCGGGCGCGCTCACCGCCACCGGTGCGCTGGCCGGCGCCGCCGCCGACCAGATCCTCCAAGGCCACGGCCGGAGCGCGCAGGTCCAGCCCCCGGCCGCGTCCGGCGAGCTGGTCCCGGTCATCGGTACCTGGCAGGCGGTCGCCCAGGCCTCCGAGGTTCCCGAGGGGGCTGTTGTCGCGTTCGACCTCGGCTCGGTGACCGGCTTCGTCCGCCGTACCGGCGGGCGTTTGCGTGCCGTGTCGGGCAACTGCACCCACCAGGGCTGCCGGCTCAACCTCGACGCCGCCAGGGACGAGCTCGCCTGCCCCTGTCACGGCGCGACCTTCAGCCTCGTCGGCATCAACCTGACCCGCCCGCACCAGTCCGGTACACCCCTGCCCGCACTGCCGCGCGTGCCCGTACGTGAACAGGGCGGGACCATCCAGATCTATGCGCCGGCCGGCGACCACTCCCCGCCGGCCGCGTGACCTCGGCGACGGTCCAGGTCGGAGAGCCGTGACCACGTTCCCGCGGGCATACCGCACCGCCTGTGAGGGCGCCGCGTCGGTGTGAGTGAACCCGATCGGTGCGCGGCGCGTAGTCCAGGGCGCAGGGGGTCCTGTTCCGGAGACCAGCCCGCAGAACGGGCGGGCACTGTGCGCGCGGCTTGAACCCGCAGCGAAGGCAGTACCAGTGGGGTGATCTCGACCAAGGAGATGACCATGTTCGGCTATCGGGTTCCCGCTCCGGACCAGGCGATGCTGATCTCGGGCGGTCGGCGTGGCCTGGGCGCCGCGCCGTTCCGCGTCGTCACCGGTCACGGCGCGTTCGTGTCACCGGTCTTCCGCAAGACGCGCTTTCTGACGCTGGCGATGTGCGAGGCGGAGGTCGACGAGAACTGCGTCACGCACCAGGGCATCGCGTTGACGGTGCGCGCGGTGATCGCGTTCAAGGTGGGCAACGACACGGAGAGCATCGTCAACGCGGGTCAGCGCTTCCTGTCGGACCAGGACGAGATGTCGGTGCTGACGGGGAGGATCTTCGCCGGCCACCTGCGGTCGATCATCGGTTCGATGACGGTCGAGGAGATCGTCACCGAGCGGCAGAAGCTGGCCACGGAGGTGCTGGAGACCTCCAAGGCCGAGATGGCCAAGATCGGCCTGACCGTGGACTCGTTGCAGATCCAGTCCATCGACGACGGCGACGCCGGCTACATCGCGGCGATGGCCGCTCCGCACCAGGCCGCGATCCAGCGGCAGGCGAAGATCGCGCAGGCCCAGGCCACCCAGGCCGCGGCCGAGGCGGAGCAGGCGGCCGCCCGGAACCAGGCCGAGTACGCCCGGCAGACGGCGGTCGTGAAGGCCCAGTACAACGCCGAGGTCGACCGCGCCCAGGCGCAGGCGGCGCAGGCCGGGCCGCTGGCCGCCGCACACGCCCAGCAGGAGGTGCTGACAGCCCAGACCGAACTGGCCCAGCGCGCGGCCGAGCTGCGTCAGCAGCAGCTGGTCGCGGAGATCGTCAAGCCCGCCGAGGCGGAGGCCGAGCGGATCCGGGTGCTGGCGCTGGCCGAGGCCGCGAAGATGAAGATCCAGGCGGAGGCGGCCGCCTCGCACGACCGCGTCGCGCTGGACCGGATGCTGATCGACCAGCTGCCGCAGATCGTCAAGGAGGCGGCGGGCGGCCTGGCCGGTGCCAACGTCAACGTCCTCAACGGCGCGGACGGCCTCGGCGAGATCGCCGCGGGGTTGGTGGGGCAGGGGCTGACCATCCTGGACTCGGTCCGCCAGAACCTCGGCACCCCCCGGACACACGTGGAAGGCGAAGCCGAACCCCGCAAACGCCTCCTCGGCCCCGTCGGCTGACACGCCCCCACCGGCGACCCCCAGGGTGTCGCGCTCTCCGAGCGTGGGGCGGACCTCACGCCGTCGTCCACGGCCTGCTGGTGTGGCTGTGGCTGCCCGGCTACAGCGGGGTGGCGGCCAGGATGTCGATTTGCTCGATGGTCGGCGCGGTGGCGAGCAGGGCGACCGAGTCGCCCAGCGCCGCGGCGATACGGCCGTTCAGGTGGTCGGTGCGGCCCTGTTCGTCGGCGAAGGTGTCGAAGATGCCGAACGAGACCGGGCCGAGCCGGAACGCGAACCAGGTCACCGTCCCCTCCTCCTGGCGGGCCAGGTCCACTGCGTCGGTGAGCATCCGCTCGACCTTGTCGGCGTTCTCGGGGCGGGCGTCGATGCGGGCCAACAGGCCAAGCCGCGAGGTCATGTGCGCTCCAGGGCGTCGGAACCAGTCACCCGGCCGGATTCGGCCCAGGCGTCCTCGTCGACGCTACGCGCCCGGGCGGGCCCGGACGGTGCGCCGCACCATGTGGTGGGACGGGCGCGCCGATTCGGACCAACGTCCGAGCGTCCCCCCAGGCCGGCCATCTGCGGTCCGCGGCGGATTGCCCCACCGGGTCAGTCGCGGCGGCGAGTCGTTGAGGGCGTCGCGGTCCTCATCGCCTCGGTCATCGTTGGCTCCCGCCGGTAGCCGCGGATGGCCACCTGAAAGATGTGCCGCTGTGCTGGGCACGATGTCCGGCATGGTGTGCAACGCGACGTCCAGTGGTGTCCGGCTTACCCAAGGCCTGCGCGGCCCGTACGTGGGGTTTCGGGCGCGCCGGGTTGGGACGTCACCGTTCCTGGCGCGCGCCGTCTCGCGAACAGGTGCCCCGGCGAGGGGTGTTCAGCGCCGCGTGTAGGGGGCGACGGCGTTGTTGACCGGGATGTCGACCCGGCCGCCGGTCTGGAGGGCGCGGCGGGCCAGGTCGCGGGCCGAGTCGGCGTCGTGCAGGTCGGCGGGCAGGAAGTCCGCCTGGCCGCCGTCGGCGCGGATCGCGGCCACCGCTTTCACACCGCGTTCCTCGTCGCGGCCCGAGACCAGGACGTGGGCGCCGCGGGCGGCCAGGGCCTGTGCGGTGGCGCGGCCGATGCCGCTGGTCGATCCGGTCACCAGGGCGACCTTGCCGGTGAGTTCCATGACGAACCTCCACAGGACGTGCGTCTCCGGGGCCCTCCAAGACCCCGGAATGGCTTGCCCAATCCACTATTCGCCACTAAAAATGGAATGTCCAATCCAAAACTGGGGGTAGGCTGGATCCATGACCACGCGCACCGAACCGAGCCCCGCGAAGCTGACCCGCAAGGGCGAGCAGACACGGCAGCGCATCGTCTCCGCCGCCGCGCAGCTGATGTTCGACAACGGCGTGGCCGGTACCACGATGGAGGACGTCAAGGCCGCCGCCCAGGCCAGCAGCTCGCAGCTCTACCACTACTTCGCCGACAAGCAGGCCCTCGTCCTGGCCGTGATCGCCTACCAGAACGAGACGGTCGTCGGCGGCCAGGAACCCATGCTGGCCCGGCTGGACAGCATCGAGGGCCTGCGGACCTGGTGCGATTTCCTCGTGCAGCACCAGCGCACCCTGGAATGCCGCGGCGGCTGCCCGATCGGCTCACTCGGCGGCGAACTCGCCGAGACCGACGCGAAGGCCCGCGTGGCGGTCTCCGGCGCGTTCCTGCGCTGGGAGTCCGGTATCCGCGGCGGCCTGCGCGCCATGCACGAACGCGGCGAGCTCACCGCCGACCCCGAGGACCTCGCCCTCACCATCCTCGCGGCACTCCAGGGCGGACTGCTGCTCACGCAGATCCACCGCGACGTCCACCCTCTGGAAGTCACCCTCAGCGCCATGATCGACCACGTCGTCGCGCACACGGTGCGCGCGTAGGCCCCCACCGCACACCACGACGGGTACGACGTCCGTCAGCACGCCAATCACGCTGGGGCGTCACCGCCGCGCGTGGCGTGACCTGGGTCAGCCTGGCGCGAGGTCACCGCCCGAGCAGGGGCCGCCCGGTGACGGGCCGGCTCTCCCCTTCTCCCGGCTCAGGCTGGCCCACCACCCGCTCTCTCCGGTGCCGCCCCGGCGCGGGCATGGGCGCAGGACCCTTTCTCCGAGGTGATGCCGACCGGGCGCGGCCCCTTGTGGTTGCGCCACCGCGACGGACAGCGCCATCTGTTGGATGTCGAACGCTGGTGCGCCCCGCTGGACAGGGCGGACTACAGCCTCCTGGCACGCTGCGTGCGGGCCGGGCGTCCAGCGCTGGACGTCGGCTGCGGTCCTGGCAGGCTTGTCGCCGAGCTGCTGTCCCTCGGCCTGCCCGCGCTCGGCGTCGACCTGACCGCTGCCGCTGTGGCCCGGACCCGTGCGGCCGGTGGCGCGGCGGTGTTGCCGGTCGGTCTTCGACCGGCTTGCGGGCGAGGGCCGCTGGGGAACCGCGCCTCCGCGAAGCCGGGGAGGGGACCTGGCCGCTCGTCCACCACGGGCACACTCGATTGGTCAGCAGCGTCCACCCGAACCGGCCTCCGGCACGCGCCCGGCGCACGCCCTGGTCTGCGACAACCTGGTGGAGCGCCGCGCCCTGCGGCGCTACCGCTCCTGGCTGGGGACGACGGCCTGACAGCGGGACGGGGCTATTCGATGCCGAAGCTGTTGACCTTGTCCGGATGGATCCGGATGAACGCCTCGCCGAATCCCGACCCAAGGTGTGCGCCGCCGGTCGGGATCGCCTCGGCGGGGCCGCGGATCTCCAGCATGCGCGGGGTCCATGGATCGGTCGACACCAGGTCGTCGACCACGATCGCCTGGCGCTGGCCCTCGTCCGCGGTCGCGGCCAGGACGCGCTCGGCGACCTGGGGCAGCACGCCCGCCTCGGTCAGCTCCGCCCTGCTGGTCTTCCAACCGTGTCGGCAGCCTTCCAGTTGCCCGGCGACGTAGTTGCGCGTGAGCGAGCACAGAAGCCCCAGATCGTCGCGTAGATCCTCATTCTCTGCCAGGAAGGCCGGGGCTACCTCGACGAGCCAAAGGGCTGCTTGCCCCGGCCACGTCCGGTGGCCGTCTGTGACTGAGCGCTTCAGATGGCGAGTCTGAGCGCTGCGGTTGGCGACCCGGCGCTACGGCAGGGGAGTGGGGGATCCGGCCTGTCCGAGGGCGCGTTGCCACTGCTCGCGGAGGGCCGTCGCCTTGGAATCGAGGTCGGCCTCGACGATGCCCGCGTAGCGGGGCGGGGCTGTGCCCTGTGCGAGGGCGTTGGGCAGGAAGGGGCCGGGATCGGCCGTGGTCCCGGGTGTTACCGCGCCCGGGACCGTGATCGGGTGGCCATCCTTGCGGTATACGCGGAGCACGCGCTGTTTGGTGCTCGGCCGCAGCTCGATGGCGATGTCGCTCACCTGCGTCCACAGGATCCGGCGGCGTGTGAAGAAGGAGCGCAGGTCCATCCCCTCGTCGTCGACCAGGACCAGGGCGAAGGCGCGGTTGGTGATCACGACGGCGTCCCAGACGCCCAGGGCCGCCCAAAAGGCGACCGCGCCCCACCCTTCCAAGCCGAAAAGCGCACGATGCAGCGGATACCAGGAGAAGCAGCCCCACAGCCCCAGGGCCGTGTAGACGCCGACCCGCCAGGCGAGCGCCCGCAGCCGTTCCCGCCGCAGCGCGCGGGACCAGCCGATCTGAAATGCCGTCACAGCCACTGATGTTAGGACTGGCGAACCTGGTCGTGGAAGCGTCGGGCAAGGATGCCCACGCCCACCCAACTGAAGCCGCAGCGGCCGGAATCCGCCCAGCGACCTCCGGCAAGACCTTGTCCTCGCTCAACTGCCCCCTGATTCGAGTTCACGTCTCCAGGCAGCCGGCCAGCGCTCCGGTCACGAGGTGACGCGTGAGCGCGCACAACAGCACCGGATGAGGGACCAGTACTGGGTCCTGGGCGCGGGCCGGGGGGAGGCGCTGACCGAGTCGCCGTTCCAACCCGCTCCTTGATCACTCAGCCGGGCGAACGAAGCGCATCTGGCAGAACCGGTAGGACCCATCGAACCCGAAGCACTGTTCCGCAAGGCGCCAGCCAGCCGCCTCGATCCGACTGACGTGCAGGGCAAGGTTCTGGTCAGGATGCACGGGATGGAGCCGGATGCTCCGAGCGTGCTCGCCGTCGCCTCGCTGGAAGCAACGCAGGGCGTGGCTGTCCACGGGGCTCGGTCCAGAGGGGACGCGTCGATCCACCCGGCGATCGTAGGCAGTGCCACCAGACCGTGCACCTGCCTTTGTGTTAGCCTGCGCGTTTCATCTGGGGTCGCGTCCGGATCATGATCGAAAAAGCGAAAGTGCCTTCTGAACTGCAACGATGAGGCTTGTCTAAGGTCCCAGTCGTTCCAGCGGGAAGGCACTTTCTGCGTGCAGACTACCCGGTCTCGCCCCAAGCTCGTCGTCAGCGCCGACGGGAACGGGGTGGTCAACCACGCCGGCGCCCACCTGCGCGACCTGAGAGGACGTTAAGTCCGTTTCTGGTAGCGGCCGCGTCCGGGTTGGGCGAGGACTCCCTGGCGGACGAGTCGTCCCAGGCGGGAGCGGGTGACGTTGATTGAGGGCTCGTCGGTGGCAGGCCGAGGAGTTCGTGTAGGTCGCGGACCCGGAATACTCGCCCGGGATGCTCGTTGAAGGCGGTCACGATGCGCTGGTAGACGGTGTCCATGTCCGAGGAAGCCGGCTCCTGGTCGGCCTGTGTGAGGTTGTCGATGACCTTGCGGGCCGCGGCGAGCTCGGCCAGGCGGGCCTCGGCGTCGACGAGCTCGGCGGTCAGGCGCTCGATCTGTTCGCGCAGGCTATGGGCTCGTGCAGAGGTTTCGTCGTGTTCGGTCTGCATCAGGCGAAGGAGGTCGGTGACGTTCATGCGGCCAGCTCGACGTCGTCGCGCCAGGCGGGGCTGGGTGTGGTGAGGCGGCGGAGCATGACCGCGGTCGAGGCCCAGTAGACGCGGGAGGCTGCGTTGTCGGGCCGGTGGTCGTAGTCGCGGGCGAGGCGCCGGTGCAGCATCAGGGTGCCATTGACCTGCTCGACCACCCATCGCTTCGGCTGTGGGACGAAGCCCCTGCCCGCGTCGTCGGGGTTGCGGCGGACCACCTCGACGGCGATGTCGTTCACCGCCCCGTGGATGATGACGGTATCCTTGAAGCCCTGGTCCACCAGAGCCTTCTCCAGGCGCATCCCGCACCGTTCGACTGCCTGGTCCAGCAAGGCGATGCCGGCCTCGTTGTCGTGCGCGCTCGCAGCGAGGACCACGACGCCGATGACCAGGCCCAGCACGTCGACGGCCAGTCCCCGCTTCCTGCCGGGCGTCTTCTTGTTTGCGCCCAGCCCCGTCGTCACCTTCGGCACCCCCGCCGCCGCGCGGACGGACTGGGTGTCGATGATCACCAGGGACGGGTCCTCTCATCGCCGGGCCCGCTCCCGCGCCTGGCAGCGCAGGATCTCCTGGATCCGCTGGTCAAGTCCGTCCTGGCGCCAGAGAGTGAAGTAGTAGAACACCGCCGACCAGGCAGGTAAGTCATGTGGCAGGAGCCGCCACTGACAACCCGTCCGGTTCTGGTAGAGCAGCGCGTTCACGACCTCACGCAGATCGCACGAGCCCGGATCCCCGGTCGCCGAGCGTGACACCCGCTCCAGCTTCCAGGCGGTCACCAGCGGCTCGATCAAGGCCCACTGCCCGTCGGACAAGTCCGTTGAGTACGGCATCCGTTCCATACCTTCAAGCCCAACATGCACACGACATGCACGTCAGCTCCGTACACACGAACGGGCGACACCAGATCATCCAGAAACGGACTTAACGCCCTCTCAGAGGGCCAGGAGCTACGACCCGAACCTTGCGCGGCGGTCTACGCGGCATCTGCCCATCGTGACGTCATGAGCGGATCTTAGCGACAGCGCCTCCCGGCGTGGTCGCTTAGCTGGGCCCCGTCCGACGTGTGGGCATCGCCTGGCCTGCTGACGGCGTCGTGGCGGCGGCTACCGCTGGCAGGGCCGTCCCGGCGGCAGCAAGGCCGGAGACCCTTCGGCCTCCGGTGCCTCAGGCGTCAGCTTTGTCCGTGCCTGCGGTACGGAAACAGGCTTCGAGCCGGTCCAGGGCATCGAGCGCGCGGTCGAAGACGATGGTGGCAGGCCAGGGCGGCTCCTCAGCCCGCCGAGACCAGCCCACGTGGACGACAGCAACCTTGTAGGGCGTGCTTCCAGTCCGGGCGTTCTCGTCGTCGAGTCGGACGAGCACGTCATCGCAGGCTCCACACTCAAGCCAGGGAGCCAGCGGGACCCCGTAGAGGGCGTGTCCTGGCGCGATCTCCCGGATGAGTTCATCTGCGATGGCCGAAGCACGAGGCAGACCCTCGACCTCGCGCCACCATTCATCTTCCGACTCCAGGTCAGGACACCAGCGCAGTGCCGACATAGTCCGGCCGGACACGTCAAACACTTCGGCCAGGCCAAGTACGGCCGCACGGTCTGCGCGCAGAAGTGGCGTGTGGTGCTCAGAGAGGAGGTCCGCGAGGTCCTCCACGGCAAGCCCCCACTCGCCCGCATCCCAGGTCGACATCATGCTCACCGCCGAGTCGGCCTGCGCGGCAAGGCCCGCGAGACGCAGAAACTCGGGGCGGTAGAGGATCCAAGGGGTGGTCACATCGTTCATTCCATCACATGGGGACAGGGCTGCTCCTCCGATTCAGGGCAGGTGCGCGCGCACCGACGCCCACTTGGCGAGTTGATCTTTGATCTGCCCGGGCTCCAGGCGCGGGATCAATCGGTCGACATGGCCGGTGAGGTTCTTGTGGTGGCGCAGGAGACGGATTT
Source organism: Streptacidiphilus sp. MAP12-33 (assembly GCF_041261265.1). Taxonomy (NCBI): domain Bacteria; kingdom Bacillati; phylum Actinomycetota; class Actinomycetes; order Kitasatosporales; family Streptomycetaceae; genus Streptacidiphilus; species Streptacidiphilus sp. MAP12-33. The sequence goes on from NZ_JBGCCA010000011.1 coordinate 120,406, forward strand.
GCTCGATCGGGAGCTCTCGCCAGTCCGCAGAGGCCGCTTCTGCCTCGCCAGGTTCGAGGGTGAGTGCCGCGAGGGTGTCTTCGGCCAGGGCTTGGGGGTTCCAGTCAGAGTCGGCGTCCGGGCCGAGGTGTTCGATGATCCAGGTACGAAGCATCAACTCTTGCTGGCGCATGCGAGCCTGCGCCTGCGGATCGTCGCCGTGGAAGCGCTTGTTCGCCGCCAGGGACAGCTTGGCCCAGCGCAGACGGTCCCCGCGGGGTTCTTCAGAGCGATACGCATGGGACTGCGCGACCTCGCGGATCTGCTCCAGTTCCTGCTTGCTCGGGATCCGGGCCATGTGAGTCTCGACGCTCTCGATGCTCCCGGGGCCGTGGTCGAAAATCGGCTTCTCCAAAGGTTCCCCTCAACATCGTCAGGTCGCGGACAGGTAGATGCGACGTTGGTCGAGATCAACTGCGAGGACGGTGATCTGCAACTCCTGTCCCTCCACTACAGGCTCGACGGGAAGGTCGTCCGGGCGGACAAGTCCTTCGACGCAGTCGGCGATGCGGACGAAGGCGCCGATCGGTGCGAGCTTGGTGACCTGGCCGGTGACGGTCTCGCCGATCTTGTCGGCGAACGGCGGGAGGAGGTCGGCGTGGTCGTCCCACTCGGTGAGCTTGATCTTCACTTGGTGGTTGTGGTCGGCGTGCCACAGCACGTGTCCGGTGACGCGAGCGCCGACCTGGGGCAACTCCATGCACCGCGGCATGGCGGTGATCTCGGCGAGTCCGACGGCGTCAGGGTGGTTGTCGATGGTGAGGAAGATGCCGAAGGGCCGGCGGCCGACGACTTCGCCGGTGATCTGGGTGCCGATGGGAAGGTGGAGGACCGTGTCGGGCCAGGCGGCTACTACGCGTGCTCCGTAGTCCTTGTCGTTCCCCCAGTCGGGCCAGGAGTACTCGGTCATGGGCTGATCATGGCACTTTCACCTTGATTCCGGCCTCCTCCGTCTGTCCGCGGTTGTCCACAGTCTTGGAGAGCGCCACCTCATCGCGCTATGGGGATGAGGGCAGCGGACCGACGGGCGGACAGTTGGCGCAGGGCGTCGTTCTCCGCGAGCAATGCTCAAGACCTGTGGATCGACACCGGGAGGAACGCAGCAGGCGTACCTTCCCGATTGATCCTTTGATGGTCTGCGAGTAGGCCCGCGTTGCAGCGCGGGTCGGGAAGGCACGCCTGTGCTCAGCGTATTCACCGACGACGGCTCCACCCAGTCCGGCTCCCTGATCGACGAGATCGTCCGCGAGGGCGCCCAACGCATGCTCGCCGCCGCCCTGGAGGCAGAAGTCAACCAGTACATAGCCGAGTTGGCTGCCGAGACCGACGAGCGCGGGCACCGCCTCGTGGTCCGCAACGGCCACCACCGGCCCCGCACCGTGGTCACCGCGGCCGGACCGGTCGAGGTCACCGTCCCGCGGGTCAACGACCGACGCGTCGACGACGCCACCGGCGAGCGCAAGCGGTTCTCCTCGAAGATTCTCGCGCCGTGGTGCCGCAAGTCGCCGAAGATCTCCGAGGTGCTGCCGCTGCTCTACCTGCACGGCCTCTCGTCCGCGGACTTCGTTCCCGCCCTGGAGCAGTTCCTCGGCGGCACCGCCGGCCTGTCGCCCGCGACAGTGGCCCGGCTGACCAAGCAATGGACCGATGACCACGCCGCCTTCCAGGCCCGCGACCTGTCCGACCGCGACTTCGTCTACGTGTGGGCCGACGGCGTGCACCCCAAGGTCCGCCTCGGACAGGCCCATTCGTGTGTCCTGGTCCTGCTCGGCGTGCGATTGGACGGCACCAAGGAGCTGATCGCCCTGGCAGAGGGCCTGCGGGAGTCCACCGAGTCGTGGGCCGACCTGCTGCGCGACTGCCGCCGCCGCGGGATGCGCGACCCCGAGCTGGTGGTCGGCGACGGCGCCATGGGTCTATGGCGGGCCCTCGCCGAGGTGTTCCCGGCCGCACGGCCGCAGAGGTGCTGGGTTCACAAATCCCGCAACGTCACCAACTGCCTGCCCAAGTCCGCCCAGCCCGGCGCGACGAAGGCGCTGCAGGAGATCTACAACGCGGAGGGCCGTGGCCACGCGGAGAAGGCGATCGAGGCGTTCGCGAAGACCTACAGAGCCAAGTTCCCGAAGGCCGTCGCGAAGATCACCGAGGACCGGGACGAGCTGCTGGCGTTCTACGACTTCCCGGCCGAACACTGGATCCACCTTCGCACCACGAATCCGATCGAGTCGACGTTCTCCACGGTCAAGCTCCGCACCAAGGTCACCCGCGGGGCCGGCAGCCCGGCCGCTGCCTTGGCGATGGTGTTCAAGCTGGTCGAGTCCGCCCAGGCGCGATGGCGCGCGATCACCGGAGCCCACCTCGTACCCTTGGTCCGCGCCGGCGCCAGGTTCGAGAACGGCGCGTTGGTCGAGCGCCAGGAGGAAGCCGCGTGACCCCCGCGAAGGACTACGGCAGCTGCCAGATCTTTGTCCGCGGCACCGGTCGGCAGTTCCTGGCCGAGCTCGTCGCGGTCACCCTCGGAGCCCAAGCCGACGACCACTACGCCGTCCGAGCTGGCCGGATGGTCTTCGACGCCCGCCTGAATCCGGACGCCGGCCTCGCCGACGACTTCATCGGCTGGCCGCTCACGATCGAGGCCGAAGCCGACGAGGACGGACTCTCCCTCGTCGAGCCAGTGTCACGCGTGCTCACCGCGGTCTGGGGCCGTGGCTACGACGCCGTCGCCGCCTGCGACTTCGAGGACGAGCTTCCCGATCTCGGCGGGATCCCGCGCTACCGCTGAGCTCCCGTCGATCCACAAGTCTTGACTATTGCTAGTGCGCGGGATCGTGATGCCGGCCTGGGTGTAGGCCCACATCGTGAGCCCGGAGCAGTCGAAGGAGTCCGGGCCGGTGGCGCCCCACACGTAGGGCTTTCCCAGGCGGGTCTTCGCGGCTTCGAACGCCTTCGCTGCTTGTCCGGACGCTGCGGGGGAGCCTGTGCCCGGGGCAGGTGACGGGCCGTCCTGTGCGTGGCTGGTGCGGGCTGCCTGCGCTGAGGCTTCTGCTTCCTGGCGCCGGCGCTCCGCTCGCGCTTGTTCGGTGAGGGTGTCCAGTAGATGCTGGGCCTCGGCAAGCTGGTCCTGGACCTGATCCTTGGCGCGGGCCTGGTTGCGCAGCCTCTTCTGGATGCCCTTGACGACGAGCAGGTAGTGGCCGCCGGCGGCGACGATTTTCTTGGCGTGGCCGCGCTGAGTGTGCATCGCGTCCGCGGTGACCACGACGCCTCGCAGGTCCAGGCGGTTCAGCAGTGGGGCGAATGCCGGGATCTCGTTGCTCTTGGCCTCGACCTGGCGTTGGGCGATGACCGTCTGGGAGCCGTGCAGGGCCGCGGCGAGCAGGTGGACGGCCCTGTCAGCGGTGCGTGAGCCGCGCACGGCCTTGCCGTCGACGGCCAGCCCGACCAGGGTGTCGCCGCTCTCGTCAACCGGGTCTGTGGGGTGGCGGGCCAACCAGGCACCGACGGCGTCGTCGACCGCGTCGCCGTCCAAGCGGGACAGCAGCCGCCCGAGCATGGAGGCGTTGGGCGTGGCCATATGCATGCCCAGGACTTCGCGCAGGGCAGGGCCACTGTCGGCGGCGAAGCGGGAGATCTGGGCCAGCGACCGGGCCCCGCCCAGGACGGCGACCAGGCACAGGGCGAGCAAGGAGCCCAGGCGGTAGCGGCGACCGCGCACCCGGCGTGGATCCGGGAGATCGCCCAGGACCTCGGCCAGTGTGAAGAGTTCGGGGGACCCGGCGGACCGGTGAGGCAGGTCGGAGTCCTCGCAGTGTCGGGCGAGGGCGCCGATCAGGGAGGATGGCACGCGGACGCGACCCCTGTTCATGAGCTATGGCTTTGAGAACCTTGATCATTGGCAGTCGCGTCCACTGTTGCCAACGGGGGCCACCCGCGGCAGACCTGGACTATCGCCACCTGAGATCGCGTCAGCCCTGCATCTCCACTCGACCGGGATCGGCAACTGCTCGCACAAGGGCACTTGAGCCCGGAATCGCTGGCGACACCAGCTTCCGAAGGTGATCTTCGCGGCCCTAGATTTGAGGCCATGGTCGATCAAGCGGGCACAGCCGGGGTGGAGACGGATGGAACTGAGCGGCGGCGCCACGCGCGGCGTCGTTCGGGGGCCGCGTCCGGAGGGCTGATGCGGTCGTCCGCGTTGATGGCGGCGGGCACCGTGGTGTCGCGCGGCACGGGCATGTTCCGCTTGATGCTGCAGGCCGCCGCGCTGGGCACGCTGGCTGCTGGGGGCGCGTACAACACCGCGAACACGCTGCCGACGAGCCTCTACACGCTCCTGATCGGCGGTGCGCTGAACTCGGTGCTCGTGCCGCAGCTCGTCCGGGCCCGAGCCGAGCATGCCGATGGCGGGCAGGCCCACGAGCAGCGGCTGGTCACCATGGTGCTGAGCGTGCTAGCGGTGGGAACTGTCGTCGGCGTAGTGCTCGCCCCGTGGATCGTCGGCCTCTATATGCCCGACACGCCAGACAGTCACCAACTGTTCGGGCTTACGGTGACCTTCGCCCGGTTCCTGCTCCCGCAGATCTTCTTCTACGGGCTGTTCTTCATGCTGGGCCAGGTCCTCAACGCCCGCGGGAAGTTCGGGGCGATGATGTGGACACCGGTCCTGAACAACATCGTGCTGATCGCCATGTTCGGCCTGTACCGGTGGCTGGTGCCTGCTCCCGGTGATGCCGCGTCGGTGACACCGGCCGAGGTGCGGCTGCTCGGAATCGGCACCACGATCGGGATCGCCCTGCAAGCGGTGTGCCTGATCCCGTATCTGGCTGGGACAGGGTTCAGGTGGCGCCCGCGCTTCGACTGGCGCGGCACGGGCCTGGGCAAGAGCATGGCCGCAGCACGCTGGACCCTGCTGTTCGTACTGGTCAACCAAGTCGCGCTGACCGTGGTGACGCGCTATGCGAACGCGGTGGACGCGGTCTTGCCGAAGGCCGGCGCAGGGAACAGCGCCTACTTCTTCGCGCAGAACATCTGGATGCTCCCGCAGGGCATCATCACGGTCTCCCTGGTGACCGCGATGCTGCCGCGGATGAGTCGCGCGGTTGCCGAGCGCCGCCTGGGCGACGTCCGCGAAGACCTGTCGCGGGGCCTGCGCGTCACTGGTGTGGCGATCGTCCCAGCCGCCTTCTTCTTCCTGGCCTTCGGACCGCAGATCGCCACGGTGATGTTCTCCTACAGCAGCAGCGGGGCGGCCTCAGCCCAGCCGCTCGGTCAGATGCTGCAGGCCTTCGCGCTCGGCCTGATCCCCTTCTCCGCCCAGTACCTGCTACTGCGCGGCTTCTACGCATTCGAGGACACTCGCACCCCCTTCTGGATGGCGGTCTGGATCTCCGGCCTCGACATCGTCCTGGCCACCGCCTGTCACCTCTTCCTGCCCGCGCGCTGGGTCGTCACCGGCATGGCGGCCGCCTACGCCGCGTCCTACGCCGGCGGCCTGCTCGTCACCGGGGTCAAGCTGCGCCGCCGCTTGGACGGCCGCCTGGACGGCAAGCGGCTCATGCGCACCTACGGCAAGCTCACTACTGCAGCCGGCGCCGCCAGCGCCGCCGGCTGGGCCGTTGCGCGGATTTGCTCCGGTGCCGCCTACGTTCCGGTCGTCGGCTCGGTGCTGGCCCTGGCGGTCGGCGGTGTCTCGATGCTGGTGCTGTTCGTGCTGCTCGCCCGCCTGCTCTGCATCTCCGAACTACCCAGCCTGCCCGGGCTGGGCTGACCTTACGCTCGGCCCGTCCAAGTCACCGCACTTCTCTATCTCGCAGTGTGAGAACGCATCAGCCCTGCCTGCGCACCCCTTCACGCACCCCAGATCCTTGACCCACCGAGACGCACTCGACAGCGACGCCCTGCACGGGAGCAGCATGTATCCACCTGGGAGGCACCCGCCCGTAGGACGGCCGCCGGCCCGGGCGACGCCCCGCTCGGGCCGAGCCCGGCCGCCGTCACCCACCGACTACACCCCGTCGGAAACCACGGCCTCGTAGAGGTCATCGGCCTGGGACGCGGTCAGTTGGCCCATGGCGAAGTCGTCGAGGATCAGGACGGCGGGGCGGATCAGCTCAGGCAGGCGCTTGTCCCAGGTGCGGTCGGCGTGCCCCCGGCCAGCTCGGCCAGGATCCGGCTGGTCTTCGCGAAGCGGACGATCGCGCCCAGGCGGACGGCGAAGTTTCCCGGAGCCGGGGCGACGTGCGTCCTGCCGACTCCGGGACCGGGAAGTCGCACTTCAGCGAGGCACTCGGCCAATCCGCGGTCGACGCCGGGATGACGGTCGCCTGGTTCACCATCGAAGACCTCGGGGCCGACGCGTGGGTCTGTCAGGCGAGCAGAGCCCAACAGCCCGCGCGCATCTGATACCGCCTCCGCGACCGACACAACGGACCCCGCGCGACCGCGAACTGCAACCCGCCCCCGCGGTCGCACTCTGTCCCAGTGCACCTCACCCGGCACCACGGCGCCGATTCATCCACCATCGCGGCGCGCCCGCACCACGCAGTGAGCTCACCGGAAGGCGATCAGGCCGGTGGGGGTTGCTGCCTCGCCAGGAACTGGCGGTCCGCCTCGGCGGCGTCGCGGCCGGTCCAGGGCGCTGCTGCGTCCAGGACTTGAGCGAGAGGCTCCTTGTCCAAAAGCGTGTCCTTCTGGGTGATCCAGCGGTCCAGCCGACTCAGAACCCTTCCGAGGTGGAGCGGAGTGGTACGGCTGGTCAGGCGCCCCCAGACTTTGGAGATCCGTTCCGGCACATTGGCCTCCTGCAGTCTCGCCAGCCTTCCAGCGGTCTTGAGCCCGTCCTCGATGACGCCGGTCGCGGTGCCGCGCACGGACTCGGCGTAGGCGACATGGTCGGCCAACGCGGCCAGGCTGTAGGCGATCTGTCGGAGCTGGTGAAGGTAGTCGCCACTTTGGACTTGGTCCAGTCCCACCAGCTGCGCCAGTCGCCAGACCTCGTCGGACAGGCGGTGTGCGGCGTCGAGCATCACGATGCGCGCCTTGTCCGATTCGGTGAACGCCGGGTTAGCCGATAGCTGGTACAGCTCCGCCCACGCGGGGGCGGGCTCCGGTGATTGCCGGGCTGCTCCGGCCGCCGGTTCCGCCCTGTGGATGCGCGGCCTTCCTGCTGCCGGCCGGGCGTCACCGGACGGGCGCGGCCCGCCGGGGGAGGGAAGTTGGGGCACCGCCGCAGCGTGGGCGGCCGCGCCAGACGCGGGCGGACGAGGAGGTTGCGTGCCCTGCTGCTGCAGCCCTTTGAGTATCCGCCACCGCTGCGTCCAGTTGTCCGCTTGTTCGCGGGCGGGCTGTATCGGCTGACCGTGGGCGTCGAACGACAGCAGCGCCCGCACCAGTGCGGCATGGGTGTCCCAACTCGGGAGGCGCTTCCCGGTGAACACCTCGCTGAGTGTGGACGGTTGAGGCTGGCGACGGCCGGGGATCCGGCGGCCGATCACGAGGTAGGAGGGGGAACCGCGTTCGATGCGCAGCGCGCGCAGATCCTGCGCATATCGCGCCAGCTCAGCCGCGAAGCCACCATCACGGGCGGGCGACACCGAATTGCCCGGCCCTCCCGGCCCGGTCATGCCCCCGCCCGCAACACGTCCTGCATAAGAGCCCAGCCTAGAAGGTCGGACGCCGAACGGTGCCGAAAATCCCCGAATGGTCCCGAACATCGCGTCGGAGCTGCGCGAACGTCGTATCAGGGTTCGGCCGCGTTCGGGCGTCACCGACGTTCGGCGGGACCAGTCGAAGGGCGGGCTCCAGGGCGTCCGGGTGGGCTTCACTTCCCTTCATGACTGACGACCCCATGAACATGGAAGCCCCTGACGAGCGCAGCCGCCCGGCCGGCTCGTGGGAGCGGATCGGTGACCTTGTGGCGCTGATCGCCTTGGTAGCTCTCGCCGCGGCCGTCCTTATTGCGGTGGGCCCCGACGCAGGTGCTGTGACCACCATCGGCGTTGGCCTCTTTGTCACCTGGCGTGGCGCCGGCCGCCGCTGAGCCGGCGCGGGGTGGGGCCGTGCCCGAGCACGGCCCCACCCCGAATCCCTGGCCCCAGGCGGGAACCTCGCGGCAGCCTTGTTGCGGCTCCCGCCCCGTCCGTGCAAGGACCCCGACCACGCCTACCAGGCCCAGGACCTGCTGCGCCGGGTCCTCGCGGTTTGTGACGCCGAACCGCTGGCCCAGGACCTTCACACCCTGGCCTGCGCTCTGCCGGACGCGCCCGCCAGCTCGCTGCGCCAGGCGGCGATCCACGCCGCGGCAGGCCGGTGGCCGGCCGCGGCCGTCACGCTCCACCCCCGGGGACGAACCGGACAGCGGCACCACGGGCGACGACGCTTCCGGGGACCACATCGCGCCGCCGGAGAGTGTCCCCACCACGGCGGTCAGGGAGCGGCTGAAGGATCGGCCCGGAAGGGTCGTGCGCATCTCTGGTCCAACCTGTGCGACAAGACCCTGGCCGAGGTGCGCTCCCACACCACCTGCTGGGCCACCGCAGTGAACCCGGCCCGACCAGGCGGCCTACGCGAGCAGACCACCCGGGAACGCTGGCACCAGGTCCACGATCTGCTCGGCAAGGGCGTCGGCCTGCTCGAATGCGCCCGCCGCCTGGACCTCGCCCTGAACACCGTCAAGCGCTACGCCCGCAGGAAGGAGCCCACGGCCGAGCGCCGCGCACCGCAGTACCGGCCCACCCTGGTCGATCCCTTCCGCGACCACCTTCGCCGACACAGGGCCGAGGACCCCGCTGTGCCCGTCACCTACCTCCTGCGCGAGATCAAGGAACTGGGCTACACCGGCAGCGCGAACCTCCTGGTCCGCTACATCACCCAAGGCCGCGCCGAGGGCGACAGGCCCGTCACGACCGCTCGGTGCCTGTCCCGGCTCCTGCTGACCCGCCCCGACAACCTGCGCGACAAAGACGCCGAACTCCTGCGGGAACTCACCGCCACCTGCGCCGAGATGACCGAACTCGCCTGCTTCGTCGGCGAGTTCGCCGGGCTCCTGTTCCCAGCCGAAGCCAACGACGCCAAGCTCACCGACTGGATCACCCAGGTCCGCGCCGTCGACCTGCCCCACCTGCACTCCTTCGCGAACGGCCTCGAACTCGACCGGGTCGCCGTCAATGCCGGCCTCGCCCTCCCCTACCACAACGGCCGCACCGAAGGCGTCAATACCCGAACCAAGCGGATCATGAGGCAGATGCACGGCCGCGCCGGGTTCCCGCTCCTGCGCCAACGGATCTTGCTCCAGTAAGCAACCCGAAGCGTCATCACCGATTGCGGGACAGAGCCGAAGACCGTACGGACCCACTCTCACTGGAGTACTAAGTCAGTTGACGTGGACGTAGGTGGCGGGTCCGGCGGCCTGGGTGTGGTTGGGGTCGAGGGTGGGGTAGGTGACCTGCCAGGTGCCGCTGACGTTGGCGGTGCCCGTGAGCGTGTAGTAGCCGCCGAGGCCGGTGATTTCGACGGCGGCGGTGTGCCAGGTGGTGGAGCCTGCCGCGCGGAACATGAGCCGGACCTGCTCGCCGCTCACTCGGTGCCAGCCGTTCGGGTTCTCTTCCCACAGGCCGCCGGTGAAGGTGAGGGTCTGGCCGTGGTGGGCGGTGGTGGTGGGCGGGGTGCCGCCGGTGAGGGCGGCAAGGTAGCGGGAGGTGTGGACGGTGTTGCTGAGGGCCGGGTGGTAGCCGGTGCTGGCGGGGGAGTAGAGGCGCCAGTAGCCGTGGGGGTTGGTGACGTGGCCGGTCCAGATGGTCCATGTGGCGGGGATCTGGGCGATGGTGGTCCAGCCGGTTTTTCCGTCGGTGGACTGCTGCAGCTGCGCGTGCCCGGTGGGTACGACGCCGTTGGTGCTGTGGATGCTGGGGTGGATGGTCAGGTTGCTGTGCTCGTCGACGGAGGCCGCGCCGAGGTGGAGAGTGACGGCCTGCTGGATGCTGCTGACGGAGAACGTGGCGGAGGAGGTGTCCACGTAGCTGTGTTCCGCGAGGAGGTTCCAGGTGGTGGCGGCGGTGGGGACGGTGAGGTGGTCGGTGAAGCGTCCGTCGGCGTCGGTGGTGGTGTTCGGGTCGTAGTAGTTGCCGTTGGTTCCGGCGAAGAGGGAGCTGTCGGGCAGGGGGTGCCAGCCGGTGGCGTCCTGATACTGGATGGTGCCGGTGACGTCGACGGTCGTTCCCGCCGTGAGGCCGGTGGCCTCGGGTCGGTCCAGGATGATGCGGGTGGGCAGGGGCGCCGCCTCGGGGACAGTGGTGGTGGGGCCGGGTTCGGTCGCGGTGATCCCGTCGGAGGTGTAGGAGGCCTGCATGGTGAAGGTCTGGGAGCCCGGGCCGTCGCCGATGTAGCCAGTGGCCCGTGTGGCGTGGAAGGAGCCGTCGGCGGCGATCGGGTAGGAGGTGGTGTCGCCGGTGTAGGAGCCGTTGGTGATGTCGATGGTGCCGCCGCCGGTCCAGGCCGTGCCGAGGTCGCCCCTGTTGGGGTCGTAGGTCGTCAGGTGGCCGCTGGTGCTGAAGTCGGGCGTGGCGAGGCTGAGCTGGCTGGGGGCGGCGGTGGTGTCGTGGAACTCGGGGTGCGGCAGGAACGGGAGAGAGACCCCGGAGACCATCAGCAGACTCTTGGTGCCGTCGGGGGCGACGGCCCAGGCGGACAAGCCGTAGACGTTCGGGGGCACATTGATGGGGCCTGCGGTCTGCCAGCTTCCGTCGGTTGCCTGCTGCGACGCGGTGACCTGGTACCGGGTCACTACCCCTGCCTGTTCGGCGGCCAGTTCGAAGACGACTTCCGAGATGTCGCCAGTGGCGAGGCCGCGCAGGACGTAGCCGTGGTCGGTCTTGAGGTATCCCATGTCCTGCATGAGCGGCGGGTTGGTGTCGGCCGACGCGGTGGCGGCGAGCGGCAGGACCGACGCGGCCGCCAGTGCGCTGGTGGTGACGGCGGTGGCGAGCGGGAGCAGGTGGCGGCGCTTCATCGGTGGTTCCCCAGGGCTGTTGGGCGGGTGAGGTGCGTGGTTGCGGCGTTGGTGTGGTGACGGTGGATGTCCTCGCAGGCGTGGCACGGGTGGGGTGCCACGCCTGCGAGGGACGGTGTTAGGTGTGGGCCGTTACCACTGGACGGGCAGTGGGGTGCGGGCGCCGGGTGCTGTGAGGGTGCCGGTGCCGGGGTAGACCCACAGGTTGCCGGTGGGGTCGAGGGCGATCAGGTCGGGGTTGGTGTCTCCGGTCCAGTCGGCGAGGCCGGCGGTGGTGGAGTTCCATCCGGTGGCGATCTGGGTGCGTCCGCCTGAGGTGTCGTGGGCGGCGTCGCCGGTGTAGAGCCACACGGTCCCGTTGGAGTCGGTGGCGAGCAGGTCCATGTGGCCGTCCTTGTTCCAGTCGACCAGGCCGTCGAGGGTGTAGGTCCCGAAGTAGGAGCCGATCTGGACGCGGCTGCCGAGGGTGCCGTCTGCGTTGGCGGGGTACATCCACAGCACGCCGCTGCTGTCCTTGGCGACGATGTCAGGGTGGCCGTCCGCGTTCCAGTCGCGCACGCCGGCGAAGGAGTAGCTCTGCCAGGCGTAGCCGATCTTGATGCGGGGGGTGTTGAGGTCGTGGGCGGCGTCGCCCGGGTAGAGCCACAGGCCGCCGCTGGGGTCCTCGGCGACCAGGTCGGGGTAGCCGTCGCCGTTCATGTCGGCTACGCCGGCGAAGGTGTAGCCGGTGAAGCCGGAGCCGAGCAGGTTGCCGGTGAGCGCGACGTTGGGGGTGCCGGTGTCGGGGTAGGACCACAGGTTGCCCAGGCCGTCGGTGGCCAGCAGGTCGGGCTTGCCGTCCTTGTTCCAGTCGGCGACGTCCGCGAAGCTGCCAGGGGCGCGGATGCCGCCGTTCCAGTTCGGGCTGCTCATCTGGACTGGAGCCTGGAGGGTGACGTTCCCGTTGGTGTCGACGCTGGTCGTGATCAGCTCGAGGGTGTCGTTGGCGGTGGTGGCCCACAGGGCGGGGCCGGTGCCGGCACCGCCTCCTGCTGAGCCGATCGGGCCGGACGAGGTGATGGTCGGGTAGGCGGCGAGGGTGTAGCCGCTGGGGGCGATGGCGGTGCCCGGCATGCTGGCCGGGGTGTCGGCCTCGATGTTCAGGTACTGGGTCAGTGCGCCGGTGACGGTGTTACGGGTCCACAGCGCGGGAGAGCCGTTGACGATGCCGGGGCTGATCAGGGTGAGGTTGTTCAAGGCGGAGCCGGTCGCGAGCAGCGTCGCGGTGACGAAGCGCTGGCTGACGGCGGTCATCAGCCACAGCGTGGGCACGCCGTTGGCGTCCTCGAGGGTGACCAGCGCCGGCTTGCCGCCGGGGGCAGTAGGCGGCAGGACGACGGCCTGGCGGACGTTGGACCAGTCGCTCTGGTTGTAGTTGGTCTGGTCGCCGGTGACGCTGGTGGGGCGGGCCTGAGCGGTGGTGAGGTTCATGCCGGTGCCGGTGCAGTTGACGTTCTGCGCGAGGTTCAGGCTGCCGCCCTGGATGATGACGAGGTCGTCGCAGGTTCCGGAGGTGAAGGACCCGTTGTGGGCGAGGATCGAGCCGGCGAAGGTGGTTCCGTTCGGGGCCTGGCTGTTGTGCAGGGCGACGGCGCCGGCGGTGTCGGGAGTCTTGCTGAGCGGGTCGCTGTAGACGCGGATGTTGCCGCTTGCGTCGACTGCTGCGAGGTCGGGGATGTGGTCGCCGTCGAGGTCGCCCGCGGTGCCCGGAGTGTAGGCAGTGTCGATGACGTAGTAGTCGTAGTGCTGGGGAACGGACTGGTTGCCGGCGGCGTCGACCGCGGCGTACCAGACGGTGTTGGTGCCCCAGTGCCCGCCGGTCAGGGGGATCTGGAACGACGACGCGTTGACGCTCTGCTCGCCGCCACCGCCGCTGGTCAGCGAGGTGCCGCCGATGTTGTAGACGATCTTCGCGACACCGGAGGGGTTGGTGCCGGAGTCGGCGCCAGTGACCGTGAAGTTACCCGAGCCTCCCACCGTCGTCGGGGGCTGGGGCGTCCCGGTGATGCCGGCGGTGGGCGGGGTCATGTCGACACGGATCCAGCAGTTGTTGTCGGAGTTCGCCGGAACGGGGGAGCTGTAGTAGCCGCCGGGGTTCTCGGCGATGACGTGCCAGCGGTATTCGTCGCCGTCCTTCAGGGTGGGCATGGTTTCCGAGACGGGCTGCGGGTTGGCCGACATGACGACCTGGCCGCTGGTGAGGCTGGTCCAGTTGCCGACGCTGGGGTACTCCTGCTGGTACCAGAAGGCGCCGTCCTCGGTGGTGCCGTTGGTGTAGCTGTCGGGGCTGGGGATGGAGGCGTTGAGGGTGACGGTGCGGGAGTCGTTGGCGTTGACCCAGTTCGGCGAGGCGCTGGTGCCGCTGCAGTTGGCGGTCGAGCCGCTGTTGGTGACGGTCGGCGGGTCGGCCGGCGCCACCGGCGTGGACCAGAACGTGACCTGCGTCTGCAGGGTGCCGCCGAGCAGGTACCGGTAGGCCGTGTCGTCGGTTTCGTCGTGTGCCTGCAGCGCGATGTTCTGGCGGGTGTAGCCGTTGGCGACGGCGCTTTGGATCAGCCCGGTCACGTCGAAATTCGCGTTGCCGGTGGCGGTGGAGTTGATGCTGGCGAAGTTGCCGGTGGCGGCGACGGTGGACCAGATGCTCTGGGTGTTCCAGGTGGTGGTGTTGTCGAAGTTGTTGGCGCCGTGCAGGTCGATCTGGCGGGTGCCGCTCCAGGAGGAGGTCGGGCCCTGCTCGGTGATGCTCACGGTGGCGCTGGTGACGTGCTTGCCCATCAGCGGCGTGGTATCGAGGTTGAACAGGGAGCGGGTGACGCCGAAGGCGGTGCAGCCACTGGCTCCGTTGGAGCACCAGTCGTCGTAGCCGACGTGTGCGTTGGTGTCATTGGTGTTGTTGCTGCCCTGCCAGTAGCTCGTGCCCGAGTTGACCGACGAGGTCCACGTCCAGCCTTGCTCTTTCGGGGTGAGCGAGGGGTCGATGACCAGCGGGTAGGTGTTGCCGGCCGCGGTCAGGGAACCGGCGGGGGGCACCAGGTCCACGCCGCTGCCGCTGACGTTGACCGCGATCGGGGTGACCTGGTCGGCGCCGTCCTGCGAGGAGGCGGATCCGCTGGCAGGGGTCGAGGAGAGTGACTGGGCCGACAGCTTCGCGGCGCCGCCCTGGGTGGTTGCTGCCCCCGCGGCGTTGGCGGGGGTGTCCCACATCGTGGCGGTGGGGGAGGAGAACACCGCGTTGCCGCTTGAGTCGGTGGCCTGCAGGCCACCGGCCTGGTTGCGGCTGAGCGTCAGCCCGGCGCTGGTGCTGGTGTCGAGGTGGATGTCGGTCAGCGCCGGATTGGCCGCGGCGGTGGCGTCCTTGACGACGAGGTGTTCGGTGTAGCCGCCGTCGGTCGTGGCGGTCATCTGCAGGTCGACGCCCGGGTACACGTTCGCGTAGGTCGCGGTCGCGCCCGACACGGTCGGAGCCGGGAGGGCGCTGGGCCAGGCGACCGACACGCTCTGACCGGCCGCGTTCGAAATGGTGGCCAGCGGCCCCGTCCCGCCGCTCGAGAAGAGCACGGACGACTCTGCCGCCTTCGGCGCGTACCCGCCTGTGACGGCCTGGAGGCTGGCGTCGACCGGGACCCAGGAGCCGTTCTGCTGCACGCGGGTCGGCACCGGGGTGGCGGTGTAGGTGAAGGTGCCGTCCGGATTGGCCACGGTGGTGGAAGTGGCGGTGGTGTCCGCATCCACCGGCACACTCTTGCCGGTCGCCTGGGCCTGCGTCAGCGCCGCCGCATCGGGCGATGTCGCGGGCGGGGCGGTGTCGGCGTGCGCGATCGCAGGCGCGAGGGCAGACAGCGGAGCCGCGATCAGAGCGGCGGTGACCATCCCCCCGATGTGTCTGAACAGTGGCCGCCCGGGCGCGGCCGATCGTGCATGCCGGATCCCCATCGGGGGCCTCCCGTGATCATGTGCAAAAGAAGAAGGGGCAGCCGATCGGCCCGCCCGTTGCACACCGTAACCCGCGGCCTCGCGGCCCTGACCAGCAGGAAGGCCCCGACAAGCGGTCAGGAACCGCTGGTTCGGGGGATTTGGGGCGATTGGCCTGGAGCGTGTGACGATGCGCCAGGTAGGAAGTGAATGAGGATCACTCCACTTGAAGAGGCGAGGTGCAAAGTTGGCAAAATGGGATATTGCTTCATGGGGTGATGCGGTGCCAGTAGTGTCGGGCCATCGCAGGGAAGATTGTTTTCTTGATCAAAGAGTGCGTCCACGAATGAAGGGGGCCCTTACCTTGCAAGGCCGGACGGGGCCGAGAGGTGACGGTCCGGAGTGATTCCCTCCGCCTTCGGTGGGCCTCTTGGTTCCCTGGCGTTGGACTTTGGCGAGATCGATCCCGCACCCTGTCCGGTGTGTTCGCTTTTGGGTACTGGATCATGGTTTGACTAGGGCAAGAAAAGTAAGAAGTTAATAATCGTCATTCCAGTTCGCCCCCCACTGGCAACTACATTTCGTGATCGTCTCCGCGGCCGCGCCGCACACCATCGATCACGGGAACCCCATGGCCACCACACGCCGGAGTCAGCGGGCGCAGCGCACACGCTCCACCCTCACAAGGCTCTTCGCCCTACTGACCGTGTTCACCATGGGCTCGGCCGTGCTGCCGGACATGGCGTTCGCGGCACACCACTTCAAGGGCCAGATCTGGTCGCCGCCGCAGACACCACTCCCGCATACCAAGGGTGTACCCGGCACGTACGCCTCCAACGTCAAGGGCCACCTGGCTCCGCTGTCCCGGCACTCCTTCCAGCCGCCGAAGGTCGACCTGCCCAACGCGGGCCAGAGCACCTCGGCGCTCACCCAGGGCCCTGTCGCACAGCTGGCGAAGAGCCAGGTCGTGTCCGGCCCCGCTGCACGCGTGGGCACCTCGCCTCTCTGGGTCGCCTCAGCCGCTAACGGTGCTGCTGCGCCGCACGGGGTGCAGGTGCGTTTCGCAGACCCCGCCGCGGCGCGCAAGGGCGGCATCAAGTCCGGAGTGCTGTTCGGGATCTCCCGCAACGACACCTCTGCGGCCAGCGGCAAGGTCGCCGTCCAGCTCGACCCGAACCTCCTGGCCGGCGAGGGCGGCGCCGACCTGGCCTCGCGCCTGCGACTGGTGGAGCTCCCCGCCTGCGCACTGACCGCTCCGCAACTGGCCGCGTGCCAGCAGCAGACCCCCGTCAACGCGGTCCGCGACCCCCACAGTGGCCGCATCGTCGCCGACCTGACGCTCCCGGCCACCCAAGTGCCCCCCGCCGGCCAGCAGGCCAAGGCCACCGCCCACCACGCTTCCGCTACAGGCAGCGCGGCGACGGCCGTCCAAGCGACCGCATTCTCCGCGCAGACCGCGCAGACCGTGGCGAGTCCGATGACGGTGATGGCGGCAGTCTCCGGACAGTCCGGTTCGACCGGAAACTTCGCCGCGACCTCCCTCAAGCCCTCTGATCAGTGGACGGCAGGCAGCGGCGCCGGCGACTTCGACTACAGCTACCCCATCACGGTCCCGGCGGCCCTCGGCGGCGCCGCCCCCAGCGTCGCGCTCACCTACTCCTCGGCCAGCGTGGACGGCGAGAACGCCTCCACCAACTCCCAGCCCTCATGGATCGGTGACGGCTGGGCCGGCACCGCACAGTTCATCGAGCGCTCCTACCAGCCCTGCTCCCAGGACGGCATCACCGGATCCGGCGACACCTGCTGGGCCAACGGCGGCCACGAAGTCACCGCCGCGGGCACGGCCTCCGGCCAGCTCGTCTACGACGACACCAGCGGCAAGTGGCACCTGTCGTCCGACAACGGCGCCACCATCACCCACCTGACCGGCCTGAGCAACGGCTCCTACAACGGAGAAGGCTGGGAGATCGCCCTCCAGGACGGCACCCGCATGTACTACGGCGCGGGCAAGCTGCCCACCGCCGAAGGCGGAACCGGCTCGGACAAGGCCACCAACTCGGTTTCCACCGAACCGGTGTACTGCCCCAAGAGCACCGACCCCTGCTACTCCTCCACCACCGGAACCAGCTCCTACACCGCCACCATGGGCTACCGCTGGTTCCTCGACTTCGTCATCGACCCCCACGGCAACACCACGCAGTACAGCTACACCCAGGAGACGAACTACTACGCCCGCTCCAGCGCCCACACGCTGACCGCTTTCGACCGCAGCGCGTACCTGAACACCATCTCCTACGGCTGGCGCGCCGCCGACATCGCCAGCGAAGGCGCCACCCCCGCTCCCGCCGCGAAGGTCGTCTTCACCACGGCCACACGCTGCATCCCGGGTAGCGTCGTCGGCACCCACACCGTCACCACCGCCGACTGCGCCTCCCTGACCTCCACGACAGCCCCCTACTGGCCCGACGTCCCGCAGGACCAGGTCTGTGCCTCCAGCGGCAGCTGCTCCAACTACTCGATGTCGTTCTTCACCGAGGAGCGGCTCACCCAGATCCAGACCCAGGTCAACACCGGCACCACCACGGCCACCAGCTACAAGCCGGTCGACACTTACGCCCTGACCCAGTCGATGCCCGACCCGGGCGACGGTACCTCGCCGGCGCTCCGCATGGATTCGGTGGTACACACCGGCAACGACGGAACCGCCATCGCCACGCCGGCCGTGAGCTTCGTCTACGCCGCCATGTCCAGCCGCGTGCCCGGCGCAGCATCCTGGCCCGCGTTCAACCGCTTCCGCATCACCGCGATCGACACCGAGACCGGTGAAGCGATCAACGTGACCTACACCAACCCGGACTGCAGCCAGTCCAGCACCAGCCCGGACCTGCCGTCACCCTCCAACGACACCCGCCGGTGCTACCAGGAGTACTGGACCCCACCCAGCTCCACACTGACGGCCGACTGGTTCGAGAAGTACTTGGTCACCGAGGTTCGGGAGATCGACGAGGTCGGCGGCGCCCCCACCCGCTACACCGACTACACCTACAACGGCACCCCGATCTGGCACCGCAACGACTCCGCCCAGACCGCCAACGCCCAGCGCACCTGGGACCAGTTCCGCGGCTACGCCTCGGTGACCAAGCAGACGGGGCACGCCCCTGACCCCATCACCGCGGAGACCACCTACTACCTGCGCGGCATGGCCGGTGACTCCACCTCCGCTACCAGCATGACTCCGCGCACCTGGCCCGCCGTCACCGACTCCCTCGGTGACCAGATCACTGACAGCAACCAGTACGACGGCTTCGCCTACGAGACTCAGACTTACGACAAGGCCGGCGGCAAGGTCATCCGCGACTCCATCAGCCTGCCGTCCTCGCAGCTGACCGCCACCCACGCCGAAGGCAGCCCCGCCGGTACTCCTTCGGAGACCGCCTACTTCGTCCAGACTTTCCAGACCATCGGCCGCAGCCTGCTCGCCGACGGCACCACCTGGCGCACCACGAAGATCTTCTCCCAGTACTCGGCCACCACCGGGCTGCTTACCCAGAAGGACGACCAGGGCGACACCTCACAGCTGGGTACTACCGGCTCGCAGGAGACCTGCACGACGTACAGCTACGCCACCCCGCCCTCCAGTGGCGTGAACGCCGGCATGGTCGCCCTGCCCGCCGAGACCACCACTGTCGCCCTCACCACCGGCACCGGGGTCGGCACCGGCAGCTGCCCGGCCAAGACCGCCGCCACCACGCTCACCGACACCCGCGCCTTCTATGACGGCAACACCACTGCGGGCGTCATCCCTGCAGGCGGCGTCGGCAACGTCACCGAATCCGACATTATGGGCCCCTGGTCCGGCAGCACCGAGAGCTTCACGGCCCAGACCACCGCGCCGTCCGGTGCCACCGGCCACGACGCCTACGGCCGGCTCCTCTCCTCCACCAACGTCCGAGGCGACACCACCACCACCAGCTACAGCCCGGCCACCGAAGTTCTCCCGACCACCACCGTCGCCACCAACGTCACGGCCGGGAACTGGCAGACCACCACCACCCTCGACCAGATCCGCCAACTGCCCACCAAGGTCGTCGACCCCAACGGCAACTCCACCAGCAAGGCCTACGACGCCCTGGGCCGCCTCACCTCGGTCTGGGCACCCGGCCGCGCCACCACCGCCACCGCATCCACTGTCTACGTCTACTCCAGCGGCGGGCAGACCGCAGTCTCGTGGACCGAGCAGAAGACCCTGCGCGAAGACGCCACCTACGCCGCCGACTACCAGATCTACAACGGCTTCGGCGACCTCCGGCAGGACCAGAACCTGTCCCAGGACGGCGCCAACTCCAACGGAACACTGGTCAGCGACACCTTCTACGACTCGCACGGCTGGAAAGTGAAGGCCACCAGCCAGCCGTACTACATCACCAACGCGCCCACATCCACGGTCTACCAAGCCGCGGACGCCAACATTCCCGGCCAGACCGTGACCGGCTACGACGGCACCGGCCGCCCCCTCACCTCCGCCTTCTATTCCTACGGCCAGCCGCAGTGGACCACCACCACCGCATACCCGGGCGCCGACCGCACCGACACCTCCCCACCCACAGGCGGAACCGCCGCCACCACCCTGGTCGACGCCGAAGGCCGCACCACCGCCCTGTGGCGCTACCACTCTAACACCGCCACCGGCAACCCCGCTGACGCCACCATCACCAACTACACCTACACCCGCACCACCACCGCGAGCGGCGGCGCAGCCACCCAGAACACTGTCACCGACGCGGGCCAGCACAACCACTCCCAGATCACCGACGCCTGGGGCCACCCCGTCTCCACCAGCGACCCGGACGCCGGAAGCAGCAGCTCCACCTACAACACCGCCGGTGACCTGCTCACCTCGACAGACGCCAACAACACCACCCTCACCTACACCTACGACGCCCTCGGCCGGAAGAAGACCCTCTCCCAGGGCGCAACCGAACTCGACTCCTGGACGTACGACACCGCGACCGGCGGCAAGGGCCAGCTCGCCAGCCAGACCTCCTACAGCGGCAGCAACCAGTTCACCCAGACCATCGCCGGCTACACCAACCGAGGCGCCTCCACCGGCGTCACCACCACCATCCCGAGCAGCGAAGGCACCCTCGCCGGCACTTACAGCATCAGCTATGCCTACACACCAGTCACCGGCCTGCTCGACCACACCACCTACGGCGCCGACGGCGGCCTGCCCGCCGAGACGGTCTACAACTCGTACACCGAGGCCGGGACCCTCGCCAACGCCGGCGGCAACGCCGACTACCTGAGCCAGATCATCTCCAACCCACTCGGCCAGGTCACCCGCTACACCCTCGGCGACACGCCCAACCAGGTCGTCCAGACCAACTTCTACGACACTGCCACCGGCCGAACCACTGAGACCACCCTGGACAAGGAGAACGGCACCGGGCACGTCGACGACATCACCACCCTCTGGAACCCGGCCGGCAAGATCACCGCCCAGCAGGACATCCAGGACTCAGGCGCCGCCACCGACCTGCAGTGCTACGCCTACAACGGCCAGGGACAGCTCGCCACCGCCTGGACCGACACCAAGGGCACCACCAGCGCCGCATCCCCCTCCGTCCCCAATATCGGCAACTGCAACAGCGCCGCACCGAGCGCCACCACCAACGGCGGCCCCGCCCCCTACTGGCAGACCTACACCTACGACAGCAACGGCAACCGCCAGACGCTGACCACCCACGACACCACGGGCGCCGTCACCAGCACCCAGACCACCACCCCCAACACCACCGCCCAGCCTGACACCGCCCAGAGCACCACCACCACCGACAACAGCGGTGCCACCCTCTCCCTTTCCGCCTACACCTACTTCACCAACGGCGCCACCAAGAACGACACCGTCACCAACGGCGGCGGCACCGTCACCAGCAACCAGACCTTCACCTACACACCCGACAACCGCACCCACACCGTCACCGACAGCACCACCGGCAACACCGCCGCCTACACCTACGACGCAGGCGGCAATCTCCTCGAGCAGAAGAACACCGTCTCCGGCACCACAACCACCCTGCTCTACCTCCCCGGGGAACAGCTCACCCTCACCGGCAGCAACCCCGTCACCGGCCTGCGTTACTACGCAACTGGCGGTGGCCCCACCGTCATCCGAAGCAGCACCGGCACCCTCACCTACGAGGCCGACAACAACCTCGGAACCGGCGACCTCACCCTCGACTCCGCCCTCGGCGCCAACGCCGAAACCCGCCGCATGGTCACCCCCTACGGCACCCCACGCGGCGTCATCCCCGGCACCTGGATCGACAGCCGCGGCTACCTCGGCCAGCCCACCGACCCATCAACCGGCTACGACATCCTCGGCGCGCGCCTGTACGACGCCACCACCGGCCGCTTCCTGCAAGCAGACCCAGTCCTCGAAGCCACTGACTCCAACCAGCTCGGCGGTTACACCTACTCCGCCGACGACCCCGTCAACGGCAGCGACCCCAACGGGCTGATGTTCGAAGACCCCGACACCGGAGCCACCGGAGGCACCGCCGCCACTGTCGACTCGCAGATCCAAAGCGTCGTCACCAACGAGCGCAACTGGACCAAGCAGGTCAACGCCGCAGCCTCCCACGGCAACCACTGGGATCCCAACACCGACACCTTCGGCCACTGGGACTTCAATGGCTGTGACAAGGGCGGATGCCACCGCAAGTGGGACACCCGACCCGTCGGAAGCACCCCCGACATGTCGGCCTGTACCGGCAAGTGCGCAGAAATCCTCCAGAGGGAACTCTCAGGGGACGACCCGGCTTCCAGCGCCTTCCAGTGTTCTGGTTCGGCGTATGCAAACGGGCTGGCGGTCGGATGCGAAGGCTCCAGCGGAGCGACGTGGGGCAACTACGTCGTCGTCCAGGCCGGCGGGTGCATTGCGGTCCTCTGTGCCTCGGTCTCGATCCAAGATTGGTACCTCACGTTTTCGGGTGGATTGACCCTTCCATGGAAGAATCCCGAGGCCGCCGCCCAAAGCGGCCTGACGGAGAGGGAATTCGCTAAGAGCCTTTTCGGCGTGGGCGGCGGTGCCTCCATCGGATTTAACACGAGGCTGCCTTCCGATCAGAATGCCGGTGCGGTCGGAGGCTGCTACGGCGACGGCGTCATGGGCTGTGTCCAGGGCGCATGGCCTGGGGACGGCGGCAACTGGGGTGCCAGCGTCGGAACTGGAGCAGGTTTGTACGGATATAATTCGTATAGCGCGAAGAGTTTCTACATCCCATCCCTGCTCCGCTGAAACCACTCGGATCAACCCCGATCCTTCGTGGCGGTCCGCCCGTCTGACCGGCGGACCGCCACGCCCGCCCAGGGGATTCATTGACGGGCCACGTAGCCCCTCGGGGGTGTTGGTCGGCTGCCAGCTGGGCGGAGTCGGAGAACGGGCAGCAGACGCACCCCTTCGAACGGCTCCACTCCCGTATGCAGTAGTATCGCGGAGATCGGCGACAGTACGGGAATCTATGGTCCGAAGGTCATTTGAAAGTTGGTGACAGATTGCTCAGCGTCGGAGCGGGCGTCATATATGGAAATCAGATAGCACTCAAAGACTGCCTGATTCCAGGACTCGGTCTCGCTGTCGTTCTCCTTGCAAATATCTCCTACTTCTATCGGCGTAGGAATTATGGCGCCGACGGGATTCCCGAAAATGGGGTCCTGACATACGTCCTTCCGATTGTCTTGCTAATCTTTTTGGCGGGCTTTGCTCTCGTGCTGAGAAATGCTCTATTGAATACCAGCTGAGCCCCGCCCCAGGGGGTCGCTGATTAATGACTTCCGCTCATGGCTGGCGTGTTGGGCCGTAGGATTCGTTTGTGGCGGAGAGGATTGAGGCGGTGCTCGCGGAGAAGTTCACGAGGTTGCTGCCGCATCTGGATGAGCCTCGCCGCCGCCTGCCGCAGCCCCGATCTCTGTAACGGCGGCGACGCTGTACGGGCTTGCCGGGATCGTGGTCAGCTTGACGGTGCACCTGCCGCTGCCGCTGCCGCTGCCGCAGCGCTGTGCGCATCTGCGCGGCGACGGCTTCGGCATCGCGCCGATGCGCCCGCTGTGGGCCGTCGCTGCGGTCGTCGCGTGTGTGGCCAGCGGCCCTGCTGCGCCTGTGGTGGACAGCCAGCCGAGTTTGTTCGCGGGCCGAGCGGCTGCGCGCGCACACCAGCCGGCCCGTGCGTACGCCCTGCGTAACTTGCCGCGCACGGTGATGCGCAGCGACGACGAGAGCATTGAGCTGCCGGTGTACCTGGAGCAGCCTGCCGCCTTCCACGGCCAACCCGCTCACGGTGTTACTGACCTTCGAGGGGTGATGTCGTCAGGGTGAGGCCGGTGCCGGCGAGGCATCCGTCGATGATGTCGGGCCGGTACTGGACCTGGCGGAGGCCCCTTCGGAGGGCTCGCATCAGGTGGGCGGGATCGGTGAAGTCGGTGTTGGTCTGGCAGCGGCGCCGGAGCAGTGACCAGATTCCCTCGACGGGGTTGAGCTGCGGCGTGTATGCGGGCAGATAGTGGACGGTGATCCAGTCGTGGGCGTCGATGAACGCGCGAAGGCGACGGTCGCGATGGACGTTGAGATTGTCCCAAACGAGGACGATCGGCTTGCCGAGCTGCTGGTGGGCGTCGACCAGCAGGTCGCGGTAGTCGGTCCAGGCGAAGCTTCGGCGGCCGCC
This sequence comes from Streptacidiphilus sp. MAP12-33, assembly GCF_041261265.1. Taxonomy (NCBI): domain Bacteria; kingdom Bacillati; phylum Actinomycetota; class Actinomycetes; order Kitasatosporales; family Streptomycetaceae; genus Streptacidiphilus; species Streptacidiphilus sp. MAP12-33. Next base: position 144,124 of record NZ_JBGCCA010000011.1, read on the forward strand.
GGACTTGTGGTCCGGGTGGACCGTAGGCCGCCAGATGAGCCGGGGGCGTTCGCCGGTTTTGTAGCAGGCCAGTGCCGCGATGGAGATCCGGCGCTGGGAGCGTCCGCGGACGCGGACGACGGGAGTCATGCCGCGGGGCGACCAGGTGCGGGCGGTGGGCGGCGTCATCGAGAAGCCGGCCTCGTCCTCGAAGACGAGGTAGGCGCCGAGCGCCGCCGCGGTGCTTCCACGGACGGCCAGGTCTCCTTCGCCCAGCCGGCCACCGCCTGCTCGTCCCGCTCACGCGCCACTTTCGCGGGGACCTGATGGCTCCAGCCGTGACGCGCAGCATCAGCGACACCCCCGACACCGTGAGCGACTTGTGGAACCGCCGCCCGATCAGCGTCTTGATCCGGGCCAGGGTCCACGTCTGGTCCGGCCAGCCGTGGGCGACCGCGCCCTTGGCCAGCTCGACCTCCGGGCGGCGGCAACAGTCGCGGTCCGCCCGCCATCGAACCACAGGCGATCGCCCACGCTTCCGGTCCAGCCGACCGACCAGCGCCATCGTTCCTGCGGCCGGGCCTGACTCCACAACGGCCGGCCCTCGTAGTCCTCGGGTTCGATCCGGGCCCATAGGCGGCGTGTCCCGGATGGACAACTGCGCGATCTGCGCGACCAGGTCGACGACATCCCACACGAGCGCCAGTGCCACCGCGCCGCAGGAGATCCGTCCAGTCCGTGAGGGGAGCGAGCAGCAGCTCGTCGACCTGGGCCTCGAGCCGCTCCTCCTTCAGTCGCCGCTCCAGGTCTGCGTTTGTCATCGACCGGACGCGGAACTCGCGGCCCTGGACAGCCTCTTCTACGAACTCCAGCGTGGCTTTGTAGGTGAGTAGTGAGAGCGCGTGTTGCTCAGCGGCGAGAGCACCTGGTCGCTCGTGAGAGTGATGTCGCCGAGATTTGAGAGCGGGTTGGTGCTTGCTTCGGGACTCTGGTTGTGCTGCGCGCGACGAGGGGGCCGGTGGTGCCGAAGTCGAAGGTCGAGCTGTATGCGGCAATCCGCCGCGATGCCAGGACCGGCATGTCCAGCCGGGCCCTGCAGCGCAAGTACGGGGTCGGGTTCCTGACGGTCCAGAAGGCCCTGACGTCGGCCTGGCCCGAGCCGCGCAAGCCGCTTCCACCGCGCCCGACCCGGCTGGACGCCTTCAAGCCGCTGATCGACGACATGCTGCGGGCCGACCTGGAGGCACCGCGCAAGCAGCAGCACACCGTGAAGCGCATCTTCGAGCGGCTCCTGGACGAACACGGCGCCCTCGACGTCTCCTACCCGATGGTCCGCGAATACGTGGCGAAACGACGCCCGGAGATCCGCGTCCAGGCGGGCCGGGCGGTGGAGGCCTTCGTCCCGCAGACCCACCTGCCCGGGGCGGAGGCCGAGGTCGACTTCGGCGACGTGACCGTGCGGCTCGGCGGCGAGTTGGTGGTCTGCTACCTGTTCGCGTTCCGCCTGTCCTACTCCGGGAAGGCGGTCCACCGGATCTTCGCCTCTTCCGGCCAGGAGGCCTTCTTCGAGGGCCACGTCCACGCTCTCAACGCGCTGGGAGGTTATGTGGGTGACGCCTCTTCCCCGATCTCGTGTTCCGGGCCAGGATGGTCGCTCCCGTCGAGGAGCACATATGGCCTGGCAGCCGGAGTTGATTCGACGCGTCGATGCTGCGGGCAACCCCACGGCCTCGCTCGGCCATGCCCTCGTCGACGACTACCTGGAGTTCGTCGCGGCACGCTGCCGACCGAACACCCTGCTGGCCACCGCCTACGACCTGAAGGTCTTCTTCTCCACGGTGCCGAAGGAACCGGTCGACGTCGTCACCGCCGACGTCTTCGCGTTCATCACCGCGCAGAAGGCGCCACGACGCGGGCCGAGGGTCGTCCGGCTCGAAGACGGAGAGGCCGGACTCTCGGCCAGAACCATCAAGCGCCGACTGGCCAGCATCTCCGGCCTGTTCGGCTACCTCGCCACCCGCGACGACCTCGCCATCGACCGCAACCCGGTGCCGACGGGGCTGGCCAGCCGCCGACGGGGCGGAAATCGCGGTGCCCCTCTGCTACGCACTCCGCGCACCCTTCCGCGCGTTCTTGGCCCGGGTGAGGTCGAGGCGGTGCTGGATGCACTCAACACCTCGCGAGACCGGGCGATGGTCCTGGCCATGCTGCTGGGCGGCCTGCGCCGCTGCGAGGTGCTCGGTTTGCGGTTCGGCGACCTCTCGCCGGGTGAACGTCGCGTCTTCGTCAGCGAAGGCAAGGGCGGTCATCAGCGGCTGATACCGATCTCCGGACAGTTCTTCACCACGGTCGGCGACTACCTGGACCGTGAGCGTCCGCCGGTTGACCATGACCGGCTGTTCGTGGTGCTCCGCGGCCCGACCCGCGGTCGACCGCTGTCGGCGGCCGGCCTGGACGAGATCCTCGAGGGCGTCCAGAGACGGGCGGGACTTCCGAGGCTGACCTGCCACCAGCTGCGCCACACGTGCCTGACCCGGCTCCGAGAGGCGGGCATGGCACTGGAAGCAGTGCAGGCCCAGGCCGGACACCGCTCTATCGAGTCGACGAGGATCTACATCCACCTGGCGAATACTTGGCTCGCCGAGCAGTATCTGCAGGCCAGCGCCGCGATCGACGCAGACAGGTCGGGAATCTGATGCGCCGGCCCAGAGCCGCGGCTCTGCCGATCGTGCGACCGGACCTGGTCGAGTCCTACCTCGCCCACCGAGCCGCCCAGGGAATGAACACCGACCACAAGGTCCGCTGGGGCGCCCGCGTCCTGCTCGCCGAAGTCCCGGATCTGTCCGACTTCCCTCGTCTGCCGCTGGAACGCCAGCTCGCCTTCAACCACGAGACGCACCGCTTCATCAGCTGGCTCTCAGTGACAGGACGCATGCAGCCGGGCGCCGACTACTTGGTGGCCCGGCGTCCGCGGCTGGGCATCGTGCTCGCTCGCACGGACCCGGAACTGCACCTGCGCTTCATGGAGACCGCGCGCTCGCTGAGGTTTCGCAACACGGTGGCCATGACCCAGTTCAATCTGCTCGCCCACTTCGTGGCGCTCTTCGGCCGAAGGCCGCACGAGCTGCAGCAGGCCGACTGGGACGAGGGGCGGCGCCTGCTGCTCGAAGCGGCCCACCGCATCCCTACTCGCGGGGTGCGGGCCTTGTCAACGGCCCTGTTCACGCTCGAAGCAACGCTGTTTCACTGCAGCCTGTCCGACCAGCTTCCACGTCGACGCTGCCCGGACCGGGCCGACATCCGCGCCCAGGAGTGGGCCCGCGTCCCGCCCGCGATGGCACAGACCATGCAGCACTACCTGCAGCACGTCGACGGCACCCTCCGGCCGGGCACCGTGAAGAACGCCGAACTGACCCTGCGCGAGTTCGCCCTGCTCGTCGCGGGCGAGGACACATCCGTGACCTGCGTCGCCGATCTGAGACGGCGGCATGTCGAGCGCTACCGGCAGTGGCTGCTGGAACGGCCGGCCGCCCGCGGCGGACCACTGCACCGACACACCGTCCGCGATCGGCTGAGTAAACTTCGCGGGTTCCTGCGCCGTCTGGACGAGTGGGACATCGACGACCGGCCGCCCCGCCAACTGGTCTTCGACAGCGACCTGCCCATCGCGGACCACCCGCTCCCGCGCTTCCTCGACGATGCGGCGGCCGCGAAACTCCTGGCCGCCGCCCGCCAGGATTCCGACCCGTTCGCCCGGCTGGCCATCGAGATACTCGCCCGCACCGGCATGCGCCGCAGTGAGATGCTCGGCCTGACCATCGACGCGGTCGTCCAGATCGGCTCCGCCTACTGGCTGCGCGTCCCGGTCGGCAAGATGCACACCGACCGCTACGTCCCCCTGCACCCGCAGCTGAAGACGCTGCTGGACGACTGGCTGCTGCACCGGCCGGAGGGCCTGCGGTCGAACCTGCTGTTCACCGATCACGGCCGCCCGGTCAGCGCCTCCCGAATCGAGCAAGCCGTCCGCCAAGCCGCCGAACGGGCCGGCCTGGGCCGGGTCACCCCGCACCAGCTTCGGCACACACTGGCCACCCAGGCGATCAACCGGGGGATGTCCCTGGAGGCGATCGCCGCCTTGCTCGGTCACCGGTCGCTGTCCATGACGCGCGTCTACGCTCGGATCGCCGACCGGACGGTGGCGGACGAGTACTTTGCGGTTTCGGAGAAGGTCGAGGCGCTCTACGACGCCCCTCGTCGGCTGCCAGCCGAGGCGGAGGGCTCGGAGATGGCCAAGCTCCGCCGGGAGATGCACCGCCGGATGCTCGGCAACGGCTACTGCGCGCGGCCTGTCGAGATGGACTGCCACTTCGAGTCGATCTGCGAGTCCTGCACGTTCTTCGTCACCACCATCGAGTTCCGCCCCACGCTCGAACGTCAACGCGACGACGCGGCCGCGAAGGGGCAGGTCGCCCGCGAGCAGATCTTCGACGGCCTGATCAGCCGACTGGACGAAGAAGCGTCCTGACGCCCCATTGCCGAGGGCTCATCTCGCTTGGCTTGCTGCCTGGGGCACGAGTTGGACCACGCCCACAGAGGTGTCCTCGAAAGGTGACGCATGGACGGCGCGGACCAGCCAGCTGCCGGGCGGCAGGACGACGGGGGCCTGAGCTGGCGTGCCTCCGCCGTTCGGGTACTCGATGCCGAGCTCGGCGCCGGCAGTCACGGAGTCCATGAGAACCGCGGGGCCGTCCGTGTTCCATACGCCGCACTCATCCCACTCGGTGGTGGAGTCGGCAAGCACAGCCTGGGCGGCGGCGATCAGGTCTGCCTCGCTGTCGGCACCCAGCCAGCGAACGAAGGCCTGATGTTCCGCCAGATAGAAGCTGCTGGCAGGTTCGTCCCCCAAGACGAGTCCCTCGGCGCCGTCCTCGCCGACGGCGATCACACCAGCCAGATCATCCACCTCGCAGGCGCGGTCGTAGTCGTCCAGGAGGTCACCACTGCCGACGACCATCCCTGACCCGGTGCAACCATGCCACTTGGCCAACGCGGAAACCGGCACCACGATCAGTGGACCGCCCATCGACTCGACCCAGGACGGGGAAGACTCGGGTGAGTCGGCTGCGGCGGAGGGGAACGTCGTCACGACGCCAGTATCCACGGAGCCGCTGACAGTGACAGGCCTCCCAGCTCAGTCACCACGCCGCCGGCGCATTGCGATCTTCACATTTGATCGGCCACGCGACGATTCGCGCGAGCAGCCCGGGGCCGCCACACGCCCCCGGTCACATCTTGTGCACCTCGACCGAGAAGCCGCGGGCAAGGACGCCGTTGAGGTGTTCCGCGTGGGCGCCGAGCCACTGCTCGGTGGGGATGCCGGGGGCGCTGATCCCCAGGAGCACGTAGTCGTCGGAGTCGGCGGTGCTCTGGCCGCAGATGCAGCACAAGAGGCGTTCGGACATCATGTCGGCAGGGCTGGCAACGTTAGGCACGAGCGGCAGGGTAACGAGCGAAGGCCAATCGGGGTCGGGCTTATCGCCCCTCGCAGTGACACCTATCGACCGGTCCCACTCTTGACACCGAGACCCGCATATTAGAGGAGTGCCGACCGGCAAGGTCCGCTACGACAACCTTAGGGCCGCGGTCGCCCAGGTCCTCGGGTTCTCCCGGCAGCGCGTGGAGGCCGACCGCTGGGTCGCGTTCCGCTCGCACTACGGCCTGAACGCCCTCTACTGCCAGCCCGGCATCCGCGGCGCCCACGAGAAGGGCGGCGTCGAGGGCCAGATCGGGTACTTCCGCCGCAACCACCTCGTCCCCGTCCCCGACGTCGCCACCATCGCCGAGCTCAACGAGATGATCGACCACTGGGACCAGGCCGACGAGGCCCGCCGGATCCGCTCCCGGCCGCGGACCATCGGTGAGTACTTCGCCGCCGAGCAACCGCTGCTCGCGCCGCTGCCGGACGACCCGTTCGAGACCGGCCGACTGTTCACCCCGCGGGTCGACCGCTACAGCCAGATCTGCGTCCGCACCAACCGCTACTCGGTCCCGGTCCGCCTCATCGGCCGCACCGTCCGCGCGATCCTGCACGCCTCCGAGCTGGTCGTCTACGACGGCCGCGAGGAAGTCGCCCGCCACGAGCGGCTGATCGCGAAGTCCGGCACCCGCCTGGAACTGGACCACTACCTCGAAGCCCTCATCCGCAAGCCGGGCGCCCTCCCCGGCGCCACCGCCCTCGATCAGGCCCGCGCCGCGGGGAAGTTCACGCCGCTCCACGACGCCTGGTGGGCCGCGGCCGTGAAGGCCCACGGCGAGCGCGACGGCACCCGCGCGCTGATCGAGGTCCTGCTACTGAGCCGCCACCTTCCCCACGAGCACCTCGTTGCCGGCCTCGCCACCGCCCTGCGGACCGGCGCCCTCACTGCCGACGCGGTTGCCCTGGAGGCCCGCAAAGCCGCTGAAGCCGACACCGTCGCGCACGCGGAACCCGATTCGGTCGACGGCGACCGCCCGGCGGTCACCTCGTTGACCGCGCGCCGCCTGACCCAGCTCCCGCCCGACCGGCGACCGCTTCCTTCGGTGGCCGCCTACGACGAGCTTCTCCGCCTCCGACGCCCCCGCACCACCCCGTGAAGGAGACCGCCGTGACCATCCCCCGCCAGCGCGGACTGACCGAGCAGGCCGCCACCACCGCGGTCGACCAGGCCTGCCGCATGCTCCGCTTGCCCACCATCCGGGCCCAGTTCCCCGAACTCGCCGACACCGCCGGCCGCGAGCAGATGTCCTACCTCGGCTTTCTCGCCGAACTTCTCCTGGCCGAGTGCGACGACCGCGCCCGCCGACGCTCCGAACGCCGCATCAAGGCCGCCGGCTTCCCCCGCGACAAGTCGCTGCGGAAGTTCGACTTCGACGCCAACCCCAACATCGACCCCGCTATGATCCACACCCTCGCCAAGTGCGAATGGATCAAGAAGGGCCTGCCGCTCTGCCTCATCGGAGACTCCGGCACCGGCAAGTCCCACCTGTTGATCGCGCTCGGCACCGAAGCCGCGATGGCCGGCTACCGGGTCAAGTACGTGCTCGCGACCAAACTCGTCAACGAACTGGTCGAGGCCGCCGACGAGAAGGTCCTCACCAAGACCATCGCCCGCTACGGCCGCGTCGATCTCCTCTGCATCGACGAACTCGGCTACATGGAACTCGACCGCCGCGGCGCCGAACTCCTCTTCCAGGTTTTGACGGAAAGGGAGGAAAAGAACAGCGTGGCGATCGCCTCGAACGAGTCGTTCGGCGGCTGGACCAAGACCTTCACCGACCCCCGGCTCTGCGCGGCCATCGTCGACCGCCTCACCTTCGGCGGCAACATCATCGAGACCGGCACCGACTCCTACCGCCTCGCCACCACCCGAGCCCGGCAGGAGCAGACATCAAGCTGACGTCCCTGCGTCTCCGGACGGGTCGCTTGAGAGTGCCTCTCTCGTCAGGCGGACCATGCACTCCAACGCGACCGCGGGGTCCTGGCTCTCCAACACCACGTGGTCCTCTCCCCACGGATGCGCCATCACGATAAAACCGCAGGTCGTCGATGCAGCCACCGCCGGGAATGGCTCTGCTCCGTAATCGCGGAAATCGCCCGTCGTTGACACATGCAGTTCGTTCATGCTCGTCCACGGAAACAGCCTGCGCAGCTGAGGCTCCGCGGCAGCCAGCTCCAACAAGTCCCACAATGCAGGACTCACCACGTCCCCAGGGGCATGCGGCGGACGCCAACTATCAAGAAGCCCCTGCCATTCCCTGTCGCGCTCACCGTCGCCACCCGAGATCGTCATGCGCCGACCATCAAGCCGTTCCCATCCCCTGTCAACACCGAGCGGTCGCCGCCCGAGACAGCCGCCTCCAGTGGATCAAGGTCACCCGAAGGCCATCCTCCTGGAGCACTGAAGGCACTTGCCTGGCACCACCGACACGCGTGAGTGCTCTCGGTTCTCGTCGACATTCGACCTGCGGTCGATGACCAACCGCTGCCAGCACTCGCCGACAAATGCTCTTCATCTCCACCTACACAGCCACCAGCGCCATGCTCAACATGTCGCGTGCGACCGACAGCGAGATTTCCACCTCCAGCAGTTGCTCCGGAGTCAGCTGCTCCAGCAGTGCCTGCAGATGCGCGGCCACTGCGAGCGTTGGTTCGCTCAGCTCGGGCAAGGTGACGTTCTCGTACACCGGCCAGCCCCATACGTGGCCCAGTTGCCACAACTCTGTGAGCTCCGCGACCTGGCCCATCGACGCCAGCTGTTCCGCGAACTCTGCTGCGGACTCCCTGATGGTGGCAGGCCCTCGAGCCGAGCACTGCGCTGCGATCGAGGGCGGTCGGTGAGCAGGCGGAGCCGGTCAGCCTCTATCCGGGACGGCAGTTTGCGCACGCTCTTCGGTGGTCTGCGGTCGCCGATCTCCCAGGGCCGCAGCAGCGCACCGCAGGCCCGCAGGGCCCCAGCCGGCGCAGCAGCTCGTCCTGTTCGTCCGGAGTCAGCGCGGGGGCGGGGGCCGTCGCGGCATCCAAGAACACCGACTCGTACGCGGGTGTCCTGTGACAGCGGACCTTGATGAGGACGGCCGAAAACGACCAGGGATGCTGCTCGCCCCAGCTCGTTCATCGCTCAACGAAGTGGTGAAGGCGGGGAGCGTCCAGCGACGTGTTGGGGCCCGGCGACCGTCAGGTCGCCGGGCCCGGAGAGTCGGTGAGGGCCAACTGCGGGGAGTCGGATCGCGAATCTGAGTGAACGTACTCAGGACAGGGTCTGTGCCTGCGCGGATACTGCCCAGACGGCGGCGGCTCTTCATCATCGCGATGCTCATACTGCTCTTCGTCGCCGGCACGATGGGCTGGGGGTTCTGAGATGCGCCGACCGTCACAACACAACGTGACCGGGTTGGTCATGGTTGGGGTGTCCGCGGTGGTGCTCGCGGCAATGGTCTATGGGCTGATCTTCGGGTTGGGCCAGGGGTTGCGGGGTGTTCCGTGGTGATGCGACCTTGGATCAGGGCCCGGCGACCGAAGGTTGCCGGGCCCTGGTGATCGGTGAGGGTCAGCCGGGCTCGGCCGCGTAGTAGGTGCGGAGGACGGGGTTGATCTCGGGGATCACGTCGCTGATGGTGATGTTGTCGATCCAGCGGTGCGGGATCCGGCCGTCGTGGCAGATGGCGTCCGGCTGGCTGGTGTTGACCGCGAAGACGAACGTGCGGGTGCCCGAGTCGGCGTCGGTGACGCCGAGGAACGCGGTGATCTCGGCGTCCGAGTAGCCGAAACCCTGGGTCAGGATGCGGTGCAGGCCGTCGACGACGGTCTCCCCGGGCCAGATCGGGCCAGTGGGCAGCTGCCAGCCTCGCGGAGCGTCCAGGTCTGTGGGTTCGCCCTGGACCAGCAGGAACCTGCCGTGCTGCTCGATCAGCGCGGCGGCGGCGAGGTCGGTGATGTGGTCGCTGTGGCTGCGGACGACCAGGTCCTCGACCCGGTGGAGCATGGGCAGGTCGGTCATGGGGTCCGCCGCAGCGGGACGACGTCGGTGCGGTGGTGGGGCATGGTGGGCCGGGCGGCTTCGGGGGTGGCCAACAGCGCGACGATCGTGATGGGTTGCTGGCAGTGGGGGCAGTTCCGGGTCGCGGTCGGCTCCAGCGGGTCGCGGACTTGGGCGGGCTGACGTTGGGGCGAACGGACCGATGGCGGTGGGGGAAGCTCGATCCGGGCTGGCAGCGCGGGCGGTGGCTCCTGCCCGAGGCGGCGGGCCCGTTCCTCGTCCAGAGCCCGGTCGCGGCGGTGTTCGGCCTCGCGTCGGCAGACGGCCGAGCAGTAGATCTTCCGGACCGTCTTGTTGGCGTGGAACGGCTGCTCGCAGACGCGGCAGTCCCGGATCTCGGTGTTCGCCTCGCGGGAGGCGGTGCGGCACTCGGGCGAGCAGTAGATGCGCTTCGGGCTGAGGGTGGTGGTGAAGTCCTGTCGGCACTGCGGGCAGGTCCGCTGGGTGGGCAGATGCGATCGGCCCCTCTCCCGGCAGGTCGGTGAGCAGTATTTGCGGCGGCTGGTCACGGAGTCGACCGTGAAGTCGGCGTGACACTCTGGGCAGGTGCGGTCCAACTCGGCTGCGGTTCCGGTAGGTTCAAGAGACACGGGCGTTCACTCCCTGGCGAAGCGTCTCGGCGTGGTTCTGGTGGTGGCGGAGCCGGTAGGAAGGGCCGTCGATGCCGACCACGGTGGCTCGGTGCAGTAGCCGGTCCAGCATCGCCGCGGCGACGGTCGCGTCCCCGAACGCCGAGGCCCAGTCGGCAATCCCGACGTTGGTGCTCAAGATCGTGGACGACTTCAGATACCTCTGGTTGATCACCTGGAACAGCGCGGACGCGCCGTCCTCGGGCAACGGGAGGTAGCCCAGTTCATCGATGATCAAAAGCCTGGGACCTGCGAAGAAGTTCATGCAGGTCTTCCATCTGCCTTCGAGCGCGGCCTTGTGGCACCTGGCCGCGAGTTCGGCGGCGGTGGTGAAGTAGACCCGGTGGCCGGCGTCGACCGCCGCCCGGCCGAGCGCGACCGATAGCATCGTCTTGCCGACCCCGGGCGGGCCGACGAACAACGCGTTCGAAGCGTCGTCGAGGAAGCGGAGGGTGGCCAGGTCCCGGATCAGCTTCTCGTCGACGCCAGGCTGGGCGGAGAAGTCGAAATCCGACAAGGTCCAGGGCTCCGGCAGGCAGGCGAACCGCTCGCGGGCCGCCAGGCGGCGGGCCTCGGTCGCCTCAACCTCGATCTCCAGCAGCCGCTCCAGCGCCGCCGTCAGCGACAGGTTCTCGCCCCGGGCCTGGTCCAGCACCCGCGGCAGGGCCTCGAACGCGTCGTTGAGCTTCAGATAGGACAGGTGGGCCCGCAACTGCGCATAGCGACGCGTCACTCATATGGACTGGTGACGTGCTCACTCGCCGGGTTCCTCCTCGGGCGTCGGTGCGGTCCGCAGCCGGTCGGCCACGGCGGCATAGGTGTCGAGGTTGATCACGACCCGCTCGGCCGCGCTGGCCGCTGAGCCGCCCCGCCCACGGAGCCGCTCGGCCTCCGCGAGCGCCGCGGGCGACAGTGGGCGGCGGGTCTTGGTCTTGCACGGAGCCCGGTCGCTGACCTGCGCGAGGACCGTCCGCTCCAGCGCGATCACGTGTCCTGGGCTGCGGACCATCCGCCCGGCCCCGCGCGGAGCGAGATGGTGCCGGGCAACGACGACCTTGCCCGCGGTGACGATCTGCAGCACGTCTTCGCCGAGCCGGCGCCGGACGGTGACGTGCATCCCGCTCATCCCGGGCGGGACGGAGTAGAGGTTGCCCTCGAACGACACCAGGGCCTGCGGGCTGACCGTGCGGACGACCTCCAGCTGGGCCGGGAACGGCAGCGTCGGCAGCTCCAGCAGCGGCTCGCCGGCGGCGAGCTCGCCGACCGTCACCCTGACGTCGTCGACGCTTCGGCGGCGCTCGTCCAACCGCGTGGCGAGCTTGTCGATGCCGGACTGGGCCTGCTCGACGCTGATCTGGTCCGGGACCGTGCGCCACCAGCGTTGCGCCGCCGAGAGGTTGGCCTTCTCCACGACGCCCTTGCGGTTCCCGCGCCGCGGCGGGCAGATCGCCACCTGAACCCCGTAGAACTTCGCGACCCCGGCGAACACGGCCGTCACTTGGCCGCTGGTGGGATAGCAGACCGTGGCCATCCGGTCGAAGCGCCACTTCCTCGCGGTCCCGCCCAGCTTGCGCAGCACCGCGTCGAGGGCCTGGACCAGGTGCGCGAAGTCCTCCGACTCCGACAGCACCGCCCGCCACCGGCCCGAATGCGCCAGTGCCCCGACCAGCAGATGAGCGTGTCCGCCGACACCCCACTCGGCGGGCGGGTCAGGCAGCTCGACCCAGTCGAGCTGGATCTCCTCGCCGGGCGGGTGCGCGATCACCGCCCGGTCCCGGCCCTTCGACGCCTGGCACGGATCGCAATGCGGGCGGACCCGGTAGCGGCGAAGCGCCTCAGTGAACGAGGAGTACGCGCCCGGGTAGCCGAGCTCGGCTACCTCGTCGAACAGCGTGGACGCCCACAAGTGCGGGTCGTCGCAAAGCTGTTGGCGGCAATATTCCAGGAACGGCACGAACGCGTCCGGCGGCTGACGACGCTGGTGCGGGGCCCGCTCGCCACTCAGGTAGGCGCGAATGGTCTTGCGGTCACGGCCCAGATGCCGGGCGATCGCCGAGATCGTCCAGCCCTGTCGACGCAGCGCGTGCGCGTCGAGGTCTTCCTCCACCGTGAGCACCCAGCCCCTCCGACGAGGCCCAACCGTTGCTCACGCAGGCTTGCCGCAGCCCACCCCAGCCATCCCGACACGCCGGACGACACCACCCAAAGGGTGGGGAACCAACTCCAGCAGGTTTGCCCGACGCACCAGCACCACCTGGGGAGATTCAGACAGCGTCATCAACCCCCCTGGACCAGTTGCCAACGATCTTGGACCAGAGGCAGTTCGTGACAGCGAAGATGGATGACGCTCTTGATGGGCGCACCGCGTGGCGGGTCCGCTCGTCGGCAGGGCTGGCCCAGTACTGCTTGTGGGGTCGGCAGGGCCTACTTGTCGCTGTCAGTGCCGCCAAGTGCTGCGATCGTGGCATCTGCGGCGGCAAGGTGAGCGCGGAGCTTGGCGATCATGTCGAGGCACCACTCAAGGTCGGGCTCGGCGTGACGGATGAGTTCAAAGTCGGCGGGTCGGTGAGTCTCGATCCGACCCACGATCTTGCCGTGGCGGTGATCAACAGCGCAGACCATGGGGTGCGGCTGCCCGGTGACATGGCTGTTGTTCTCGATGTACCAGGGGCCCCGGTTGGCATTGTCGACACGGGCCTGGATCTCGGCGACTCGGCGGTCGAACAGTTCGGGGATGTCGGTCCAGTGCGCGTACGGGTCGTTGGGCAGGAACGGCTTGCCGTCCTGGCCCCTGCCCCAGGGTGCGCCGGCGTCCGGGGCACTCCAGGGTTCCTCAGGGAGCAGAGGCTGGCCCTTGTCGTCGCGTCCCCAGGGGGCGTTGGGGTCAGCGCCCCACGGCTGGGGCCGGGTACCCCAGCGGGTGCGGGGGATCTTGTGGTCTGTCATGGAGGGCTCCTGCGCGGCGTCCGACCAAGCAGGTCGGTCCCACTGCCAGCTTGAGATCAATGACGCCGAACAGGAGACCAAGCGGGAACGGGCCATCGCGGCAGCCCTCGCCGAGGGGACACGAGCCTGCAGAGTCTGCGGCGGCCGCTACAGGCCTGCGTGGCCAAACCACTGGTGCTCGCAGGCGTGCTTGGACGAGTACCTGAACCAGTGTCGCGACAGTAAGGAATGCCCGGGCTGCGGCACGTCAACCGTGAACCTCCCCCTCAGCGTGAGCAAGGTCCGTAAATGGTGCTCGATCACATGCCGCCGACGAGCCATACGCTGGCGAGCAGAGTTCCGCGAACGAGCACGTCACCCACCCCGGCAGCTGTCCTACCATGCGCGCGAGATCCTCAGCAGAAACCACTACCAGGGCGTTCGCGAATACCAGCCGAACTGATCCGGATCCGCTCAGACACATGACCAGTCACCCAGGTGAGACCACGCCACGAGCATGGACGACCCGGTCGGGCGGACTCTGATGCACGCCGCCGCGACGGCAGAGACCAACGCCGGTATCCGAGAAGACGTAGTAGTGCGAGTTGCGTGGGTCGCGCAGCCACTCGCGCCGCTCGACGGGACGGGCCTGGACTCGCTCGAACCAGTCGGCCGCCGCATGGGCCAGGTCCTCGGGTGATCCGGCGGCCTCGATCACTTCCACACGCGGTTGGTCGTCCGGGCGGGGTTCGTAACCCCCGCTGTCGACCTCGCCGGCCCAGATGGCCGTTCCGTCGAAGCAGACCCCGATCGTGAACAGGATGAGGGGCTCCAGCTCCGAGGTGACGTCCAGGACGGCGCGCCAGCGGGGACAGTGGTCCTCGGGCTCAACCAGCTGGGTGTCCTGCGGCCGGCAGGGCCACTCGCCAGTGCGTGAACGCAGGACGGCCAGAAATGCGCGCTGGGCGTCGCTGAGGTCGTCTTCCTCATCCTCTTCGAACCAGTCGAACTGAAGCACGCACGCACCCTACTCGGCACCGCCTCCAGGGGCTCCATGGTTTTGCAGCCCTGGATGAAGCCAACGGCCTGAGAGCGGCTGAACTACCAGCCCATATCCCGGGCGACCTCCTCCTGAGCTGCGGCGATCTCCTCGGCAGTCGACCCGGTGTCATCGACGTCCACAGCGAACTCCAGGCGCGACAGCAGGTCGGCCAGAGCCTGCTTCTGGGCAGGATGCGTGATCGGCACCGAGTCGAGGTCCGTGCTCATCAGCCAGTCGAACAACACGATGGCGTCCGCACGCCACAGACTCACCGTCACGGTCGGGAGATCGTCTTCCACGCGCCAATGCTGCCCCGGCCAGCGCACCTGTCTCAACCGAACCGCGCTCTCAGCGCTCAACCTGCAGGACTCGCCGCCCGCGCAGCGGCTGCTGTTGTCCCAACTTCGCTGTCGCGCGTCGAACTTCTTCCCGGAATCGATGACGCAGACCGACGAAGTCCCAACTTCGGTGACAACGGTCCCTGCTTCGCTGTCACAGGTCACGGGGGGACTGGTGACCTGTCACTCGGCTGGTGACCCCCGGGTTGTTATCGGCTCGTGACCGTTTGCGGGTGGATCTGGTGACCGTAGCGGTTACCTCGCCCGGGTCTGCTTCCCGTGTCGGATCCCATCGATCCCCACGGAAGGCGACTGTGCATCACAACCTCAACCCCTTGCCCTTCTCCGGCACCGCCCTGCTCAGCCCGGAGCGTGCGCGGTGACCGGGCTGACCACTGAGCTGGTCCGGCTGCTCGTCCGCTTCGCGGTCCTGCTGTGGCACGCCCCCGCCTGGGCGGCCGGACACATCGTGTTGCTCACCGCCGTCGTGCTGCCGCTCACCGCCGGCGGCTGGTACCTGCGCGAGTGGCTGACCCGGAAGGTCCTCGCGGAGCGCGTGCGTTACACCCTCACCCCGGCCCGCTCCTTCGACCCGTGTCAGGAAGAGATCTGGCGCGGCGCGGCCGTCCTGCTGCGCGCGGCACGCTCCGGGCCGTGGTGGGCTCCCGCGCGTGCGAAGTCGGTGCGCATCCGTCTGCGCGCCGACGGCACGGGGGAGACGCCGCTCGACTACAGCCTGGAAGGCCACAGCAGCGCGCAGGACATATTGTCCATGACGCCCTACGACAAGGTGACCGTCGAGCGCTGCCGCCCCAGCCGGGATCGCGCACGCGAGCACACCCTGCGCGCGGAGTTCGTGCTGCGCGGCGACCCGGGCGCGCCGTTGCGCGAGGTGCCGCTGCAGCCGGACCCGCTCCAGCCGATCATGGACGCCGTCGCGCACGTGCGCGCGGATCTCGGCGATCTGGCCGAGGTGATCGTCGACCTCCAGCCGGTCCCCACCTGGCGGCTGCGGTTGAAGCGCTGGCAGCTCGCCGCTGCCGCGCGGGCCCGCGCCCAGAACGAGGCACGCAAGGCGACCAGGCGGGCGATCGCCGACACCGACGCGATCGAGGACTCCTTCGCGGTCCAGCTCGCCCACCTCATGGACTTCGCAGGCCACCGCAGCACCGGGGGCCGGCGCATGGCGATGACGGTGAGGCCCCGCCCGGTCGACGCCGCACAGGTCTGGGGCAGGCTCGGCGACGACGTCGGCCTGGTCCGCCTCCAGCTCCTGGTGCGCTGCGCCTCCGACCAGGAGGGCCGAGCGGAGCGCTCCCTCAAATCCCTGACCGCCGCGATGGACGTGTTCGCCGGCCGCTCCCGCCTGCGCGTGGATGGCACCCGCCTGGGCCCGTGGCAGTGGAGCGCCAACCACATCCTGCGCCGCAGCAGCTTCGACCGGCGCTGGACCACCGGCCTGGTCGTGCCGCGCGCGGACTCCTGGCTGAACATCTCCGAGCTCTCCGGCCTGCTCAAGCCCCCGACCGTGCACTGCCGCCAGCCCCTGACCGCCGCCACCCTGCCCACCTACGAACTCGGCGAGCCGCTGATGCCGCAGGGCTGGTACCGCGCCCCGGACGGGGTGACCCGGCTGGTCGCCTCCCCACTGGAAGAGACCTTGTTCTCGGTGTCGGTCGGCAAGTCCTTCTACGGCAAGACCACCCGCGCCGTCGTGCAGGCCATCGCGGTCGCGGCCGCCGGCCAGGGCGTGTTCTTCGTCGACCCCCACGCCGACTCCTGGAACCTCGCCGCCCCGTTCCTCGCGCATGAGTCGCTGCGCGACCGGGTCTGGCGAATCGACCTGACCGGCCGCGACGCGGGCGCCCGCCTGCCCTCGTGGAACCCGCTCGGCATGGACGCCGGCCAGCGCCCGGACGAGGTCGTGCGCGCGGCGGTCGACTCCTTCGCGATCGTGCTGGGCTGGGACGACCAGACCGCTCCCCGCGCCACCACCGTCCTGTTCAAGGCATTGGAGGCCCTGGTGGAGGTCAACCGGCAGGCCGTCGCCGCAGGCAAGCCGGCCGCGCAGGCCACCGTGTTCCAGGTCCGCACCCTCCTGACCGACCCGACGTTCCGCGAAGCCGTCCTCGACAAACTCCCCGAGAAGACTCGGGTCTGGTGGAGCACCACCTTCACCGCCTACGGCGACGACGCCTTCGCCCCCGTCCTCAACCCCCTGGACCGCCTCGCCGCCGACCCGGTCGCCCGCGCCCTGCTCGGCGCCCCCACCGGCAAGTGGAACGCCCGCACCGCCATGGACAAGCGCAAGATCGTCTGGCTGTGCCTGGGCGGCACCGGCCCCACCCAACGCCTCCTGGTCAACCTCCTGATGCGAGACGTGTTCCGCGCCGGCCTGTCCCGAGGCGACCTGCCCGAGAAGAAGCGCAAGCCCTTCCACATCTGGATGGACGAGCTGATCTCCCTGGACCAGGCCCACGCCGGCTCCACGATCGCCGACATCACCGAGCAGCTGCGCAAGTTCGGGATCCGCCTGCACGTGCTGGCGCAGTTGCTGGAGCGCGTCAGCCCGGCGATGCGCGCCTCCCTGCTGCAGAACGCCTCCGCGCTGTCGACCACCGCCGGCTCCACCGACTCCGTGGGCGCGGTCACCGAGCAGTGGCACGGCGCGCTCGCGGTCCGCGAGGTCGCCGAACTGCCCCGCTACCACCACGCCCTGTCCTTCACCACGGGCGGCAAGCAGCGCGGCCCGCTGACCGTGGCCGGCCCCCAGCCGGACGAGGTGTTCCGCTCGCTCAAGAGCAAGAAGCACCTCGGCGAACTCACCACCTCCAGTGTCCAGGCCGTCGGAGCCCGCACCGCCTCCTACCTCCACAAGCTCGCCGACAAGCAGGACGCCGTCGTCCTGGCCTTCCTGACCACCCCGGCCGACCGCATCCCAGCGCCCGAGCGGGCGAAGCGTGTCCGCCTCGTCAAGAACCCGACCAGCGATACCCCGACGGAGTTCAAGTGACCAGCCAGAACCCCATCTACCTGCTGCTCGCCTGCCTCACCCAGCACCGCATGGCCACCACCGGGCAGCTGCACGACCTGATCGGCACCGGCCGGCACATCAACGCCACCCGCCTCCAGTTGCAGGAGCTGCGCGCCCAGGGACTCGCCGACTGTGTCGTCCTGCCCAGGCCCGGCTCGACACGCCTGTGGTACGCCACCGCCGGCGGCCGCGACGTCGCCGGCTCCTTCCCCGAACTGCGCGACCAAGAGCACCCCGCCTTCGCCGACACCCCGGTCTCCATCAAGGTCCGCGCCCCGCACACCCTCGCCGTCCTGCGCACCCACCTGGCCTTCCTCGCCGACGCCCGCCGCCACGGCGACGACTACGGCCCCCTGGACTGGACCCCGGAAGTCGGCCACCGCCTCTCCGACACCCGAGGCGACGCCCTCGTCGCCGACGCCCTGATGCGCTACACCGCTACCGATTCCGGCGGCCGCACCCAGATGCGCGCTTTCGTGGAGCTGGACCGCGCCACCATGAGCAGCGAGCGCCTCGCCGCCAAGCTCATGACCTACTCCCGCTTCCACGACTACACCCCCCTACCCGTCGGCGCCCGCCGTTCTGGCAGCCGGGCCGCGGCCCCGCTCCCTGTCTGGATGCGCCACTACCCGGTGTTCCCACGGGTGCTGTTCGTCCTGACCGGCGCGACGCGCCAGGTCCTCGACCACCGGATCCAAGACCTCCGCGCCATGGCCGCCGGCAACCCGATCGCGGCCCGGCTCGCGCGCAAGGTCCCGCTCGGCGCCGCCGTCCTGGAGGACCTCGCAGCCCACGGGCCCTCCGCGCCGGTCTGGACCCCGCTGGCAGGCGAGGACACCTCATCGCGGGGGTGGACCGCGCTGTGACCACCCGCACCACGTACTCGCGGATCCGCCGCGGAGCCATGGCGGCGGACCGCTTCACCCAGATCTCCAACGACCTTTTCCGCGACCCGCGGCTGTCGTTCAAGGCCAAGGGCATCTTCGGGCTCATCTCCACCCACCGAGACGGCTACGGCATCACCCCCAAGCGCCTGGCCGAGCAGTCCACTGACGGGCTGGCCGCGATCAAGACCGGCCTGCGCGAGCTGGAGACGTACGGCTACCTGTTCCGCCGTCAGGAACGCCGCCCCGACGGCACCCTCGGTGCCTTCGAGTACCTGATCACCGACACCCCGGACGCGCCCCCGCCCAGCTCGGAACCGGTGGCGGAAAACCCGTCACCGGCCCCGACCAGCCAGAAGAGGGAAAACCGCAGGTCGCAACCGGTGGTCGATTATCCGCCAGCGGTTCATCCGCTAGCGGCTGATCGACCCCCTAAGAACACCAAGACAAAGAACACCAGCGACAAGACCACCAACCCGACCTCCCCCCACCTGCCCCCCACACGGACCTCAGGCCGGCGGGAGGCCGGGAACGGCGGGAGGGCCGGGAGGGAGTTCGCCACCCTGGAGGAACCACAGCGGAACATCCCGGCGCCCGGGACACCGGGACAGGACCTCCTGTGGACGGCAGCGGACACCTTGCCCGGGCTCACCCTCACCGGGGCCTCCGTGAGGCGCCTGGGAATCAAGGTCGACGAACTGCTCCACCGCGGCTGGACCCGCACCCGCATCCTCACCGCGCTCACCGCGGACACCGACGACCTCACCCACCCACGGGGCGCCCTCGCGTGGCGCATCGACGACCTGCTGCAGACCCCGACCCCGCGTGAGGCCGAGGCGGCTCCCGCACTGCACCGCCCGGCCGACCGTGGTGTGCATCGCGAGTGCCCGGGCGACGACGGACTCTGCGGTCGCCCCCTGACCGGCGGAGAGAGCCTGTGCCACCGCTGCGCCGCCGAGTGAGCGAGTACGGCCGATCCACCAGGTCTGCCGAGCCGAGCCCGGCACGCGCGTCGACCGCGTGTCTGGCGGGCTGCCGCGCTAGGATCGTTCTACCTCCGGTAGGGCGTGGTGCCCAGTCGGCCGGAGAGTGCGGCCGGGGGAGGAAGCCAACCTCCCGCCGCGGACCGATCGGCCCGCGGAACCGGCCGCTTGTCATGCGGTCAGCCGGTCTTGAACTGCCGGCGCGCCTGCGTCAACGCGTTCTTCCACTCATCAAGCGTCCCGCCGGCGGTGTCGCTCTGCTGCAGCGCCACCGCGGACACCGGACTTCCATCGGCGGTCCGCAGCGCAGCCAGGCAAGTCTCCACCCGAGCCCGGCGGCCGGCCACGTCACCGCGGCGCCGCTCGGCCTCCTGCAGCACCAACTGCGTGTCCCACCGCCGGCTGCGACCACCGCGACCGGACTGCGCCTCAGGCCCGGTCGGCTCGCCGAGTCCCCTGACGAGCCCCTGGGAGTAGGCGGAAGTGAAGCTGGAGACGTTCGCGTATCCGAGCAGCAGGGCGGCCTCTGCTGTGGTGACGGTCTCCTGGCTCGTGTCGACGCCGGCCTCCGCCTCCGGCTCCGGCGGCAGGGGACGCGGACCGATGGGCACGGGGTTCCCACGGCCGGTGCGGGCGGCGTCCCAGGCAAGGACGCGGTCACGCCGCCACCGCTTGCGCTCCAGACCTCCAGGCGTCAGCTCGACCTGATCGGGGTCGATGAAGTAGCCGGGCTTCTTCGCGTAGGTATGCACGGTGATCGCGCGCTTGAGATCCAGCAGCCCGGCCACCTGCGGCGCCTGGACCAGCTCGCCCATCCACACCTCGACCGCCTCACGGTCCCACAGCCCACCGCCGGAACCGTCCTGCACCAGCACCGGAAAGCCGGTCACGGCGTGGTTGGCCATCACCTGGCGAAGCCGCTCAGGCGAGACCTTGTAGGTGGCCATGATGTCGTCGAAGCCGATCAGGGCGCTGGCATTAGGCATAGCAGTGCCTCTCCAGAGAGTAGCTGATTGTATAATAGGTATCTCTGGGCGGCTGGGCAACTCGGCCCCGGTCGCCCGTCATGCTGGGCCAGCGCCGCGGCAGCAACTAGCGTCGCCCGCATGAACCTGACGCCTGAGCAGGCCCGTCAGCGGCTCGTCACCGCGCGCGCCCTCCGCCTTGCAACCGTTTCCGCCGCCGGACAACCCCACCTGGTCCCGATCACCTTCGCGGTCGAGGGCGACCACCTCTACTTCGCCATCGACCACAAACCGAAGAGCACCACCGCGCTGCGCCGCCTGAAGAACATCCGCGACAGCCCGCGGGTCAGTGTCCTGGCGGACTTCTACGACGACGACTGGACTCAGCTGTGGTGGGTACGGGCCGACGGGCATGCCGAGATCTGGGAGTCGGGTCCCGGGTGCGAGCATGCTTTGGACCTCCTGGCCGCAAGATATCCCCAGTACGCCGAGACGCGCCCCGCGGGCGCCGTCGTCGCCATCACGATCGACCTCATCTCCGGCTGGTCCTACAGAGACTGACGCCCGTGTGCTCCCGTAGGCTGGAGTTTGCATACGCAAGCGGAGGTCGCGCGTGCCCATGACTCAGGTGCCCCTGTTCCGAAGGATCGCCGACGCCCTTCGCGACGCCGTGCTCTCCGGCGAGCTCGCACCGGGCGAGCCGATCCCGTCCGAGCACGAGCTCGCTGCGCGGTTCGGGACAACCCGTGTGACCGTCCGCAAGGCCATCGCCCTCCTCAAGGCCGACGGTCTGCTCACCACCGCCCAGGGAAAGCCGACCACCGTGCGACCGCGCCCGGCCGTGCAGATGCTCACCACCGGCGCGAACTGGCGAAGGCGCCGCTACAGCGGCGCGGCGAACTACAACGCCGAGGTTGCCGCCCAGGGTCACGTCGCTCGTCAGGAGCTCCGCAGCGTCGAGCACGTCCCGATGCCGGCCGACATCGCGGCGCGCTTCGACGTGCCGGAGGGCACCCCGGCCATCGTCCGTCGCCTGCGGTTCCTCGTCGACGACGAACCCATGCAACTCGTCAACGCCTTCTACCTGGCCGCCCGGTTCTCGGGCACCCCCATCGAGGAGCACCGTCGCATCCGCGGCGGCGCGAGCGCGCTGATCGAGGACCCCAAGGGGCCGATCCGTCAGCGACTCGTGCAGTTCGTCGAGGAGCTGGAAATTCGCATGCCCTGGCCGGACGAGCGCGACCTGCTCGCGATCCCGGACGGAGTGCCGCTCGCCCGCGTCCTCCGCATCGGCCACGGCGCCTCCGGCGAGATCCTTGAGGTGCTCGATTCCCGGATGCCCGGTGACCGGCACACCTTCCAGTACGTGATCGATATTCCCTAGATCGTTCTGCTGTCCTGGTCCTGACGGGTCGTCGGCACCATCCGCAGCTTGTATATCCATGCCGCCTCCTCCTATCTTGGAGGGAGCTTGGATATACAAGCTGGCGCGGTTGGCGCGCCGGCATCTCCGCATGCTTCTCAGCGGTGTCCCACCCCGCTGCACGCTGCCCCGGGAGGAGTGCATGCCCGCCATGACGACCGCGAGCGCCTGGAATCACTGGAGCTGGGAGCATTCCCGCGGCGGTCTCACCACCGTCGAGTGCGGCCGCTCCTTCGATGCGGTCCGCGTGCCCGAAGCCCTCGGAGCGCGCATCTTCGCAACCTGGGGTCACAGCACCCTGTGTGGGCCGGTCCTGCAGGCATCCCCCTGGATGTACTTCCTGACGATGCCGAAAACCGACGACTTCACCTGGCAGTGGCTGAGCAGCGACTGCCAGGTGCTGCGCACCGGCCGCTACCTGGTGTGCCCGCTGCCCGGATACAGCCACCCGGCAGCCGGCCAGTGGCTGCGCGGCCCCGAGGCGAAGCTCATCAGCCCGACGACACTGGCCAGCATCATCGGCGTCTTCGAGGATCAGCTGGAGCGAGAGACTGCGAAGTGACCAACTGGGCGGCCCCGCGAGTGCTGGTCGGCCGTCATCGTCCGACCTCATCGCTGCACCCAGCGCCCCGAACGCTTTGACCACGACGAGGTTCTGGACGAGCTGCTGCAGTCCGACCGACAACGAGCCTTCACGATGACCAGGTCCCCGGACGAAGGAGCTGGCCCAGGAGCTCGGCCGCCGCCCCCGATCCGCGACCAGATGCCTCTCGCGCCCACCGGTCATGCACGCCCGTGACTACGAATGGCTCGTCCAGCACTCCGAAGCGATCACCTGGGCCGCCATCACGCTGATGGCCACGCGCATCACCCGCCGTTCCCTCCGCAGGGCCAGCCAGCCGCCGTCGCGGGAAGCTCAACGTGACTGAGCCGGTGCGGTCATGGCGACCGCACCCGGAGGCAACGAGCCGACCCATGTCACTCTCCCACCTCAGCGACCGATCCGTCCGCCGCCTGTTGCACGCCCTGAATGACGCCGCGAATGCGATCCGCGATCTGCCCGTCGTACGCGAAGCCCAACCGCTGTGCGACTTCCCGTGACGTGGTCTCGAAGAGACTCAACATCACTTCATGCGCAGCCGTCATGGCTTCGGCGTCCAGGGCACAGAAGATCCTGGTGACCTGATCCCACTGGGCTTGGGGAAGCCACTCCTTCATGTGGCGCCCGATATGCCACGTGTCCCGCGGATGGCCGGGGCCCGTCTGCGCGAACCACTCGAGCACGGACAAGAGCATCTCGCGCATGGTGGTCTGGCGGAACTGAGCAACCCAAAGATCATCCCGAGCCACGTACACCGGCACCTGCGTGGCCTCGAACCAGAATTCCGTCACTGTCCGCTGAAAGACAGCCTCAGAGGGTTCTGGAACTGGAGGAAGCGGGCTCTCCGATGCCGGCAGCTGTTCCAGGAGCCCCGTCTGGTCGTAGTGCACGACGAACCCGCGGCCGTACAAGGGGTCCAGAGTGCTCATGAGCATGCGGGAGATGTGCTCTTCGCTCGCCAGCGTAAAATCGATCTTCCGACCGCCTCGGTAGACCACCAGTCGAGTGGGCCACGATGGATCCGCGTCAACGGACCCGTCGGATTCGAACGGCAGGATGACCAACACATCACCCAGCGCCCGAAACCATGAATCGTCTTCCGCCAAGGACCGCCATCCAGGCCCGATCAGCTCGATGTCCAGGTCCGAGAACTCGTCCACTCGAACGCCTCTGGCCCGCAAGCCGGTCTGAACCACGGCGCTGACTCGCGGATCCTTCGCCGCCCAGGCCAGAAGGGCGGCCAACAACGCCTCTGGATCTTCCATGCCTGCACGCTATCGAACACAGTGGCTCCGAAGTCAGCTGCCAGCATCCGGCACCGTCCGGACCAGTTCAGAAACAGGCAGTCAGGCAGCCAACCGGTGCCGGGCGTAGTCGCGCAGTTCGACCGCTGGTGCTTCGGGACGCTTGTCGAAGCGGTTGATCAGGGTGGTGGCGAGGTCGAGGCAGCGCGTGGCCTTGGTGTTGATGGCCATGTCCAGAGCTTGGCGGGCGTGGTCGGCGGCCGCGCCCACGTC
Source organism: Streptacidiphilus sp. MAP12-33 (assembly GCF_041261265.1). Classification (NCBI taxonomy): domain Bacteria; kingdom Bacillati; phylum Actinomycetota; class Actinomycetes; order Kitasatosporales; family Streptomycetaceae; genus Streptacidiphilus; species Streptacidiphilus sp. MAP12-33. The sequence goes on from NZ_JBGCCA010000011.1 coordinate 168,019, forward strand.
CTTGTTCCGAAGGTCGCATTCGGACTGGTAGGTGAGGAAGACAGTGCGGGTGCGGCCGCGGGTTGGGTCGAGCTGGGTCAGGCCCGATTCGATGGCGTCGGTTGCGCGTCGCTGGTCGCCCAGGTCGAGCCAGCAGCGGCCGGCGTCCGCGGACAGGTCGGCCTGGGACATCCAGGACACCCAGCCCGGGGCGCTGCCGGGCGCCGTGCGCTCCAGTTCCGCGTTGGCGGAGAGAAGGGCACGGTCCACGCCGGAGCGGTCGTGCAGGACGGCGAGCGCGCGGGCGCGGCGCAGGTCGAGCAGGGAGCGGGCAGCTGGCGCGGTAGTGCGGGAGCGCGCGTGGCCGAGGATGTCGACGGCGTCCTTGGGGTAGCCCAGCCAAGTGCAGGCGTAGGCGAGGTCGGACAGGATGCCTGCTCCGAGGTCGCGGTCACCTGCCTGGTGGGCGGCGTGGAGAGCTCCCTGCCACAGGCGTTGAGCGGCGCCGTGGCGGGCAGCGTCGAAACGGAGCCAGCCCAGGGACTGGGCGACCTGGGCGGTCGTCAAGTGCAGGCGGCGTCCGGTCTCCTGGTCGTAGCGTGCCTCGGAGATCAGGCCGATCATGGTCCGCAGGAGGGCTTCGAGTAGGTCTTGGACCACGGGCCCGTTGGCGTTGGCCTTGTGCTGGAGTTCGGTGGCAGTCGTCTCCAGCCAGCTCAGCAGCTCGGGGTCCACCTGCTGTCCGTCGAGTGCGCTGTGAAGCCGGCCGGGTTCGGTCGTGGCCCACTGGGCAGCGCCTGCGGACAGGGCGGAGCCGGCGAGGACGAGGAAGCTTCGGCGATCCATGCGGGTGGTGGTGGCCTCTCTGAGCGCGGCGCGGCTGCCGTCGGGGTCGAAGGAGTACACGTTGCTGTGGGCGGGCAGCCACCAGGGCCACGCGAGCAGCAGCACGTCGGTTTCGGGGACGCCCAGCAGCCGGGCGAGCAGCAGCTGATGCTCCGCGCAGGGTTCCGCGCGCCGGTTCTCCCATTTCCAGATCCGGTTGCGGTCGATACCCGAGCGCAGATCTTCCCGGGCTGCCTCCCGCTGGAGTAGCCGCGCGAGGTCGGCGAGCGACCAGTTCTCGCGGGCCCGGACCAGCGTCAGCGGATGGGCTGCCAGTTCCACGTTCACGCGCACCCCCGGTGTACATCGTGGTACTCCTCCTACCTTGCCGGATGACACCCGTACCGGACAGAGCGCAACCGAGCGAGCACACACCGGGCACACAGCTGTCCCGTTCTGCCCGAAGGCGCTCGTTGGTGTCCTGGGATCACACCCCGCCAGCTCGGCCGGGTGCCCGGGCGGCGTCCGGTGTGCCCGCATCGGCCGCCGCCCAGCCATCCCATTTCGCGCTCGCAGACGGGACACCGGCATGCGGATCCTCGTGGACGGACTCGACCTCTCCGGCAAGACCACCCTCGTTCAAGCCCTCATCGCCGAGCTGGATGACCGCGGCGTCACCGCCGTCCGGCACCGCGGCATGCTGGCCCACCACCACCCCGTCGAGCCACTGCTCAAGCGCCTTCCACTGGTGCGGCAGGCCGACAGCGGCTTCATCACCGCAGCGTTCCTCACGGCCGGCTACGCCCTGGACAGCCTCCTGGTCGGCATCGACCCGCCTCGCCCGGCCGGCGCGGTGCTGCTACAGGAGGGATACGCCGACCGCACCCTCGCCTTCGGCATCGCCGGCGGCCCTTACCTGACCGCCCTCCTCGGCGTGCGGTGGCTGCGCCTGTTCGCCCCGTTCGACCTCGCCGTGTACGTCCACGCCCCGCTGGAGGTCCGGGCGGGCCGGATGAGCGGCCGCGAGGACGACCTCGACTCCGCCGACGTACGCAGCTGCACCGACGCCCACTTCGCCGAGGTCTTCAACACCACCCTGCTGCGCGTGATCGGACGACGCCACCACCATCTGCTCGTCTTCGACACCTCCCAGCACACCCCGCAGGAGATGGCTGCCCAGATCGCCGGCCGGCTCCTCGGCAACCGGGTCCCGGCACAGCGGAGCGCGGCATGACCGCGATGACGGCCACCGTCGCCGGCCCGCTGCGCGAGGCAGCGGCCGCTCGCCTCACCCAGGCCCTCGCCGGCCGCCCGCTCGTGCTCGCCGAGCGCTTCACCACCGCGATGCGCACCTGCTACACCGGCCCCGACGCGATCGAGGCCGCACGCCCGGCGCTGAGCGTCGGCTGCTACACCCCGTGGGAGCCCGCGCAGCCCGTCGCCGCCCTGGTCGCCGAGACCCGCACCGGCGTGCGCGGGCCCGAGCAGCGCCGCAGCTGGAGCGCGGACATGGACCGCTCGGCGCAGCGCGTCCTCGCCGCGCTCGCCACCCCGGTCATCGCGGCCTGGTACGCCACCGATCAGCTGCGCGCCTGGGCCGGTCCCGGCGGCACCCTCGCCGCGATCGACGGCGGCCTGCGCGCCCGGATCGAGGACAAGGCGTTCTTCGGGCAGCTCCTGACCGACGCCCAGGTTCCCGCCTCGTTGCACATCCCCGCGATCCGCTGTCACCGCCTCCCGGACCTGAAGCACCTTCAACGCCGCCTGTGCAGTGGGCGGCTGGTGGTGCAGGCCGGAGCCGACTCCGGTGGGCGCGGCACCTTCTTCGTCACCACCACCGACGACCTGGCCCGGGCGGCGGCCGCCATGAGCGGCCCGTACCGGGTGTCCAGGTTCGTCGACGGCTGGTCCTCCAACACCACCGTGCTGAGCGTCCCCAACCGTCACGGGTCCGTGGACGTCTACGTCGACCGGCCCTCCCACAAGGCGGTCGGGGTTCCCCAGGCTGGGATCGGCCCGGGCAAGAGCGCCGGCAACACCTGGTCGATGCCCTGGCCGCACAAGGCCGCCGCGCGGCTCGTCGACGCCGCGGTGCGGATCGCCGAATGGGCCTGGACCACGCACCGCATGTGCGGACTGTTCGGACTGGACGCGATCCTCACCGGGGCCGGCCGGGTGCACCTGAACGAGATCAACTGCCGCAACCAAGGCACCACCGAAGTCTCCGCCGTCAACCAGCAGCTGCGCGGCCTGCCCCCGTTCCTGATCGCCCACCTGACCACCCTGCTCGACGGCACGGTCGACTGGCTGCCCGACCCGGACACCTTCAACGCCGCCACGATCACCGTGAGCGCCCGGGGCGGGCCGGGCCCGTTCTACCTCAAGCTCCGCAACCGCCACCCGCACCCGGTCACCGTCGACCTCCCGGGCCCGGGCCTTTACCGGATCACCGCAGGCCGCCTGGAGCGCCTCCACGCGGCCGCCCACCCCGCCGAGGCGCGCGCCGAGCGCAACGAGGTCCTGCTCGCCAACCTCCCCACCCCCGGCACCGTCTGCCTGCCCGACGCCGAACTGGGCACCGCCGAAGGCCTCGCCCACCACACCGGCGGCCCCTTCGCCGGCCCGCACCACCTCTCCGCCTACGGCACGCGCATCCTGCGCGCCCTCGACCAGCACCTCACCCCCTGCCCCGAACCGACGAAGGAGCCCGCCTCATGACCACCGCCGCGATCCACACCGAAACGCCACCCCTGCGTGAGCAGCTGCGCCAGCTCCCCGACGAGGCCTTCACCCGCCTGCAGTACTTCGCCCCGGAGGTCGGCTGCGTCGCCGGCGGCTGCGCGATGTGCTCCCAGGGAGCGGGCCGCGAGACCTGGCGCCTGTCGCGGCAGGGACTGATCGACGTCGCGACCGCGCTCGCCGACGAAGCATCCCGCCGCGGCCTGCGCCTGGCATCGGGTCGGATCCACCGCCCGGGCGTGCTGTTCCCCTACCTCGACAACGACATCGCCTCCTACCCCTACCTGGACACCTACTGCGAACTCGCCCGCGACGTCCTGGACGTGAAGCTGCGCCTCTCCACCATCGGCTTCTCCTCCAGGGCACCCCGCCTGACCCAGATGCACACCCGCATCGCCGCCATCTTCGGCGACCTCTTCGACGGCATCCGCTTCTCGCTCACCCCCTACGCGGCCGGCTACCAGGGCAAGGCCCCGGGAACCTCCCGCGACACCTACGCCACCGACCTCGCCCACGCCCTCGCCGTCTACCGACCGGTTCTGGACCGGCTCGGCCACGGTCCCGCCACCGCGGCCGTCGAGATGCGCTTCCCACCCCTGCTCGGCATCCACCCGCTGGCCGACACCCGCATCGACGGCCGCCACGTGCTCGCCTGCGGCCCGCACCTGTTCATCGCCGCCCAGCCCACCGACCAGGACCTGCCCGAGACCCGCATCACCGGCCTCGACCAGCGCACCCAGCCCATCTACTCCCACCCCGGGACGCCCTACCTGCACATTCGGGCCACCAGCGACCGCCCCCTGGCCGACCGCATCCACGACGCCCTGCACGGAACCACCCCCGAGCCACACCACCTGCGCGAGGTCCACCTCCACCAGTTCAGCAACACCGATGGCCGCTACTACGCCGCCGACCCCGACTTCCACCCCGACGGCACCTTCACCGCCCTCCACCTCTACCCGGCCACCGACCGCCGCCGCGCCAGCGGCTACACCGACGCCACCCGCTGGTTCCTCAACGCGATCCTCGCCCACAAGCACGACCACGGACTCGCCCGCCGCGACCCGTTCCCCGCCGCGACCGGCACCGACGTCGACGCCATCCTCGGCCGCCTCCAGACCCAGGCCGACAACCTCACCAACCTCGACCAAGCCGCAGCCCACCACCTCAACCACACCGTCATCCCACTCATCGCCACCTACGCGCTGGCCCTGGAACGCGCCGACTACCCGGCCAGCACCTTCTTCTCCCGCGACTTCACCGTCGACACCGGACAGATCGTCAACCAGGGACGCGCCCAGCACCTGTTCCGCGGCCTGGCCGGCACCAACGGCGAACCCATGACCCCGCGCGAGGAACGCGGCTTCGGCCAAGCCAGCCTGTCCACTATCCGCGGACCGATCTGGCGCATCACCCCCGTACCCCAGGGTCCGGCCACGATCCCCGCCGCCCGTGCGGGCCGCAAGAACCCCACCACGCCCACCCCATCCCTGCTGGTCGAGGAACTCGACCCCTGCCACCTTGCCCCCCAGCTGCGCTCCAACGGCTGTCAGCTGCGCCGCTACCTGCTCACCGGCATCACCCTCGAACACACCCCCCGCGCCAGCGCATTCACCGACCTCGGCATGCCGGGCCGAATGAGCGCAGTCTGACCAGCGGGAACCGTCAACTCCCGCACACCCGGCTCACGCTGCCCCGGGTGAACGCGCCCCGAACATCCGCCGGTGCCGCCACCCGGACAGCAATACTGGCGGGCATGACCGAGCAGGGAAGCATCCCGTTCAGCAGGATCAAGATCCGCGTCGGCGCGCTGGTGTTCTGCGGCGACCACGTCGCCTTCCTACGGCGCGAACGCCCGGGCTCCGTCCACTACACCCCGCCCGGCGGAAACGTCGAAGACGGCGAAGACCTCCTGGACGCACTCGCCCGCGAGCTGGACGAAGAACTCGGACTCCACCCCGGGCAGCACACGCCACCAGAGCTCCTGTGGGTCACCGACCAGCGCGTCACCCGCCCCGGCCCCACCCCGCCCCCACGCAAGCTCCACCTGATCTACCGCCTCCACATCACCGACGACGTCCGCGCCCACCTCGCCACCGAAGAGCACGACGAACTTCCCGACGGCAGCACGGAAACCGGCTACGTCGACTGGATCGACTACCGCAAGACCGCCGAACTACCGATCTTCCCGCCCATCGGCCCAGCCCTCGCCGCCCTCACCTCACCGGCGGCGCACATCAGCGACGCGGGACTGCCCGCAGTCACCGACCACAACTACACCTGGGTCTGAACACACAGCCCACGACTGCCCGACACGAAAGAGGCCCTTCCGTGCCCCAGACGATCCGCCGGGCGGTCATCCCCGCCGCCGGCCTCGGCTCCCGCCTCCTCCCGCTCACCAAGGCCACACCCAAGGAGATGCTGCCGGTCGGCGCCGCCCCAGTCATCGAGCACACCGTCCGAGAACTCGTCGACAGCGGCATCACCGACATCACCATCGTCGTCTCCGGCAACAAGACCCTGATCCAGCAGCACTTCCAACCCGACCCCGTCCTCGCCGCACAGCTGCGCGCCGACGGCAAGGAAGACCAGGCCCGCGCCGTCGAGGAAATCACCGACCTCGCCCGCCGCGGCCACATCACCTACCTGCACCAATACGGCCCCTACGGCAACGGCACCCCAGTCCTGGTCGCCGCCCGCTCCTTCGGCGACGAACCCGTCCTCGTCCTGTGGCCCGACGATGTCTTCGTCTCCACCGTCCCCCGCGCCCAACAGCTCATCGACGCCCACCAAGCAACCGGCGCCCCCGTCCTCGCCCTGATGCCCATGGACCCGGCAGAATCCCACCGCTACGGCGTCCCCGTCGTCGACCACGACCACGGCGACGGACTCCTACGCATCACCGGACTCATGGAGAAGCCCAAGCCCGAGGACGCGCCCTCCCACTACGCCGCGATCGGCGGCTACGTCATCACCGCCGGCATCGTCGACGAACTGCGCCGCATCACCGACCGCTGGCACGAACACCAGCAAGGCGAGGTCTACCTCACCGCCGCCATCAACACCTACGCCGCCCACCACCCGACGTACGGAAAGGTCATCGATGGCACCTGGTACGACACCGGAACCCCTGCCGACTACCTGCGCGCCCAGTTTGCCCACGCCCTCGCCCACCCCGACTACGGACCCCTCCTCCGCGCCATGGCCAGCCCTGCTGGCAACTGACCCGCGGGTGAAGCCGGAAGCAGTGCACGGACATTGCGTGGGCAGCGTCGGCGACCGCACGGCAATCCTGCGCGAGCGCTTCAACATCGGGACCAGCCAGCGCTTCCGGCCCGTCCACGAACTCGGGCTCTACCAGCAGCCCCCAACGCGCCCCCTCTGCATCACCGAAGCCGCCGCGCGACGCCAGCTCTCCCTGCGATGCTTCCCGGACATGAGCCCCAGGCGGTGACCCGCGTTACCACCGCTCTGCGCTTCATCTGGGAGGCCGCCACCCCGTGAACCAGGAGCCCAGCCCCGACGCCAGCCCCGCCTGATCGTTCTGCGGAGCAACTTCGCCTGCTCACCGCCGCGCAGGTCCGCCGCGGCGAACGCCCTACCGCCTACCCGGAGTCCTGACCATGACCCAACAGGCCACACCTGGTGGCTGGCTGCCGCCGGAGCAGTACGTTCACACGATCGCGAACGCCACCTTCTACGGCTGCCTGTACTTCACCGACACCCAAGGCCGCCCGCTCGGGCTGCGGAACGCGATCGACCCGAACAGCTGGGACTGGCCCGGCGGGAACGTCGAACCCCGCGAGACGCCCTGGGACGCCGCCGTGAGGGAGTGCGCGGAGGAGACCGGAATCCAGTTCCGCGGCGGGCCGCGCCTGCTCGGGGTGACGTTCGCGCTGCCCGGCAACGGCTGGCCCCTGTGCCACATCGGCTTCGTCTTCGACGGTGGCCACCTGACCGGCGACCAGCTGAACGAACTCGTCCTCGACCCCGCAGAGCACAGCGAGTGGCGGGTGCTCACCATGGACGCGTGGCGGGACGTCCTCACCCCGGGCGAGTACGAGTGCCTCAAGGCCGCCGACACCGCGCGCCGCACCGGAGCCGCCACGTACCTGCATCACGAGCCCGAACCCCGCCGCCGTCCTGGCGGCACGGCGAGACCCGACCCCACCCCCTGAACCATCCTGGAAGGCCCCGTCATGCCGCAGCTCTTCGACATCCCCCTGTTCCGCCAGCGCATCACCCCCACCGAGTGGGAGCAGTACGGCGGCAGCATCCTCGGGGACTGCGCCGAATGGTCGGACCGGGCATGCGGCATGGCGTGCCTGAGGATGATCCTGACCGCCTACGGCCGCCCCGCCCCAACGGTGACGGAACTGCTCCTGATCGGGGTGGAGCGAGACGCGCTGACCGAACGCGGGTGGGTACACGCCCAGCTCGCCGCGATGGCCGCCGACTTCGGCGTACCCGGCCACGCCGAGCCCGTGCCCGCCGGCGAGCTGACGGCCCGCCTGAACGACGCACCGCTGATCATCTCCATCACGGAGCAGTTCCCCATCGACGGCCGCAAGGGCGGCCACCTGATCGTCGCCCACGGCTCCGAGGACGCCCCCGATCCGGTCATCCACTTCCGCGATCCGTCCGGCTGGGGCCAGACCCACGACCGCGTTCCACTCAGCCGCCTTGCCGCGTCCTACACCGGCCGCCGCATCACCTTCCCACCGCTGTCGCGCGCCCTGGAAGGGAGGCATGCCCGTGGATCCTCGGGCTGGCACGCCGTTCCCATCGGGCCGAAGGGTGATTTCGCCCGGACGACTGAAGCGCGGAAGCGCTGACAAGGCCCGATGCGGAGGCGCTACGCTCGGACCACACGCTGTGCGCGTGCCGCTGTGCCGAGGAGGGCCGCCGTGACCGAGTTCGCTGCTGAGCAGCCTGAGGGTGTCGACCCGCTGGTGATGCGGGCGTGGGCGGCTGAGGAGCGCCGGCGTGCGGACGAGTTCGCCGCCTTCCTCGAGGACGTGGCGACCTCCGGTCTTCCGGCGAGCAAGGGCGGCACGTGGGAGGAGCTGCGGGAGCGGCGCCTCGCGGAGCTGGATGAGGAGTCTGGTCGGGCGCATGTCGCGTAGCCACGGTGCCCGACGCGCGCGTGTCGAGTACACCGAGCTCGTCGAGGACCAGGTCGCCAAGCTGACCGCTGCCGAGCTGCACCGCCTGGACCGCGCCGTCGTGGCCGTCTCGGTCGACCCCGAGATCGGCGCGCCCAGCCGGCACCCGGCGCTGCGGGACTACCGCGACGAGATCGAAGGCGTCCGGATCATCTACTACGTGACCGCTTTGCGGCTCGTCCTCGTCTTGGCGTACATCGAAGCCTAAGCCTTTTGGCTCAGTGGCCGATTCGTGGGCCGTCACCGGGCGACGTCGTGTGCGGCGTAGGCGAGCAGTTCGTTGAGTCCGGCCTCGTTGGAGGCGGGAGGCTGCTGTTGCCAGCGCCGGATCGTCTCGAGGGTGGTGGCGGTGACGGCGCGGGCCTGCCCGGCCAGGTACGCGGTGAGCGACACCGCGTCGCCGTCCGGGGTGCGGCCGGTGAGGACGATGTCGCCGAACAGCTGGTAGGGGAGGGTGAGGCCGCGTCAGGCGCAGGCGAGGGTCCAGGCGGGCAGGTTGGAGGGCAGGCCTTCGCCGGCGCCGTTCCCGTGGATCCACAGCAGCGTTTCGCGGTGGTAGACAGCCTGGTCGGGTGAGCTGCCGAGGATGCGGTGGATCTCGGCCTGGTGTCCGCCGTCGTCGGGGAGCTCGACGTCACGGGCCTCGCCGAGGGTGGTGATCACGATCGCGTGCAAGGGCTTCTCTTCTCTGGCTCGTGGTGCGCTCTGGGACAGGAGCATCGGAGCGCGGCGAGGTCACCAATTGGGTAACCAGTTCGGGCTCCTGTGGTCACGGTTCGGTCGGTGCGGCGCTGGTTACCTTGGGGCCCCTGGGTTCCTGACCTGCACTGGTTACCCGACAGAGGGGTGGTAACCAGCCTGTCGGGTGGCGTCAGTCGATGAGGCCGGTGTGGTGGGCGTGGGCGCGCTCGGCCAGGGCCTGGTAGGCGAGGGCCGCGGGCGTGGAGTCGAAGCGCGCGAAGACCAGGTCGACGAGGATCTCCTCGCGGCTCGCGCCGGGCGCGGTGGCGATGCCTTCCGCGGCGGCGTGCTCGGCGAGTTCCTGGTCGCTCCAGTCGGCGGCTTGGGCGCGGGTGTGGGTGCGGACGTCTTCCTGCACCATGCAGTACAGGGGGTGGCCCTTGGCGAGCAGGGCGCGGAGCCTGCCCGGGTCGGACTGCTGCTGGGCCTGGGCGGCCAGGTCGAGCAGCGTGGTGGCGGTGTCGGCGGACATGGGATTGATCCTCCTTCATCCCGGGCGGCGCCCGGGCGTGGTTTTCGGCCGGTGGGCCCCGGAGGGGCTCCGGGGCCGGTGGTACGGCGGCGTCAGGTCAGGGCTTGGCCGATGTGCTGGACGTCGAGGGTGACCGCGACGCGGGGGATGCGGTCCTCACCGGTGTAGGGGCGGTGGGTGACGGTGCCGACGACCAGGACGTGGGAGCCGGGTGTGAGGGATGCGGCGGCCTGGTGGGCGGCGTCGCCGCGCAGCGTGCACGCCAGCACCGACGCGGTGACCTCGCCGATGACCGGCGGGGTGTCCGGAGCCAGGAGCAGCCGCGCGACGGGACCGTCCTCGCCCTCGCGCAGCATCACGGGACGGGTGACCGCCCCGGTGAGCACCTGCGGCTGGGACTCGGTCCGGGGGGCCAGGTGCGCCCGGGTGCCGAGCGCGGGCGGTGGCGGGGTGCCCGGGGGGACGTCCCTGTCGGCCTGCTGCAGCGCGGCCGCGACCGCGCCGCGCAGCTGCGCGACGCGGTCGGCCCGCTGTCCGGCGGACCGGTCGGTGCGGGCGAGGGCGCGCTGGTGCTGCTCGGCGGCGTCGAGTTCGGCTTCGGTGTGGCGCAGGACGGCGCGGATGCCGTGGCGGCGGGTGATCCGGCTCCACGGGTGCCGACCGGCTTCGATGTCTTGCTCGGTGACGGCGAGTTGGACGCCGGCCCAGCCGCCGGCGGCGGCCGGGTGCAGGGAGAGGTCGAGGCAGACGGCCACGCGTGGGTCGTGGACCGGCAGGTAGGGGTAGCCGCGCATGCCGGGGAAGGCGCGGGCGAGCGCGGTGCGCAGGGTAGCCGGGTCGGGGTCGCCGCCGGTGCGGCGTAGCTCGGCCAGGTGCAGGGCGAGGACGGCGAGCACGGGGACTGCTCCGTCGCCCGCAGTGTCGGGCAGCGCGACTGCGAAGTCGGCGGTGATGGCTCGGCGGTCGGTGACGCGGGCGTGGATGACGAGCCACGCGGGTGCGGGTGCGTGGGGCGTCGGTGTGGTGACGCGCATGGGGTCCTCCTCTCGAATGTGTGGCGACTTCAAAATAGGTAACTAACGGCTGTGGGTCCAGCGACATTCGAATCCTCGCCAGCACGGGTCTACCTGCGATCAGTCCTCGTCCTCGCCCCGGCAGGCCCACGGGGAGCAGGCGCGGTCGTTGTATTCGGCTGCGAGAAGGTCGAGCGCTGGGGCCTGAGGGCCCTCCAGTGCGGTGGTGTTGGCCGTGCTCATCAGGGTTGCGGTCGGGCTTGGGCATGCGGGGGTGGGCAGGTGCCCGGTGGTGCATCGATCGAGCCTGAGTGGTCTTGCCTGTCGGCGCACTGGGGTGCGCGGGTAGTGTGCCCTCATGGCCTTGTTTTTCAGGTACGCGACAATTCGTGTCCGTGATGTCGTCGCGCAGGCGAAGTTCTGGTCTGAGGCGACGGGATGCCGTGCGGTCGGGGCGGGGGACGGCGCGTTGCTGCGACTCGATGAGGACCGGGACAATCCAGGGGTCTTGCTGCTGGAGGATCACGGTGCAGTGCCCCAGGTCACCGGACTCGCCTTCTGTCCGCGATCGGGCGGGCTTGTCGGAGAGGTGCAGCGCCTCATGGTGCTCGGGGCTCAGATTGTCGGCAAGGTCCACCGGGGTTTCGGGCTGGGGGAGGTCACCTTGGCGGACCCGGAAGGGAACTGGTTCCTCGTCACTTCAGGCCCGGAAGAACTCGAGGCGTTCGAGAATGACGAGAGCGGCCGGGAGGGCTGCGCGGGTGACCCGTTCTGGGCCGATGCGGAGCAGCCACCCGGCCGCACGGGTCACGGTTTCACGTACGCCGTGGTGGAGGGTTAGTTGCACCACTCCGTGCTGGCGCCGCTGGTCGCGGCGCTGGAGCTGGAGCCGTTCTTGCCGTCGACGGTGTAGAGGATCGCGAGCGTGGTGTAGTTGCGGTACTGCTTCTTCTCCACCATGCCCTGACAGGTGTACGAGGGCTTGAGGATCTTTCGCGGGTTGCAGGGGCCCCAGCCGCTGTCCGCGCTCTGGCCGGCCGTCGCCCATACCCAGTTGCCGAAGATGTCGCGGGTGTACACCTCGATCGTGGCGTTGAGGTGGCATTCGGTCGGGGCGGGGTCGGTGGTGCACGAGGTGATGTTGGACGTGGCGTAGAGGGGCCCGCCGGAGGTGAGTCGCGCGGGTGCGTTGGCGTTGTAGTTGCAGCCGACGACGATCGGCACGTGCGGGGAGAGGTTCCCCATTGCGGCGGGAACGGTCGCGGTGGTCGAGCTGTGGGTGCTGGCGCCGGTGACGTCGCGATGGCCGGACTGGGGCTCGGCGGCGGCCGAGGTGGCGGCAGCGACTGCCAGGGCCATGGCGGCACTGGCGACCGCGGTGCTGCGGAGGTTCACGGGACTCCTTTGTATGCCCTGTTTCGTTGTTGTGTTCGCGACAGTACGTGTGCGGTCCTATGCGGCGCCTGTGACCTGAGGGGAATTTGAGCATTCTGGTGCAAGAGGGAGATTTCCCTCCGGATGCCATCTCGTTTATGGGCGAACTTTGAGCGAGGCATGTGGGCCGCTGTGACCGGGCCCGCCTCGGCTGCGTTCACCGAGGGAAGCCCGATGTCGGTGGTGCTGTGCGTACGGTGGCCCGCTCGGCCAGTTGGGTATGACCCTGCAGCGGACAGGGCGCGACCTGGTCCGGAGCGGTGCTCGGAGTCGCGTTGCGACGTGCGTCAGCTGGTGTGTGCGGGGTGGACCTGGATGGTCCGTGCGGTGCGGGTGCGGGTGCGGGCGGTGCGTTCGGGCACCGCGATGCCGGCGGTCTTGAGCTGTGCGGTCATCGCGGCCACGTCCGGTGTGGTGGGGACGGGTAGGCCGGCGTCGTGGAAGAGGCGGACCATGGCGTCGACGTCGGGTTCGCGCTTGGTCTTCCCGCCGGTCCAGGTGAGTTGGTGGTCGCCGTAGATGCCGGGCGGGCTGGCGTCGAGTTTGGCCCGTGCGAGCTTCCTGATGCGGCTGCCCCGGCTCTCCAGTTGCTGGCCGCGCTCGTAGTCGGCGAGCGCGGCGGCGCGGTCGGCGTCGTCGCGCACCAGGATCGTCTGAGGCGCAGCACCGGGCGGAGTGGTGGGAGGCCAGCAGCGGGTACGGAACGGACAGTGATCGCAGGTCGGGTCAAGGCCGGGGCCGTCGAAGTCCCGTTGCGCGGTGTCGGGGTCCTCGATGGCGTGGACTTGTTCGACCCACCAGCGGGCCTGCTCGGCGGCGCGTTCGTCGTAGTGGAACTCCTGGGTGTGCTCGGCGCCGTTGTCGCGGTTGACGAACCGGAACCGCAGCGTGCCCACCGGGATCGGACCGAGCCGGGCCAGGTGGCGTTGCCCGCGGACGTCCTCGAACCCCCTGGTGCGCAGCAGGCGGGCGTAGGTGTAGATCTGGCGCAGCTCGGCGGCGGTCGCCCCGTACCTGAGTACCCGGTCCCACAGATACGTGGACTTCGTCTTCAGGTCCTCCACCACCACGCCCTGCGCGTCGCGGGCCGTGGCGTGGACCCGGGGCCGGTGGCGCTCGGGCAGGCGGCGTGCGGTGGTCTCGTCGAACTGGACGGCGTCGATGTGACCGCGGATCAGGGGGTCGGCGACGGTGCGCTCGACCTGCCACCGGTAGCGGGTGCGGGCGGCGGAGAGCAGTCCTTCGTGGATGTAGGTGCCCAGGATCGCGGTGCGCTTGTCGGTGTCGTCGGTCGGTTCGGTGCCGGCGAGGGTGTAGGCGGCGCGGCGTTGGCAGACGGTGTCGGACGCGCCGAGCTGCCGCTGACGGGAGCGGGGGCGGTCGGCGTCGACCTGGTGCGCGGCCTCCCACACGGAGACGGGTGGGACGGGGGCGGTGGACATGGGGCGCTGTTCCTTCCATGGAAGACGAGGGGCGCGACCCGGTGTGCGGGCCGCGCCCCTGCGAGATGCCGGGGGTCAGGAAGCCTCGGCGTCGCTCGGAGGCTGGGCGAGCTGGGCGGCGGCGCGCAGCTTGTCCGCGTCGCTGGCCGGGAGCTCACCGAGATCGGCGGGCGGGTTCTCCAGCTCCTCCTTGCGGCGCAGGATCGCGGCCTTGACGACGGCGGCCTCCTCGCGGGTCAGGCCCGAGGTGTCGGGGTTGGCCTCGCGCCAGGTAGCGCTGAGCTCGTCCACGGCGGCGGCCTGGGCGACGCGGTCGAGCCACGGCCGGGTGCGGTCCGCCGCGAGGGCGGTGACCTGGCGGGGCTGGGTCTCCACCGAGCAGCCGAGCCGTTCGAAGATCAGGTCCTCGATGTCCAGCGCGGGCAGCGTGAGCGGCTTGCCGGGCTCGATGCGCAGCCGCAGCGAGCGGGTCTTGATGACCTGGGGCGGCTGCTCGCGGCGCAGCCGCACCCACAGCGAGCAGTCGAACCCGAGATCCCTTTGGGCCTGGACCCGCCACTCGGTCAGGACCTTGCCGGCGCGCTTGACGGGCTTGCCGTCCTCGTCGATCGCGGTGACCTCGCGGCCTCGTGCGGTGACGATGACGATGCCGGGGAATGTCTGGAGCAGGTAGAGGATCTGCTGCCAGCGTTCGTTGGCGTCGTTCCACAGGTTCATGGCGACGTCGATCGGCGCGTCCGGGTCGGCGGCGAGGGTGCGGGCGTTGTACTTGCTGCGGCGGGCGCGTTCGTGGGTCCAGGTGGTGAGCAGCCGCCACAGTGCGGTGGCGGTGTCCACCACCAGCACCACCGGCGGCTCCTTCGCGGCGGCGGCGCGGCGGGCCTCGGCGTGGACGGCCTCGATCTGCTCGCGGATGTCGCGGAACGTCCCGTCGTGGTCCACGACCTCGAAGCGGGTCCCCTCGATCGCGGCGTACTCGTCCGCCGACCCTTCGGCCAGGTCGACCCAGTAGGTCTGCCCGACCCGCTTCGAGGCGGAGAACGCGGCGGCGGCGTAGGTCTTGCCCGCGCCCTCCTCGCCCTCGATCAGCAGGAAGGGCCAGGGCACCAGGCCGGTGGGCTTGCGGGTCTTGAGTTTCACGGTCATCTCGGATGTCTCCTTGGGGCAGGTCGGCGCTGGGCCCGGCCGAGACGGGCCGTGCGCAGCAGGAGAAGTCAGGTCTCAGCGGGAAGCGGTCAGGTCGCCGACGGGACGGGGAGGGTGCGGGCGAGCTGGTGCAGCTGCGCCCGAAGCCCGACGGACTCGTCGGGGTTCATCGGCCTGCCCGGGTCGGCGGGGCCAGGACGTGGGTGAGCAGCCGTACCGCTGCCGGTCTGGTGGTCACGTGCTGTGCGGTGAACACCACCAGCGCCCGCAGCAGTGCCATGTGCGGGAGCCCTTCGGGGTGGATCTGGGCCTGCGCCCAGGCGGGGGCACCTTCGAGGCCGGTGAGGGCGGCGGCCGCGAGAGCGGAGCGGGTGGCGAGGTGTCCGCGCGCGGCGTTGTCCAGGACCTCAGCGGCGATGACGGCGGGTGCGGAGTCGGTGGCCGTGGCGGTGTCGTCGTCGGGGAGGGCCAGAGCGAGGGCGGCTTCGGCCAGGGCCAGCGGGCGCTTCTCGGCCCGCGAGATCTGGAGCCGGAACGAGACGTCGGTGTGGCAGGGCATCAGGGTCCTCCGGTGTGAGGCAAGAGGGGAGAGAGGTCAGCAGCAGCGGGCCGTGCAGCCGTCGCCGTGGACGGGCAGGCGGGCGGCCAGGTGGGGGAGCGTGCGGGGCGGCTGCGCGAGTGCGCGTGCGATTTGGAGTTCCAGGTGCGCGAACTCGGGTGTCTCGTCCGCGAGGACGATGCCGGGCTCGGGAGCTCCGGGCTGGGTGGACCAGTCGATGAGCTGCCGCATCGACCAGTCGGGGGGAAGGTGTCGCCGCGAACCTGTTCGACGCGGGCGATCAGGGCGGCGTACCGCGGGCGGCGCGCCGCGCCGAGCAGCAGGTCCCGGCGTGAGGACAGGAAGCACAGCGAGCACGAGCAGCGGCTGGTGCCGCGCCAGTCGTTCGCGCCGGGCCTGGAGTCGTAGGTCCAGTGGTGCGCCATGCCCGTGGCGGTGTGCAGGGTGCGGACGTCGTGCTTCGTCCAGTCCTTGACGGGGCTCCACTCGTCGACGTGCCGCACGCCGTTGCGGTGGGCGTGGCGCATCGGCGGTGCTCCGTTCAGCAGCCCGGGCCGCCCGGCGGGCGGCCCGGTGCGGGGGCGGCTGGGCTACTTGTCGCGCTGCGGCGGGATGTTGGTGCGCGGCTCGGGGGAGCGGCGCGGGTTCGGGATCTTCGGGATGGCGGGCTGGTTGCCGGGGTTCGGGGTCGGGTTGGTCATGGCGGGGTCTCCGGGGTGTGGTGGGGTCAGTCGGCGATGCGCTCGGCGCGCAGCAGCAGCGGACCGTGGGGGATCAGGGCGGCGCCGCGCCGGTGCGCGAGCGCGGTGGGCCGCTGGGCGATCCGCCATGCCTCGGTGCGGGCGTCGCGGGCGCTGGCGGCGTGGACGCGGAACGTCTGGGTGCCCTTGCGCTGGTCGCGGGGGCGGCGGAAGGGGATGGTGACCAGCCACAGCGGCAGGTCGTCGCGGGACGGGGCCACGGGGTGTCTCCTTCGGTGGCGTGCGTCCGCGCACTGGGCGTGCGGGCACGTCGGCGCAGCGCCCGGTGCGGGCGCTGGGGAACGGGTGGGGGAGCGGCGGGGCCGCCGCCGGTTCGGCGGCGGCCCCTGCGCGGGCTCGGGGGAGGAGGTCAGGCGGCCTTGGCGAGCTTGGTTCGGGTGGCGGCCGGGGCCTTCGGCGCGGCCTTGGAGGCGGGCTTGGGGAGTGGGCCGGTGATCTCGGCCTCGACCTCGGAGAGGGTGTAGCCCTCGGCCGCGAGCAGCCGCAGCCACTCGGTGACCTGAGCGTTCCGGCCTTCCCAGGCACGGTCGCCCATGTCGAACTCGACGACGGCGGCGACGTGCGCGAGCAGCAGGTTCGCGCTGCGGCGGCCCTTCATCGCCTTCGTGACGCTGCCCTGGAAGGGCTTGTTCCACCGCCCGGTCTTCGGCTCCGGCACCCCGAGGAACCCGGCCACGTAGGCGAGTTCGCCCTTGTCCGCGTAACGGCTGCTGCCCTGGTCCTGGTGGAGCAGGTGCGAGAGGCAGAACAGCTGCAACGCCTCAGACACCTTCGGGCGGGCGACCAGCTCGGCGAGAAACTTGTGCCGCACCGGGCGGGCGTCCTTCCACGCGCGGTTGTGCGCGACGACGCTCGCGTGGCGGGCCTTCTCCTGCTCGCTGCGCGGCTTGGACGCCGTCTTGGGGACCTTGTGGCCGTGGGCGACCGGGTCCAGGCACAGGAACACCGGCTCGCCGGTGGCGTTGTCGATCCGGGCGGCGTGGCCGGGGCAGCCGGCGTGCTTCTCCGGCGTGACCGGTCCGCCGAGCTGGGTGCGCAGCTCGGACAGCTCGCGGTGCTTCGGCTTCTCTCCGTACCCGTAGTAGGGCTGCGGGGTCACGGTCTTGACCTTGGCGGTGTCCAGCTCCGCGCGGGTGCGGGCGGCGGTCTCGATCACTTCCAGCTCGCCGCGCAGCCTCGACATGGCGTGCTCCCAGTGGCCGCGCCCGCCGCCCTGCTCGTCGTCCTTCTTGGCCCGGTCCAGCACGTTCGTGGCGTTCGGCACCTTCTCGACCTCGACCAGGTCGGCCATCTGGGACAGGTCGTAGCCGGAAGCGGTGGCGGTGGTGAGCGACTTCGGGGTGAGCTTGCGGGCGCTCTGTGCGGCGGTGACCTGGTCCGGGGTGAGTCCAAGAGCGTTCGCGGCGCGGGTGCGGCGCAGGGCGTCGTCGTCGGTGAGCAGGGCGAGCTGGGAGACGGCGTTGACGTCGTCGCGGGCGGTCATGGCCTCGCGGTGCTTGTTCTCGACCAGGGAGAGCAAGACGGCTTCGGCCTCCTCGTCGATCTCGTCGCGGATTGCGGGCACCAGCCGCACCGGCTCCTTCTTTTTCCGCGCGGTCTTGGCGGCGGCCTGGGCGGCGAGCATCCGGCGCTGGCCCTTGAACACCAGGAACGTGCCGTCGGGGCCGGGGCGCACGCCGATCGGCTCGCGGACGCCGAGCTCGGCGACGGACTGGAGCAGTTCGGCGCTCGGCTGCGGGTTGTCCTTGCGGACGTTGGCCGGGTCGACCACGAGGCGGTCGGGGTGGACCTCGATCAGCGTGCCGATCGCGGCCGGGCGGGTCGCCTCGGTGGGTGCGGTGGTCTCGGCTGTCTTGGTCTGGGGGTCGGTGCTGCTGGTGGTGCTGGCCACGGTGGGTCTCCTTCGCGTGGTGGTTCGTCGTGTCCGGGGTGTCAGCCCCTGACAGATTTCATAATAGGTAACGTACGGGATGGGGGCCACTGATTTTCCGTGGCCCCCTGACCTGCGGTGACGTCCAGTCAGGCTCGGTGCCGAGACTGGGCGTGCGGGTCGGCGGCGCGGGTCAGCGCGGGCTGAGGCAGCCGATCGGTACGCCGTCCACGGCGGTGGTGTAGTCGTCGGCGATGGTGTCCGGCTCGGTCTTCTCGGCGTTCCAGCGGTGCGCCGGGACGGGGGCAGGGCGGTGGGGTAGTGGGTGGGCATCGGGCCTCCTCGGTCAGCGCGGCTGCTGCGGCGTGCGGGTGTGCGGGCGGTTGACCTGGACGGTGAATCCGCGGCGGCGCAGCGCCTTCTGGGTGAGCCGGATGCGGCGCTCGTCGGCCGGGTGACCGGTGGTGCCGCGCAGTCTCCACTGCCAGTCGGGCCGGACGACCCAGCCGATCTGCCGCAGGGCGGCGGCGACCATGGCGGGCGGGTGCGGGCAGTCCAGCACCGTTCCACCGTCCTCGCTGTGGGTGAGCGTCAGCACTCCCCCTCACCGCCGCTGCTGGCGTCCTCGGGGATCGGGTGGGGGCGGGCGGTTCGGGCAAGGGGGATCGGCATGGCAACTCCTCGAAGGGTGGGTGGTGATACTCGGCCGGCCGACGGTCGTCGTGGGCTCAGTCGGTCGCGCCGGGCATGCGCGAGTTCTGGGTGAGCTTGCGGCGGAGCTCCGCTTCGTGCTCGTCGGCTTTCGCGCCGTGGACGTTCTTGTACGCGGCCGGGTCCAGGGTGTTGGTGTCGGTGAACAGCGACACGGCGGTCTGCGGGAAGGCGCGCAGGAACAGGCGCATCGTCAGGCAGAACGCTGAAGGGGTGAGCGGGGCCCCCAGGGCCGTTTCCATCAGGGCGGCGATCATCTCGGCCGTTGTCGCGGGCCGGGTGTCCTCGCCCGTGGCGAGCCGGTCGAGCAGTTCGGCGGCGTGGGAGCGGTACAGCATCTCGGACGTGCGGGTCCGGTCCAGGGCCGGGCGCGCCAGGGAGAATCCCGCGCGCCAGATCGGCCCCCGGCCCGTCTCGCCGTGGCGGCGCTGGGCCTTCTCGATCTCCTCCTCGGCCCAGCCGAACACGGCGAGGACCGACGCCGTCTCCTGGTGCAGGTTCTGCCAGATGCTCTCGACGGTCATGGCGGTCATGGTGGTTGCCCTTCTGGGTGTCGGTGGGACCTGCCCGGATCAAGCCGGCGGCGGGAGGGGTTTCTTTCCGCACGGGCAGGACAGGGGGCGGGCGTGCGCGCGGCCCCCCTGCTGTTTCAGGGCCGGGCGGGGGGTGAAGCGGTGGCCTCGCCGTGGGTGTGGACCTGGAGCACTCCGGGACGTGCGGACGCGGTGAATCCTGCGGGTTGCTCGCGCAGCGCCCATGTCCGCGCGCTTTCGGCTCAGCGGCTGGGGGTGAGGCGGAGGATCCTGCCGTCGGTGGCGTAGACCTTGATGACTCCGGCGGCGTCGACCGTGGCGATTGCCCCGTCGGGGCGGCAGCATGTGCCGGACAGCAGCTCTTGGACGATGTGCGCGCGGGCGAGGTCCGGGAACGGCTGCCAGGCGTGCTGTGCGCCGTGGACGACCAGTGCCGTCTCCCAGCTGTCGCCGGTGAACGTGGCGGTCCAGTCGACCGGTTCGCCGGGCACGTAGGTATGGGCGTCGGGCACGGGGGTCCAGCGGATGTGGACGTGCTCGTGAGGCGTGGGGCCGGTGGCGGTGATGCTCTGCCCGGCGCGCACCACGGTGGTGCGCGGGGCCATGAGTGCCAGTGCCTCGGCGACGTGGGCGGCGGGCATGTGCCCGTCCGGGTCGGCGAAGGGGTGCCGGGTCCAACCGGCTCCGTCGTTCACCTCCATGAGGAACAGCGGGTGGCGGGCGGTGTCGCCCAGCCAGGACGTGATCCAGCGGGCGCTTTCGTCGGAGAGGTTGTCAGGGGTGGGGCAGGGGCCCGGCGTGCGGGCGTGCGTGGTCGACACGGGAACTCCTCGCGGGGGGCGGGTGGGTCCGGCCCGAGGGCACGCCGTCGGCGGGCCCTCGGGCCGCCTCGGTGGCGGCGCGGCCGGTCTTTGTGCCGTCGGGGTGGGGCCGCCCGGTGGGGGCGGCCCCGTGGGTGGTTCAGGGTTGGGGGGTGAAGCGGTACACGCCGTCGCGGGTGAAGACCTTCAGCTCTCCGGCGCGCTCGGACACGTCGACGTGGGCGGGCAGTGAGCGCAGCGTGTGGACGATGCTTTGGGCGGTGGTGATGTGGGGCTCCGGCTTCCACGTGGTGTCCGGGCCGGTGAACAGTGCGGATGCACCGGTGAATTCCTGCGCCCAGTTGATCCGGCTCCCGGCGGGGAATGGGCGGGCCGTGGCCACGGGGGTCCAGCGCAGACGCGGAGCGGACACGGTCCCGTCCGTCGCCCACTGCACTGGCGTGCCGCCCGGCAGTGTGGCGAGCGTGCGGGCCACGGTCCACGCGGTGGTTTCGCCGTCGGGGTCGGTCAGCGGCGCGCGCTGCCAGCCGGTCTCGGTCAGCTGCTCGCCCCGAAACCGCGCGGCCGGGGTGTGGCCAAGCCAGGAGGCCGACCAGTCGGTTCGCGTGTCCCCGGTGCGCGTGTGGGGGTGCGGGCCGTAGGGGCCGAACTGCCGGTGGATCTCGGCGGCCTGGTTGTCCAGCACCCGCAGCAGCGATTCCCGCTCCTCGCCCCGTGCCGCCGGTTCCTCCGGGGCGGGCTCGACCGGCTCGGTGGCGCTGGCCTCCGGGCGGGCGGGCGGCTCGATCGCGAGCGGGGCCGGTCGCTCCCCGGCCTGCTCGATGGGCGCGACCGGCTCGGTCAGTTCCTCGACCATCGTCAACAGCGCGTCGATGACCCGCGACAGCTCGGCCTGAGCTGACGTGATGCCGTTGCGGGTGAAGCGCAGTTCGCGCTCCTGGCGGCGCTCGGTCGCTCCCAGCCGGTGCAGTTCGCTCCGGGCCCGGTCGGCGCGCTGGCGCAGCGCGTCCATGGGCGTGATCTCCGGGCGCGGGCCGGGGCACTGGTCGGACCGGTGGCCCTGGCGCATGGTCTTGTGCGTGCCGGGGCCGTGCTGGTCGCACTCCGGGTCGGCGCGCACCGGGTCGACCAGCCCGCACGCCTCCTGCGGGCACGGGCACGCGTCCTCGATCTCCGTGTCTCCCCAGCAGCGCCCGATGTGGCTGCGTCCCCAGTCCGTTGCGGCGTGCGGGCGCTGCGTGCCCGTGTCGGCGGCGGCTCCCTGCTCCTCCGGGGCCGGTGCGGGCTCACTGGCGGGCTGCGCCTCGGGCTCCGGTGCGGCCGGGGGCTCGATGCCGGCGTGGGGGCCGGGGGCGACCTCGGGGCGCTCCTCGGGCGTGGCCGTCTCCGGGGCCCCGGTCGGGGCGGCGTCCTCGACCGGCGCGGCCGGGGCGGGCTGCGCGGTGATGTCGGCGGGGGAGGGGACCTGCTCGGCGGGCGCGGGGAGCGGTTCACTGAGGGCCCATGCGAGGACGTCGGCGGCACGCTGGCTCATCGGGTTACCGGCGGGGGCGCTGGGGGTGCGGTGATCGGTCATCTGGGGTGCCTCCTGGGCAGGGCGGGGCCGGTCTCCCGGCTCGGTGGCTGGGGGACACGGGAGGTCAGGGGAAGAGGGAGGGCGCGTGCGCGCCGGTCCGGCTCGGCGGCCGGATGGGTGCTGGGGCCGTGCGGCCCCAGCACCGGGCCGGGTGGGTCAGGCCATCGCCATGGCGGCCAGCGCCTGGGCCTCCAGCTCGTACGCGGCGTCCGCGTCGGGCAGGGTCTGTACGGTGGCCGTGATGGCCTGGAGGATGCCCCCGGCGGTGGGCTGTCCGCCCTTGATGAAGTGGTTCAAGACCGACTGCTGCACCGCGTCGGAGAACCGCAGCTTCTTCGCGATCGTCTCGATGGTCTTCGCGGGGTCGGCGACCTCGCGCCCGGCCTCGCGCTCGATCGCGCGGAGCTTGGTCTCCACGTACTCCCGGTCCAGGAACGTCGACACGGCGTCGCGGGTCTGGGCCTGGATCAACGCCAGGTGCTTGGCGTCGGTGTCCTCCGAGATCCGGATGAGTCCCTCGTCCTGGCGCGCGCCGATGTGCACGGCCCGGTAGGCGTCCTTGGTCATGGTCAGCCCGTTGGTGCACACCTGGACCGTGATGCGCGGGGTGAGGGTGTAGGCACCGGACCCGACCTCGCTGTTGGCCAGCACGAAACCCGCCGACACGATGGGCAACTGGTCGCCGGTCTGGCCGGTGAAGGGGGACCGGTAGCCGCGCAGCAGTTCGGGGGCCATCACCCGCACCGAGCGCGACTCGATCCGGACCACCATGCGCCGGTCGGACAGATCGCACCCGGTGATGTCGATCTCGTGCCCGGTCTGCCGGATGCCCTCCAGCGCGGACACCAAGACGTCGAAGTTGTCGATCCGCCGGTACGAGTCGGAGAGCACCGCGCGCAGCACCCCGACACCGCCGTCCCCGTCGCCCGGCGTGAACGTCCGCAGCATCAGCTTGCGGGCCGGGTCGGCCTCAAGCCACCCGTTCACGTTCGCGTCGTACAGCCCCGGAAGCTCGGCGCGCAGCTTGCGGAGGTAGGCGCGGGGAATACCCAACTTCTCCGCGATCCCCTCGTCCGCGATGGCGGTGGGCCTGAGCGCCTCGTCGGTGCTGGTGACGCCCTCGGTGCTCAGGGTGTGGGCGTTGCCGGTCAGCAGCAGGTTTCCGCCCTCGGCGCGCATCCGCCCGGCGGACACGACGTGGTCGGCCTTGCGGGCGTGCTGGTGCTGGAGGGCCTGCACGAGGTCTCGGAGGTCGGCGTTCCGGGCGCTTCCGGTGCCGTCCGCGCCGGGGGTGATGACGGCGGCGCGGGGGGTCAGCTCCTGCATGGTGGTGCTCCCTTGTGGTGTTTCGTCGACGTCGGGGGGCCAACCCCAACGACTTACATAATAGGTAACTCTATGGGTGGGGGCCACCGGTTTTCCCCGCGGCCCCCACCTGCGGGGAATCAGACCAGGGCGCGGGAGCGGAGGAACTCGGCCACGCGGTAGGCCACCTGACGGAGCGGCTGCCGCACGCGGCGGTCCTCGCGGCGGACCGTCCCGATGATCCGGCGTCCGCTCTTGCCCTCGTGAATGATCACGTACTGGCAGTCCTCGGTGATGGGCATCACCACCAGCACCGGCCCGGCGTGGGTCGGCAGCTGAAGCGCGGTCATGTTCTCGTCCTGGTCGTGCAGGACGCGGGCCCCGTCCAGGAGCGACGGCAGGGGCAGGTAGGTGGCGATCTGCCGCGCAGCGCTGGCCTTCTCCGACTCGGGGCCACGGGCAACGGCGGTCACGTGGCCCTGAGCAATGATGATCTCCACTTGGGAGGTCCTTTCGTTGGTGGTGTGCGTCGCGTCCCCGGTGCCATTCGGACGACTTACTAATAGTTAACTACATCCTCCGGTGGCAGTCCACCCAATTCCGCGCCGCGCCCCGAGGGTTCACCCGGTCGGCCCACAATGGGCCCGTGGGCTACCCCGTGAGCTGTCCCGTGATCCAGGGCGTGGACTACCCCGTGGCGCACCCCGTGGGCTGGACTTTCACGCCCCCGCGCTCAACTCTGCATCCCCGCTGGTCAGATGGGGCGCTGAGGCACCCTCGCGCCCTGACATCCCCCTCTGCGCGCCCGCCTTACCCGGAGTGAAAGGGGAAGGGGAGGGCGGGGGCGGTCGCGCTTCGGGGGTGGGGGTGCGTCCTGTGCCTGTGCGTGTCGGCCGCGCGGCCCCCTTTCCCGGCCCCCTGGGCTCTCTGAGAGCCCGTGGGGCCCGTCAGGGCCTTTCTTGGGAGCGCTGTCTGGGTTCGGCCCTTTGCGGTGGGGAGTGGTGTCACCCGGGCTGGGTGGTGGTGCATCGGCGAAACGTGTCACTCCCGGGGTCGGGCCACCGGCCCCACACCCACACCCACACCCACACCCGGGCCCTCTTCCCCACCCTGGTGCGTCCCGATGAGCGCGGGCCTCAACAGGGCGGCAAGCGAGGGAAGTTGGCACCGGACCCGGATGAGTCCGGCCTCGCCCCACCCGTGCCCCGCTCGGTCACGCCGTAGGCGCGACACGGGAATGCGAAGCTGGGGTGTGTGGCCTTCCTGGTGGTGATTCCGGGCAGCCGGCCCTTGCCTGTCAGGCCCGGTCTCGCGCGGTCGCTCCTCTGCGGCCCGCTCGCACGCCGTCCCGGGCGAGGCCCGAGCCTTGTTCTGGTGGTGGCTCAGGTGGTGTGTGTCGGGGTGGTGTTGGGTGCCGTAGGCGCCCCTCAGGGATGTGGGGGATTTTAGCGGTTGTTTTCGTGTCGGGAATTCGCATTCCATAAACTATCTGACGTTACATCAGATCAGCGAGGTGAACGCACACGTCAAGGAGTGCCATGAAAGGCCACTCAATCCGCCATAATTCTCCCCGATAATCCCAGATCGGCAGCCATGATAAACTGGTTCACGCACCAAGATTCCGGCATCAAATGCCTCGCAAGCCAACCCATGAAATAGCCGGGTGAATGCAAGACACAGAGCCGAAGGCAAAAACCACGCCGCCGAAAGGCGGCCCCTCCAGCCGCCACCACCCCACAGCCGAACCTTCACAGCTTGCAAGCCACCAACCAAAACACCTCAGGCCCAACGGGCCTGACACCCCACCACACCACCAAGCCGCCGAAGGCGGCCCAGCTCCCCGCAACGCGGGGAGCCAACACCCGACACCACAACTCCCGAAAGGGAGTCACCCCAACCAAACAACCCCTCACCTCGAATTTCGGAACGAAATTCAAATCGCCCAAACAAGAATTCCCGAAGGGAATTCGACAGCACCACGAACGGATTCCCCGAAGGGGAATCCACGCTGCGGGGAATTCCGTAAGGAATTCCTCAGGCCCTTTAGGGCCCCGCCC